>NZ_VJZE01000003.1 GCF_009377205.1 Streptomyces phyllanthi
GGCACGGAGGACCGGGGGCACGGGCGGGCGCTCAGGGCATGAAAGGAGATCGCCGCGCCCCCGGTGACCAGGGACCTTGCCAGTGGGAGTCAGTCGGGCGGTCAGACCGGCGGGGCGACGAACACGCCGCGGTCCACGTCGTTGAACGATTCCTTGGCGACCAGTTCGTTCATCGGGTTCGCGGTGCCCCACTGGTCGGTGACCTCGGGCCTGGAGAAGTCGTACACGTGGGGGTGCCAGGTGTCCTCGTCCAGCTCCTCCAGCTCGGTGGTGTACTCGACCGTGTTGCCGTGCGGGTCGAGGAAGTACGTGAACGTGTTGTCGCCCGCCATGTGCCGGCCGGGGCCCCAGATCTTGCGGAAGCCGGCCCGCATCACGCGGCCGGAGCCGCGCATGTACTCGTCCAGGCCGCGCATCTCGAAGGAGATGTGGTGCAGGGAGGTGTGCGGGCACTGCGCGATGGCCATCGAGTGGTGCTGGTTGCTGATCCGCATGAAGTGCATGACCTCGCCCATGTGCGGCGAGCTGAGCGTGTCGGAGAGACGGAAGCCGAGGTGGCGCTCGTACCACTCACGGGTCCTGTTCAGGTCGGGGGAGTTGAGCACCACGTGCGACAGGCGGACCGGGATCGACTCCTTCTCCTCGACCCTGCGGTGCTGCCGCGCCTCCACGTCGGCGGAGACCTCGACGGTGCGGCCGTCGACGTCGAAGAAGCGGAAGCCGTAACCGCCGCCCGGGGTGTCGATCTTGCCCGGCTGAGAGATCAACCGCACGCCCTGGGAGAGGAGTCGCTCGGCCAGGGCGTCGACGTCCGCCGGGCTGCCCGCCCCGTAGGAGACCAGGTCGAGGCGCTTCTCGTCGGCCTTGCGCAGCCGTACGACGTACTGTTCGGGGCTGCCCTCGGCGGCGAGGAAGGAGATACCGGAGTCCTCGGCGACCTTGGTCAGGCCCCAGACGCCGGCGTAGAAGTCGAGCTGCTTGTCGTAGTCGGGCACAGCGAGGTCGACGTGCCGCAGATGGGTGAGCAGACGGTTGGCCATGGGGGAGTCCTCGGTCAGGCGGGATTGAGCAGGGCGGTGGCGTTGCCGCCGCGCACGGCGTGGAAGTCGGCGTCGGGGAGGTCCGCGGCGCGCAGCGCGCCCAGCGGGTCCTCGGTGCCCATGTCGAAGGGGTAGTCGGAGCCGAGCAGGACCCGGCCCGGTCCGGCGGCGCGGACCAGCTCCCGCAGCACGTGCGGGTCGTGGACGAGGGAGTCGAAGTACAGCCGCTTCAGATAGCTGCTCGGCTCATGGGCGCAGTCCCGGGCGTCGGGACGGGCGCCCCAGGCGTGGTCGGAGCGGCCGATGTGTGTGGGGAGGTAGCCGCCGCCGTGCGCGGCGATCAGCTTCAGGCCCGGATGGCGGTCCAGGACGCCGGAGAAGATCAGATGCGAGAGGGCGACGGCGTTCTCGGTGGGCTGGCCGACCGTGTTGGACAGGTACCACTGGTCCAGGCGCTCGTCGAGCGTGCAGCCGAACGGGTGCAGGAAGACCAGGGCGCCGGTCTCCTCCGCGCGCGCCCAGAAGGGCGCGAGCCGCGGGTCGGAGAGCTCCACCTCCCGTGTTCCGCCCGGCCCCGGCGCGTGCGAGGAGATCTCCACGCCCCGCAGTCCCAGGTCCAGCGCGTGGTCGAGCAGAGCGACCGCGAGGCCGGGGTGCTGCAGGGGGATCAGGCCGAGGCCGTGCAGCCGGTCGGGGGCCTTGGCGCAGTGATCGGCGGTCCCCTCGTTGGCCAGCCGGCACACCCGTTCGGCCAGCCGGGGCCCGGCCCAGTAGTGGTAGTGCGACGGGGACGGGCTCACCAGCTGTACGTCCACGCCGGCCGTGTCCATGGCCGCCAGGCGCACGGTCACGTCCGTCAGCCTCGGCACGCGCGCGCCCACCATGGGACCGTTCACGGCGAGGGCCGCCGGCCCGTTGCGGCGGGTGTCGAGGTCGCGGGCCTCGGCGAGGCCGGGCTGACCGGCGACGGCCTCCTCGACCTCCGGGAGCAGCAGGTGGGCGTGGACGTCGATCGTCGGTATCGGCGGAGGGTCGGTGAGGTCGGTCAGGTCGGTCACGGGAGTTCCTTCAGCGCGCTCAGGGTGCGGTGCATCAGCCCCGGCACGTCCGCGTCGCGCACCCCGTCGAGCAGCCACTGGGCGAGCTGGACGGAGGCGTCGACGACCATGCGTACCCGGGGCAGCCGTCTGGCGTGGTAGTCGGTGAGGAGCCGGTCGTCCCAGTCGTCCCGGCCGGTCAGCAGCTCGGCGAGGACCTGGACGTCCTCCAGGGACATCGCGGCACCCTGGGCGAAGGTGGGCGGGCAGGCGTGGGCGGAGTCCCCGACGAGCACGACCCGGCCGCGGTGCCACGGACCGTCCACCAGGTGCCGGTCGAAGCAGGTGTAGTTGACGGCCTTCGGGTCGGTGAACGCGGCGCGGAGCTCCTCCCACGCGCCGCCGTAGCCCTCGCTGAGCGCCCGCATCTCGTCGGCGTACGCGTCCGGGTCCAGCGAGGCCCGGTCGCGGGCCGGTTCGACGAGGTACGTGTAGACCGTGTCCTCGCTGGTCGGGCAGTACCCGGCGATGAAACAACGGCCGCCGTACATCATCTCGGTGCGGCGGACACCGGCCGGGCGGGGCGCCGGGGCGCGCCAGATGCCCATTCCGGTGGGCTCGGGCCTGTCGGTGATGCCGATCATGGAGCGGGTGGCGGAGTGCAGTCCGTCGGCTCCGACGACCAGGTCGTAGCGGCGGCTCGTGCCGTCCGAGAAGGTGACGTCCACGCCCGCCCCGTCCTGCTGGAGGGCGGTGGCCGTGGTGCCGAGGCGGACGTCGGCGCCCGAGGCGCGCACCTGGTCGATGAGGAGCTGCTGGAGCCTGGGCCGCTGCATACCGATGTGAGGGGGCAGGTCGTCGCCGCCGGTGCGGAGTTCCTCGTGGGCGTGCAGCACGGTGCCGTCGGGGGCGAGGACGGCGACGCCGTCGGCGGCGTATCCGTCCTTCTCGATGCCTTCGAGGACGCCGACCTCGCGCAGTACGCGCAGCGCGTTGCCCTGAAGGGTGATGCCGGATCCCGCGGAGGCCTTCCAGTCGGGGCTCGCCTCGACGAGGTCGACGGCGATCCCGGCCCGGCGCAGCAGGACCGTCAGGGCGTTTCCGGAGGTGCCTCCGCCGATGACCAGGACGGTGGGGGTGCCCGCAGCCGGAGGCTGGGTGAGGGTGAGGCTGTCAGCCATGTCGGGGATACCTCCCGGGGTTGGGCCGCGCGGCTTCGGGCGGCGGGGGTGCGGCTCCCGCCCGCTGGGAGCGCGGGTCAGGGATGATGCGAGGGGCGGGCCTGGCGGATGCGTCGTCGATGTCCGGGGAGGGACGCGTCCGGCGGCCGGGAGCCGAGCGGGCTGCTTGAGCTGTGGGCTGCTCGGGCTACTTGACGGCGACGGGGTTCACGGGGGAGCCGACGGCGCCGGTGATGGGGAGCGGAGCGGCGGTGAGCCAGAACTCGTACACGCCGTCGGCGGCGCAGTCCGCGGCGAGGGCGTCGAGGTCCCACATCTCGCCGATCAGCAGGCCCATGTTGGGGATGACCACCTGGTGCAGCGGCTGGAAGGCGTTCTCGAACTCGTTCGGCCGTACCTCGAAACCCCAGGTGTCGGTGGCGATCGCGGCGATCTCGGTGCCGTACAGCCAGCCGGCGGTGGTGAACGACAGTCCGGGCGCGGGGCCGCCCGCGTAGTCGCCCCAGCCGTCGCGCCGGGCGCGGGCGAGCTGTCCGGTGCGGACGAGGACGATGTCGCCGCGGCCGACGCTCACACCGTGGGCCTCGGCGGTCGCGGTCAGGTGCTCCGCGGTGATCGCGAAACCGTCCGGCAGCTCCGGCTCACCGTCGTCGTCACCGATGACCCGGGCCACGTCCAGCAGTACGCCGCGACCGGCCACGTACGGGGCCATGTGCTCGATGCCGGTGACCAGGTCGCCGTCGGAGGTGACGACCTTCTCCGCGTCACGTCCGTTCCAGGCCTTGCCGTGGTCGAAGATGTGCCCGAGGCCGTCCCACTGGGTGGAGCACTGCAGCGGCATCGCGATCACGTCGTCCGCGCCGCCGATACCGTGCGGGAAGCCCTGGTTGCCGAGGGCGGCGTCGGTGCCGGTGTCGAGCATGGTGTGCACCGGGTTGGTCCGCCGGCGCCAGCCCTTCTGCGGGCCGTTCATGTCGAACCGCTGCGACAGGGAGAAACTGACGCCTCGGCGCACGAGCGCCGCGCCCTCGCGCCGCTTGGCCTCGTCGAGGAAGTTCAGCGTGCCGAGTACGTCGTCCCCACCCCAGCGTCCCCAGTTGGAGTACGCCTTGGCCGCCTCCGCGATCGCGCCCTCCGGGTCGTTGCGATCGAGGCTCATCGCGTTTCCTCCACACAGCGGGTGCGCTGCACGCCCAGTCCTGTGATGGAACCCTCCATGACGTCGCCGTCGCGCAGCAGCCGCCCCCAGTGGATGCCGTTGCCGGCCGGGCTGCCGGTCAGCACCAGGTCGCCGGGCAGGAGCCGGGACGTCTGCGAGATGTACGACACCAGCCGCGCGACGCCGAAGAGCATGTCCTTGGTGGACTCGTCCTGCATGGTCTCGCCGTTCAGCTTCAGCGTGACCCGCAGGTCACCCAGGTCGGCGACGGACTCCGCGGGAACGATCCAGGGCCCGAGCGGGGTGAAGCCGGGGGCGTTCTTGCAGCGCAGCCAGTCGGTGCCGATGGCGGGCATGTCCCGGCGGAAGACGGTGGCGCGGTCGGTGAGGTCGTTGGCGATCGTGTAGCCGGCGACGTACTCCAGGGCCTCTTCGACGGAGACCCGGTAGGCGGGCTTGGCGATGACGGCCGCCAGCTCCAGCTCCCAGTCGGGCTTCCTCGCCCAGGAAGGGAGCACGACGTCGTCGTACGGGCCCGCGATGGTGCTGGGCAGGCCGATGAACACGTACGGCAGGTCCTCGGCGGCCCGCCGGTCCATGATCGCGGCGATCTCGGCGCGCGCCTCCTCGACGGTGCGCGGGTCGTCGGCGGAGCGGTGGGCGACCTCGAGGTCGATCACGTGCTGGCGGTAGTTGGCGCCGGACTGGAAGATCTGGCGGGGCTCCAGCGGGGCGTGCACGTGCAGGCCGTCCAGCGGCCGCCAGTCGAGGGAGTCGTCGTCCGCCAGGTCGCGCAGGACGGGGAGGGTCTCCTCCCACCGTTCCAGTACGGCACGCAATCCGGAGGGTGTCCGGTCCAGGGCTCTGCTCAGGTCGAGTACCCGGCCCTCGGACAGGAGACCGGGGAACGGCCCCCCGCCCGGAGCGGAGAACGTGCCGAGCGCGAACGGGCCGGCCGGTTGCGCGAGCGTTGCCATCAGATTTCCTCCTGCTGGGTTGCGGTCTACTCTGACCCCCATCGGCAAATCACGGAAATCAATCCTGTGGATGCGTCGAATCCATGCCATGGATGGCTCTCGCTCACCTAGGTGGTGCCCGGTGAACCTGTCCCGACTCGACCTCAACCTGGTGGTCGCCCTCCGCGCGCTGCTGGAGGAGCGCAACGTCACCCGGGCCGGCGAGCGCATCGGACTGAGCCAGCCCGCGATGAGCGCGGCGCTGTCCCGGCTGCGCCGCCACTTCGACGACGAACTGCTCGCCCGCACCGGCAACAGCTACGAGCTGACACCGCTCGGTGTGGCCCTGCGGGACCGCAGCGCCACCGCGTGCGACCTGCTCGAGCGCGTCTTCTCCAGCCAGGCGGAATTCGACCCGGCGGCGGAGACCCGTGAGTTCACCCTGCTCGCCTCCGACTACGGCGCGGCCGTGTTCGGCGCCGCGCTCGCCCGGGTCCTGCACCAGGAGGCGCCCGGCATCCGGCTCACCTTCCAGCACCCGGCGCCCTCCGTCGTGGAGAACACCGCCGCCCTGCTGAGCACCGTCGACGGACTGCTGATGCCGCACGGCGTCATCGACGGCTTCCCCGCCGTCGACCTCCACCAGGACCGCTGGCTGTGCCTGGTCGCGGACGACCACCCCGAGATCGGCCACGAACTCACGCTCGACCAGCTGGCCCGCCTGCCCTGGGCCGTCTACCAGCGCCCCTACGACGCTCCGGCCGCCCGCCAGCTGAGCATGCTCGGCATCAGCCCCCAGGTGGAGGTGTCCGTCCAGACCTTCCAGCTGCTGCCGCACATGATCGAGGGCACCCGCCGGGTCGCGATGATCCAGGAGCGTCTGGCCCGCAAGGCGGTCCGCTCCGCCGCGGTGCGCGTCCTGCCCTGTCCCTTCGAGGCGGTACCGGTACAGGAGGCGATGTGGTGGCACCCGGTGCACACCCAGGACGCGGCCCACATCTGGCTGCGGCAGAAGGCCACGGAGGTGGGCGCGACACTGAAGATCCACGGTGCGGACGAGGCCGTGTCCGTCGTACGGGGCGCGGGGACGGCACCGGGCCGGCTCTGATGTGGCCCCGGCGGCAGCCGGCGACCGGCGACACCCCATCGCATTCCAGGGGTGTTCGACACGCGTGACGGGTCCGGGGCACCGCCCTGGCGGTACGCCCGGCCCGTCAGGTTCCGCGGCCTCAGGCCGGCTGCTCCGGCAGCGGCCGGGGATCCGCGGCGCCCGCGCGGCGCAGGGCACCCCACAGCCCCGCCGCGACGACCGCTGCGGCCAGGCCCAGCAGGCCCACCGCACCCGCGAGACTGCCGACCGCCGGCTCCAGGGCGAGCAGCACCAGCGGGCAGACGAACTCACCGCCGAAGAAGGCCGCCATCCACAGCCCCGTGCCGCGGCCGCGGTCCTCGAACGCCAGACGGGACATGGCACTGGTCAGAAGGGCGGGCAGCAGCATGCCCGTGCCCAGGCAGTTGACCACCGCCCCGACGACCAGCAGCGGCGCGTCGCCGGCGAGGAACATCACCCCGAAACCGGCGGCGCAGACCGTGAAGACGGCGGGCAGCATCGGGTCCGGGGAGCGCTTCAGCCGGGCGAACACGACCGCTCCGGCCACCGTCGCGGCACTCGCGATCGCGGTGGCCAGGCCGATCACACCGGTGTTCTCCACGCCGAGGTCGTCGAGCAGGTACGCCATCTCCACCGGGACCGTGTAGAAGACCATCGCTCCGAAGAAGGTGAGGGCGCAGATCCCCGCCAGCGGTCGCCAGGGGAACGGACGACGGGTCGTGGTCTCGGCCGTGGCTTCAGCCGTGGCCTCGGCCGGGGGCCCGTCGGCGGTCGCGCGGGCCGCCGGGCTGGGCAGAGCGCCGGCCATCAGCGGGGCGATTACCAGGCTCACGGCGTAGATCCAGAAAGGCACGCGCCAGCCCGCCGCGCCGGCGGCACCGCCGACCACGAAGAAGACGGTCGCCGACGCCGAGGCACACATGGTCTGCAGGGCGAGGTACTTCACCCGCTGGTGCCCGGAGTAGTAGTCGCCGATCAGCGTCGTGCAGCAGGTCATGATCGCGGCCTCGGTGACGCCGACCAGGGCACGGCCGGCGATGATCGCGCCCAGAGAGTCCAGCCAGAGCGGTGCCGTTCCGAACACGGCGTACAGGACGGTCGCCACGATCAGCAGGCGCTTGCGGCCGAGCCGGTCCACGATCACCCCGGCGAACGGGGCCAGCAGGGCCAGTGACAGCGCGGGAACGGTCAGCGCGAGGGGCACCAGCGCCTTGGCCCCCGGGGTCGAGGCGAAGTGGTCCTGCATCTTCGGCAGCACCGGGGCGATCAGCACCGCCCCCAGGATCGGCAGACAGCTGCCCGCCATCAGCAAGGTCAGGCGCAGCAGATGCGCCGGGCCCGAGACGGCGACGGGTGACGGAGCGGGGTCGTCGACCGCGGTGGCGGACGGCGTCGGAACGGAACCGGGCATGGCGACTCCAGGGGACGGCGTGCGGGAGCGGGCATGCCTTTCACGGGCGCCTGCGGCGCACGGCATGCTGAGGGCGGCCGCACGCCGGCGGCTGGTCCGGACAGCGGCGTGCGGTAGGGACGACTATGAGCGGTCCGGGGGCCCCGCACCATCCTCCGCGTGATCCGAATCCCGTATCCGTCCCATCCACACCGTGGATGGGCTTGCCCCGGCGCACCCGGGCCGACGCAGAGTCCAGGGTGGAAGGCCGCCCTGGTGGAAGTCGCCGGCCTGTTGACCGGACGTGCACCAAGATCGCCTCATCGGGATGGGGAGGCGACGTGCGGGACGTCGGGCAGCTGGATCTGGCTCTGTTCTCGGATGACGAGGGGAACACCGTCCGCCGATGGCGTCCGTACGGGTCCCCATCGACTTGCCCGTCGACTGGATCGGGACCCACCGCCGTCTGCTCGACGCAGTTCTCGGTGCCTGGGGCCACCACTTGTCACCGGAGTGAGCCCCTGGGAGAAGCCTGCTCCGCCGAAGAGGTCCCGGCGCGTCGGCGGCCGGTCTTCTGCGGCCCCGGTCAGCCAAGGAGCGGCAGCACGTCGGCCACGGTCAGCACGCAGGGGTTGTTGGCGCTTCGGCCGGAAGCGAGAGCCGCCGTCATGGGGGCAAGCCAACGGTCCGCGGGCAGGGCGAGTTGCTCGATCCTGCTCGGCCGGCCGGCCAAGGCCAGGAGTTGTTCAGTCAACTGCCTTACGCCGCGCCCGGCTTGGCTGTGCGCGATGTTCTCGATGTCGGCCACCGCGTCGCGCACGGCCGCGGAGCCCTGCGGATGCCGGCAGTCCGGATCGCTCACCTCGGCGTGGCGCTCCAGTAGCCAGGGCAGATGCAAGGCCACGGCCGTGCCGTGGGCGAGACCGAGGCGCACCGTCAGGTCGTACGACAGGGCATGTGCCGCCGTGGTGCGGCTGATGTCGATCGCTGCGCCCGCCAGGGAGGCGCCGTGAGCCAGTTCGGTGCGTACCCGTGGATCCGTGAAGGCACCGGTATCCGCCGCGCGGGCGAGCGCGGGCAGCAGCTTGTCCAGCGCCTCCAGTGCCAGCGCCTGCGAGACCGGCGTCGCCGCGACGGACCAGTACGACTCGATGCTCTGGCTCAGCGCGTCCAGACCGGCCGAGACGGAGTCCCCGAGCGGCAGTGATTCGGTGAGGTCCTGGTCGACGAGGACCAGGTCGGCTCTGGCTTGGTCCACGTCGAGGGAATGTTTGTGCCCTTCGATGTAGACAGTGGCGAACCGTGTCATCTCGCTTCCGGAGCCCGCGGTCGTGGGCATCAGCACGAGGGCGCACCGGCGGACTTCGGTGATGAGTTCGGGGTGCCGCAGGCACTCCTCGGGGCTCCGCCGCTGCACTGCCAACACCGCGATCGCCTTGGCCACGTCGAGGCTGCTGCCGCCGCCGATGCCGATCACCGCCTGGGGTCCGAAGCGCCGCATGGTGGTGATCCCGGCCCTGATCTGCTCGATGCCCGGGTTGGGCCGCACACCGTCGAAGTGCTCCACCTCGTGCCGCGCCGACAGGGCCGTGACGAACCGGTGGGCGCCCGAGCGCTCATAGGAGGTCCGGCCGTGCACCACCAGGACCCGCTTGACGCTCAGCCGGGCCAGCGCCTCGCCCAGGCGTTCTGCGGCTCCACGCCCCACATGGGCTGCCGGATGGCCGGGGATTCGCTCCAGGCCGGGCCAGGCGTCGGCGAAGCCCGCGGGGTCTTCCCCGACCGGCCGACTGCCTGACGCACGCTCGCCGAGTGAGCCGGTCACCAGGTCACCCCCACCCGGTCGAGGTGTGGACATGACAGCCCTGTCGTCGGACGCCGGCCGTCGGCCGTCACGGACGGACCGCGAGCGCGTCCACTTCGACGAGCGCTCCGGGGGCAAGGCCGACGGTAACGGTGGTGCGCGCGGGGAACGGCTCGACGAGGACATCGCGGTAGGCGGCGTCCATGGCCTCGAAGTCGTCGTCGTGGGCGAGATGGACGCGGACCATCAGGACGTCCTGCCATCCGGCCCCGTCGGCGGCGAGGACCGCCTCCACCTGCTTCAGGGCGCGTCGGGTCTGTTCGGCGACGTCGGCTCGAAGGACCGCGCCGGTCGCGGGGTCCGTGGCCACCTGGCCACAGACCTGCAGGAAGGGGCCTATACGGCGGCCTTGGCTGTAGGCACCGACCGGGTCGGGGGCGGCCGGGGTGGTGATGGTGGTGAAGGACATGCTGTCTCCTGAGCGGGGATCACAGGGAGCCGAGAGGGAAGTCCGCCTGTCGGCACGGGCGCGGCTGATCGCCGGCGTGTGCTCAGTTCGTGCGGAGCGGTTGTGTCCAGGGGAATGTCCACAGCCCGGGCTGGACGGCATCGGCTCCGTGGTCGGTGTACCACGACGTGAGGTCGACGGGGGCGGGGTGCGGGACATCGGCCGGGTCGTCCGCGAGCGCGACCGTCCACAGGGGCGACAGACGCGCGCCGCGTTTCACCTTGGCGCTGTACGCCCCGATTCCCAGGTGGAGTTCGGTCAGTCCCCGCGTGCTCATGTAGTCGATGGGGAAGTAGTAGCAGATCCCGAAGTACTCGTAGGCGCCGCGGAGTGCCTCGTAGTCGAATCCGGCAGCGCGGGCATAAAGCTTGCCATGCCACTCGTACATCACCGAGACGGCGACGAGCCGTCCCTGACTGCGGGCGGTGAACACCACGGATTGATCGTCGAGACAGGCGGCCTGCTCGGCGAACATGTGGAAAGCCTGTTCGGCTGTGGTGGAGTGGCCGTACTTCGTCTGCAGGTTGGCCAGGAGAGGGGCGGCTTCCTCCAGGCACTCGCTGAGGCGCTGATGGCCCAGCTGGTAGCCGGCTTGGAGAAAACGAGCGTATTCACGTTTGAGACTGACACGATGGCGACTGCGCAGCGTGCCGCAGTAATCCGTGAAGCTCAGGCCCCCGGTGAACAAGGAGGCGTCGCCACAGTCGAAGTCGATGGCGGCTCCGCGCCGGTGGAGTGTCCGCGCGGTGCGGCTGGTGGCGAAGAGGAAGAGCGAGCCCTTCCTGGGGGGACGGTGGAATTCCCTGCCGGCGTCCAGCAGCTCGTCGACGACGGCATCCTCCGAGTCCGGTGCCCGGAGGATGCCGCTGCTGTACCCCCGGTGGGATCCCATCACGCCCCAGTCGCCTGACGTGCCCATTTGTTCGAGTCGGGGCGCGAGTGAGTAGAACACGTTGTTCTCGCGCTCGATCTCGTACACGGGCAGCCCTCCGACCAAACGGTCTCCCGCGTACGCGAGAAGGTACGACACCGAGGCGCCGCTCTCGAGCTCGACGGAGCGCAGCCATCCGTGGGACATGTAGAACCCCTCGGGTTCCGCGAGGGTGTCCCAGTCCTGTGGTGACACCTTGTCCAGGGTGGTCGTGGTCTCTATGCGCAGACCGGGGGAAGAGCTGTGCATCGCAGTCAACTGCCTATGGAATAGGACCGGTTGGTCGTTCATGGGGAGACGGGTGCGGGCCGTCCCGCATCCGGAGTCAGTGGGCGCCGTTCGTCGCCTCGAGGCGTCGGCGCACCGCGTTCACGACGATCTCGGCCGCTCGGACGACATCGTCCTCGGGCCGGGCCAGGGCCAGTCTGACCTGGCGCAGTCCGTCACCCTGCCGTGCCCAGTGGAAGGGGCCGCACGGCAGGACATGGGTTCCCTTTCGCGCCAGCTCGTCGTAGAGCGTGACCGCGTCCGGGCCGTCCGGGGGGAGCGTTATCCGTGCCACGCTGATGCGGGCATCGGGATCGGTGAGCTCCACCGGGCTGCCGCCGAGGATCTCGGCCAGCGCCAGACGGTTCCTCCGGATCAGGCCGTGCAGCTCCGCATAACCGCCGGTCGAGGCGTCCTGGGCGAATCTCGTGATCATCAGGAGGATCAGTGGTGACACCGACAACAGCACATCACTGAAGTACTCGAGCAGGGGGAGATCGGTGTTCTCCCCCCAGGCGAGGAACCCCGCCTTGAGTTCGAGCGTGGGCCACAGCTTGCCCGTGTCCTCGATGACAACCCACTCCACGCCCGAGTCCTGGAGGATGCGGTACGTGTCGTACTGGGCCCGGGCGTCCTGCGCGCGAAAGCAGGTGTCCATGGCCAGGACCCGGCCGGTCCGGGCACAGTACGCGGCAAGGCGGCGCAGGGCGTCCTCGGACAGCACCCATCCCGTGGGGTTGTTGGGGGTGGTGACGAACACGGCACCCACTTCTTCGGGTAAGTCGGGTTCGCCCTGCTCCAGTTCGGCTTCTGTCACCGGCGCCAAGGTGAGGCCACGGCCCTTGAGGAGGTCCGGGATGTTGTCGAAGGTCGGGTGCACCAAGGCGACATGGCCGGTCCGGTGCGCGAGCGCGCGGGCCGTGATGTCCATGGCCACGGACGACGAGTAGCAGCTCACGAGCCGACCCGTTCCGATCGGTGCCTGATGCTGGCCGATGCCGTGCAGGAAGGCGCGCTGCGCCTCGGCCTCGATCTCCTCGAAGAGACGCTTGTCGGCCTCGTCGAAGAGGGCGGGCAGGCTTTCCACGATGTCGCGTTGCGTCTCGGTGAGCGCCATCCTGGGGTGCCCGTCCGAGACGTTGAGCCCGCCGAGGAGCGCGTCGGTCTCCATGGAGGTCAGATTGCGTGTGGCGTTGCCGGCCGCAACGGAGTTGCTGGAGGTGGCAGTCATGGCGTACTCCTCTTCGTCTCGGCTGCCGACAGCGTCGGGGAGCGCAGCGCGACTTGGCCCAGAAGTTCGAACGCGACGACCGACGCCGCGTGGCTGGTGATGTCGGCGTGGTCGTACGGCGGCGCGACCTCGACGATGTCCAGGCTGCGGTAGTTGAGCGGTCCCAGGGCCCTGAGGTACTGCAGTGTCTGGTACGAGGTGGGCCCACCCACTTCGGGCGTTCCGGTGCCCGGCGCATAGGCGGGGTCGATGAAGTCGATGTCGAACGACACCATGACCGGACGGTCGCCCACCCGTTCGCGCACCCTTCTGCCGAACTCCCGCGGTGGGGTCTCCGCCAGTTCCGGCCATCCGATGACGTCGTAACCGAGTTTCCGGCCGGAGTCGACGTCGTCGGGGTGCACGGATCCGCGCATGCCGACCTGAACACTGTGGTGAGGGTCCACGACGCCCTCCTCCACACCACGGCGGAACATCGTGCCGTGAAAGTGCTTGACGCCGTAGTAGTCGTCGAGGACGTCCCCGTGCGCGTCGAAGTGGACGACGCTGACGGGGCCGAGGGTCCGGGCCATGGCCCGCATCTCCGCCATGACGAGACTGTGGTCACCGCCCAACAGAAGTGGAACGATGCCCTGTTCGTAGAGCGGCGTCAGGAACGCCTCGAGCCGCTCCAGCGTCAGCTCGTGATAGCCGGGGACGACGGGGGCGTCGCCCGCGTCCACCATCGAGAGCGCCTGGGTGACGTCCACCCCGGTCGCGGGGTTGTGATCACGCAACAGGATGCTGGCCGCCCGGATCGCCTCCGGCCCGAAGCGGGCCCCGGAGCGGTAGGACACCGCCGAGTCCGTGGGGACGCCGATGACGGCCACGTCGATGTGGCCCTCGGCCGTCAGCGGGTCGTCCACCCACGGCAGTCGCATGAAGGTGCGGGGTCCCGAAGCGATCCGGGGTTTGGTCATGCTGTCCCGCGGACGATAGTGCTCGGTCACGCTCAGGCCTTCCTCAGGAGCCAGCCGACCGCGAAGCCGGTGGAGTCCATGGACGGATCGGTGGTGTCGAAGGCGTCGACGCGCAGACCGCACTCGGCGAACAGCTTGTTCCACCAGTCCTTGGTCTCCAGGCGCTGACTGGTGAAGGGGTGCATCAAGAGGTACGCGTTGTAGTAGGCCTGCGCGAGCGGCTGGGCCATCGCCTCGGGGTCGGACGACTTCAGGTCGATGTCGATGATGGCCAGGGTCAGGTCGGGTGACTCGGCGAAGAGCTTGGTGAGCATGCGCCGGACGCCTTCCTCGCCCTCCTGGCCGAGCACCTCGTGGATCACGAAGGCCAGAACCGCGAGGTCGGGCTTCTCCTCGGTGTTCTCGATCCACTGCACCGCGTCGACCTGCTCGATCGTCACACGGTCCGCGGTCGGCTGCCCGGCCACCCACGCGCGTGCGGCGGCAGCGCCGTCCGCATTGGGCTCGATGCCCACCGCGGTCATCTCCGGGTAGTCGCCGCACAGTTCGGTCAGGTAGACACCGCTGCCGCAACCGAGGTCCACCAATCGGCGGTAGGAGCGGCCGTCTTCCGCGAGCAGTCTGCGCAGCAGGGGGATGGAGTCGTGCATGCTGATGCCGCAGCTCCCGCTGCCCACGTAACCGCCACGTCGTGGAGCCGGTCCCGTGCCTTGGGCCAGATGGTCGCCGAGCGCCAGGAAAGTACCTCCGTAGCCGCCCACCATCATCTCGTACCAGGGGCGCGCCTCCTCGTAGCGGTGGGCGAGCGGGGTGAGGGTGAGAACGCCGGTCTCGGAGCGGTCGAGCAGGCCCGCGGCGACCCAGTAGTCGGCCATGGCCGTGAGGCGGGCCCGGTCGAGACCCTTGTCCCGTACCAGGGCGTCGACCGTGGTGCCTTCGGCGAGAGCGGCCTGGAGACCGGACTGCTGGAGCGTGAAGATCATGGTGCTCAGAACGAAGCCCTTGAAGGGTTCGAGGGCCTGGACCAGGTGGGACTCGCGAATGGGCATGCGGGATCCAATCAATGTCGGTGGACTGGGGAACAGCGCCGGGTGTATGGCGACCGGACTCAGCTGTCGAGGTCGTCGAGGACGGTGGCCGTGCTTTCCCGGCGCTCGATGAAGAGGTCGTAGAACTTGGCCTGGAAGGCGTCCGGCGGGCCGAGGAAGAGCCGCTCGTAGAGCACCTGCCGGCTACCGAAACGATTCATCGTCAGATCGGCGGCGGCACGCAGCAGACGTCCGTGCGCCATGCCGTCGACGTCCACTCCGGCGAAGTACGTCTGCATGAACTGGTGACCCGCGGAGTCGGGGTCCTCGTCCGCGGTCACGGGATGCATGACCAGGCCACTGCTGACGATCTGCTGGAGCAGCTCGATCGCGCGGGGGTAGAGCCTGGCGTGCAGCATGCCGGACGCGGCGAGCGGCACGGAGTGGCAGGTGTGGTGGCCGAACCGGTCCTGCCGGGCGTCGGTTTCCGCCGAGACGACGAGACCGCGCAGTGTCTCCACGAGGCCGGCGAGTTCCCCGAGCTGTTGACGAACCGTCTGCTGCCGGTCGCGGCCGGCGGCCCGGGCGCACCTGTCCGCGAGGTCGAACACGGTTTCCGCTTTGATCCACGCGCGGACCGCCGACTGGTGCCAGGCGTAGGCGGTCATACCGGTTCCGGGCCGGAGGTTGTTGGCCGCCGCCACGTCTCCGTGGATGAAGACACGGTTCCACGGGATGAGGACGTCGTCGAAATGGCACACGGCGTCCAGTTCGTCGAAGCGGCTCGCCAACGGGCCGTCGGACGACGGAAGGGTGGCGTAAGAGGGCCTCGAGTACAGGGTGAGCCCCGGTGTGGCCACCGGAACGGCGAAGCAGAGGGCCTGGTCCTCCTCGTCGTCCCGCAGCGGACGGAAAGGGTAGACCACCAGTTCGTCGGCGAAGGGAGAGAGCGTGGCCAGCATCTTGGCGCCGCGTACCACCACTCCCTCCCCGGTGGTCCGCACGGCCCGCAGCGCCTGCACCTCGCCCCGGACGTCGGGCCCCAGGTGGCGGTCGGCGGGTGGGTCGCTGATGGCATGCGTCAGGATGAGGTTCGACTCACGCGCAAACTGCCAGAACTCGCGGATGTTTTCCTGGTATTCGCCGAAATGCCCGGCTGCTCCTGCCCAGGATGTCAGTACCGTGGCGACGAAGTCCGGGCTGCGCCCCATCAGTCCACCGCTGAGCCGTGCTGTTCGCGCGAAGGCTTGGCCCCGGCCGCGTACCATCTGCGCGGAGTCCGCCAGTGAGTAGGCCCAGGGGCGTCCGTCGGCCGCCACCAGGCCGCCGCCCGGGTGATGGGCGTCGAGCAGGTCCGCCAGGAACCCGGCCATGCCCTCCGTCGCCGGGTCGTGTGCCAGGTCTTCGACGAGGCGGCCCGCGAGATGTACCCGCCTGCCGTCCGCCAGGCCGGTTAAGTACGACTTGCCCGTCCGACTTCGTTCCGGCGTTGCGATGCTCATGACCTCCCCCTTTCATCCGATTGCTGATCGTGTCGCTGGTACGGCCCCGGGCTCAGACAGCGCACCACTCGAAGGTGGCCGCGATCTCCACATCGGCTGCCAGGACGTCGGGATCGGTGCTCCACAGCAGGGCCGAGACCCCGAGAGCCCCCGATGTGCCGGTGTGGACCTGTTGGGCTGCCTTCCGGACGTGGACGAGCCGCTCACCGGTCGTCGGAGGTGTCCGCCGATAACGCTCGCCCGGCATGACCGGCACCCATACCCAGGCGGCCTCCACCCCGGTGGGCCGGGGGGCCGGGACCGGCAGACCGGCCTGGAGCGCGAAGTTGACCTCTTCGAGATTCAACCCCGCGTGAAGCCGCGCGAGTTCGGAGACCAGGGCGCCCGGGGCCCGGGCGGCGACCTCGACGACGACCAGTTCGTCGTCACCTGTGACGGCGAACTCGGTGTGCACGACGAACCCGCCCCGACCGCCCAGAGCGGCGACCACGGAGCGGTTCAGCTCGTGGGCGCGCCGGGCGAGCGAGTTGCCGTGCGGGATGGTCCAGCCCCCCAGACGCCGGCCGGAGGGAAGGTCGAGCAGCGGCCCGAGATAGGTCCCCGCCTGGACCGGAGTCGTCGTGCCGTCGGTCACCACATCATTCACGTGGTGGAAAGTGCCGTCCAGGAACTCCTCGACCTGCCAGCCGAGTTCGTTCTGATGTTCCGCCAGCCAGGTGCGCAGATCGGCGTCGGTGCGGAGAATGCTCACCCCTCTGGAGTTGGCCTCCCGTCGGGGTTTGGCCACGGCGGGCAGGCCGATGCGCGACATGACCGACTCATGAGCGGTCTCCGGGGCGGGCACGCCGTCGGGGAACGGCAGGAACCGCGGCACGCGGACGCCGGCCGCCGCGAGGCGTTCCTTCATGAGGACCTTGTCGATGTAGTGCTCGGGGCGGTCCGGGTGCCGGGCGGCCAGACCGAATTCGCCGCGCAGTTCGGCGCAGGTGATGAGGCAGTACTCGTCGTTGGTGACGATCTCCACCGGGGAGCCGCCTGCCAGGGACCTGATCACCTTGCTCCACTCGCCACGCGGCGCGTGGCGGACCTCCGGGCGTTTCCCCGGCGCGTCCTCGCGCATCACCACGTCGGCACCGGCACCGGCACCGGCACCGGCACCGGCACCGGCACCGGCACCGGCACCGGCGTCGGCATCGGTGAGCACGATCGTGTTCCATCGGCCCACCGGGAACGTGGCCGCCGGATCCGTCGTGAGGGGTTGGCGCGAGTGGAGGATCACCGCGAGGGGTCGCGCGGCAGCGGAGGCCGCCGACCGCGGAGAGTCGATGCTTGTCATGATTCACCCGTCGTCGATGTGCCGCGGACAGCGGCTCGTGCGTGGATGGCCCGGGAGGGCGGGACAACACCGGGCACATCGCTGCCCGTGCGCTGCAGTGCCTGCCAGATCATGGCGAAGTCGTCGACGAAGGCGACGTCGCTGCCACGGCTGCGCCATGCGATGTGCGGCGAGAGACGGACGGTGGACAGATGTCTCAGCGGATGGTCGGCCGGTAAGGGCTCCGGAGCCGTGACATCGAGTGTGGCGAAGAGCCGTCCCGCGGCGCACAGTTCGGTGAGCGCGTCCTGGTCGAGGATGTCGGCGCGGGAGACGTTGATCAGATGCAGCCCCGGGCGGGCGCGTGAAAGCTCGGCCCGGTCGAAGAGCTGGGTGGTGTCGGCCGTCAGGGGGAGTGCCACGACCAGGTGATCGGCGTCCAGGGCCCGGGCGATGCAGGAGGTCTGCGTGATGCGGGAGCCCGGCACGCTCTCCGGCCGACGCCGCAGGACGGTCACGCGAGCGCCCAGTGCGTCGAAGACGGCGGCAAGACGCTGCCCCACCGCACCGAACCCCGCGATGCCGATGTCGGCCCCCCACAGGCCCACGCCGCCTCCGGTGCTTCCCGTGGCGGGTACGGGCGGGGCGTCCGCGCTCGGCTGCGCCCTGGTGTCCCGCTCCTGCCAGGGGGTGCCCCGGCGCCACTCGTGCGTCAGTACCGCGTGCAGGCAGTACTCGGCAAGCGGGGAGGCGTAGCAGCGCCAGCTGCGGGTGAGCAGAGTGTCGGCCGGCCATGTGCCGGGGTCGATGAAGTCGGCTCCCGCGGACGTCAGATGCACCCAGGACCAGTTCGCGGCGCCCAGTACCGTCTCCCGCGTCGTCGGTGACAGTTCGTGCGGAGCCATCAGCAGGACTCCGCCGTCTGCCGATGCGTTCCGCCATGAGCGGTGTTCGAACGACGAACCGAGGGTCCGGCGAAGGCCGGGGAGGGAGAGGTGCCGCAGCTCTTCGGAGAGGGCCTCGTACACCACCGGCCCGGGAGCGCCGGCCTCAAGGGCGCCGATGGACGTCGGCGTGCGGTCGGCGTCGATGATTCCCCCTTAAAGCCATGCGTCCCTCTGACAGCCTGATTGATATGCCGCGTGACAATGTGTCCAATACGAGGCCCGATGGGCATGGCAAGGCACCCCGTTGGAATCCGGAAGGAGTAAAGCACCCCGGTGTTGCGGGGGCAAGCGATTTTTGGAGCGCGTTTCGGGAATGTCCTGGTCGCCTGATATGGGGTCGGAAGGTTGCCCGTCTATTTCCGGACAATCCGGCCGCGCCGTGATCGTGTGACCTACCTCACTGTATGGAGTGGAGTACTCTTGGTTAACTGAAGGGGTGTGCTGGGGAGCTGCCCGTTTTCCCTCTGCATGGAATTTGCTATTCCTGTGCGGATACGGAGGTCTTTGGTCCTCTTATGCACGTGATCACGGCTGTGGACGGGGGTTGTATATCTTGCTGTGTGAGCTGGAGGTGCGCTCCGTGTTATCCCTCGGGGATGTCGCGGATGCCGAATGGGATGCGGTCGCCGCGGCCGGGGGGCTCTATGCGTCACATGCGTGGCTGAGCTCGATCGAGGCCGAGCCGGGGGCTCGCGCGGGATATCTCCTCGCTCGCCGGGAGGGGCGGCTCGCAGGGGCCCTGCCTTGGTATGAAGTCGATCTTGAATACAATCCGTTCTACGCCCTGAGCAGGCACCTTGACATCCTGGGGCTCGATGGCGCGTGGACGATGGCGGGGGCTCGGCGGGGGTACAGGTTCGAACTGCCCGGCGCGTTGTCGCCGGACGCGGCCGCCGTCACGGACGTGCTGGTGGACGCCGCCCTGGAGGAAGCGGCGCGCCGTGGAGAACGCGGTCTGTTATTCCCGTTCGTCACGACGTCCACGGCGAAGCTGCTGTGGGAGCGCGGTGCGGTGGTGGCTCTGGACGGTGCCGAGTCGTCCATTCTGACCGGTGGCGCCCCTTTCGACGACTATCTGGCGACCCTGCCGAGCAAGCGGAGGATCGCTGCGAGACATGAGTACTCCACCTTCTTGAAGGCGGGATACGAACTCGGCGTGGAAAAACTGGCGGACTGCTGCGAGGAAGCGGCCCCGCTGCTCGGGCAGCTGCAGCGCAAATACGGTCATGACGCACATGACGAGGGGATGCTGCAGTACCTCGCGGGGCAGCTCGAAGTGCTCGGGCGTTATTCGATCGTCTTCACTGCGCGCCGCGCCGGAAAGCTCATCGGCTTCTCGCTCATGTATGAATTCGGTGATGTGCTGTATGCCCGGGCGGTGGGGTTCGACTACGCCCTGATGGGCAAAGCCTTCGAATATTACGCACTCTGCTACTACGTGCCTATCGAGTACATGCACCAAAAGGGTCTCCGGGAGCTCCACCTCGGAATGGAGACGTACCGGGCGAAGGTGGCTCGCGGCGCCGTGCTCAGCCCCCTCTGGTCGGTTGCTCTGCCCGGTGGACCGTCGCCTCGTCCGACGGTGCCCCCGTCGGACACGTCGAAGTGGCGTCTGGAGTACGGGCCCCGAGCCGTCACGGCGGAGCAGTGGCAGCCGCCCTGGGCCGTCGACTGGGACACGCATGGAACCGCCGGTGACAGGAACGAGGGAGCACGGTGACCCGCCTCGCGCTCGTCGTCGACGGCGTCGGCCGTGACTACACCGACAAGAAGAAGGCCGTCACCGCGCTGTCCGAGGTCTCCTTCTCCGTCGGACGGGGCGAGATCGTCGGCCTCCTGGGCGTCAACGGAGCTGGCAAGACCACCCTTTTGCGCATCATCGCCACCCTGCTGACCGCCACGCGTGGCCGGGTTCTGGTCGACGGTGTCGACGTGGCCGCGGATCCGAAGGAGGCCCGCACGCGCCTCTCCGTGGTCTTCGGCGGAGACCGGGGCCACTATCCGAGGCTGTCCGCGCTCGACAACGCCATGCTGTTCGGCTCCCTCAGCGGTATGCCGACGCGGTCACTCGCCAACGCCGCGCGGGACGCGCTCGCCTCGGTGGGGCTCCTCGACGTGGCGGACCGCTCCGTCAACACGTTCAGCAAGGGGATGAAACAGCGACTGCACCTCGCGGTCGGTCTCATGGCCCGGCCCGCACTGGTGATGCTCGACGAGCCGACCGTGGGTCTGGACCCGCTGGAGACCGAACGGCTTCGCGCCGCCGTGGCGAAACTTCCGGGCGAGGGCATCGGGGTGCTGCTCACCAGTCACAATCTGCAGGACATCGAGCGTCTCGCCTCCCGTGTCGTCATCCTGCAGGAAGGGCGGGTCTCTCATGACCTGCCGCTCGACGACCTGGTGGAGCAGAGCGGCGGCGGCACCACGGTCACGGTCCTGTCCAGCGAGCCCTGCCACGCCGCCACGGAGGCCACGGAGGCTTCCGGTATCCGGGTGCTGGTGAGCGAGCCCTCCGCGGACGAGTCGTCCTGGCGTACGGAGTTCGAGGTCGCCGAGTGGACGAGGGACTCGTTACGGGTGCTGGCGCAGTTGTGGCCGTCAGGCGTCATCAGGGACGTGCGCGTGCAGCCCGTCGGGCTCGAGCAAGTGTTCAAGCATCTGGCCGGCGCCGAGTCGGGAGCGTCCGGATGACGGCGCTGGAGAACAGGGAGGGCTTCCGGCCCGGCCCGGCCCGGCACGGTATCCGTGCGTGGCTCTCGGTCCTCGGACAGAGCATGACCTCCCAGCTCAAGCAACAGCACATCCTCAGTGCCGTGATCCCCGGGTGTGTGGTCCCGGCGGCCCTGTGCCTGGCGACCCTGCTGGCCCGCAGGCCGAACTCCCTGCTCTCGGCCGAACAGATCCAGCTGGGGTGTGGGGTGCTCGCCCTGTGGAGCTGCGCCATCTGGCAGACCGGCCTGATCCTCCGAGAGGAACTGTGGCACGGCACGCTGCCCGGCATCCTCACCCGCCGGACCGGTCTCGGCACGGTGTTGCTGGGCAAGACCATCGGTACGGCATTGCGGTGCGCGCTGTTGATCGTCCTGACCATCGCCTGCGTCGGTCTCCTCACCGGTGCGCCGCTGCGGATCGCGCATCCCGGTGTCTTCCTCCTGGCGACCGCCGCGACCTTCTGCTCGGCGCTGGTGCTCGGAGCACTGCTGAGCTGCCTCTTCCTTCTGACACCTGCCGCGATGCGGATCGCCGAGGCACTCGTGTACCCCATGTCCATCCTGGGCGGAATGATCGTCCCGGTCGACATGCTGCCTGTCTGGCTGCGGTTCGTACCGGACGTGATCTCGCTGCGCTGGGCGACCCAGCTGCTGACCGCGGCCGCGGAGGGACACCCCCAGAGCGCCGTCGCATGGGTTCTCCTGGTCACCACCACGGGCGTCTACGCGGCACTGGCATGGTGGTCCTTCAGGACCGTGCTGCACCGGGCGAGGAAGCGAGGCACCCTTGCTCTCTCGTGACCGGCTCTCCGGCCTCTCGGTGGTGGCCAGAGCCTCCTGGCGTGACTACTCAGCCGTCTACCCGATCAGGACACTCATAGCGTCCAGCGTGCCGCGTGCGGTGTTGCAACCTCTGTTCCTCGCCTACCTGGGATATCTGGCAGGGGGGTTGGAAGGGCGACGGTTCGCGATCATCGGGGCCTGTGTCCATGTCGTGTCGCTCGCCACCGTCGTCAAGGCGGCGGACACCATGACCGAGGACCTCGTCGAGGGGACCCTGTACCGGGTCCGGATGAGCCGCTTCGGTCTGCCCCTCGTCCAGTTGACCCGGTGCTGGGTCTACCTCCTGGAGTCGGTGGCTTCGGGACTGGTGGCGGTCGTCGGCGTGTGCGCCTTCTTCGGGGAGTGGGCCCTCATGGGGTCGCTGCTCAAGGGAGCTCCGCTGTTCGTCCTCACGGCGCTGAGTACGACCGCGTTCGGCCTCGCGGTGACCGCCGTGGCGGCGCTGCATCCGGCGTCGGCCGTCCTGACCAATCTCGCGGTGTACGCACTGCTGGTCCTGGCCGGCATCGTCGCCCCGATCAGCCAGTTGCCGCTGCCCGTGCGGTGGGTTTCCCACACCCTTCCACTCACCCACGGGGCGGAAGCGCTGCGTGCTCTGGCCGACGGCCGGCCCTGGGGGACGCACGCGGCACTGGAGGCGCTGGTCGGCGTCGTCTGGCTGGGCGCGGGCGTGCTGCTTCTGCGGCTCAACGACAGCCGGGCGCGCAGGCTCGCCACGGACGCCGGCTGACACGGCATCCGTCCTTTCCGGCAGCCCTTCTCCCTCTCTTCCGTTCTCTTCCCCTCCGCTCTCCGGGGCGTCACCGTAGCGAAAGGAATGCGCATGGATGACTCGACGTCCGATGCCAACGGTGCGATCCTCCGCGGACCTGACAGGGAATGCTCCGCGCCTTCGGGAGTACCCGGTCTGATCCGGGACGTCTCCACCGCGACACCGGAATCCATCGCACTCGTGGACGATCGGGGACCCGTCACCTACGCGGAGATGGAAACGGCGTCCGACGCGGTGGCCCGCCTCCTCATCGAGGCCGGTGGCCGGCCCGGGGACATCGCCGCTGTGTGCGTTCCCCGCGGACGCCACCTGATCTTCGCGCTCCTCGGCGCGCTGAAGGCCGGCATGCCCTACCTTCCCCTGGCGCCCGAGGACCCCCAGGAGCGGCGCTCGGGCATCCTGCGGAGTTCAAAAGCGCGCTTCGCCCTGATCACAGGGGAGAGCGCGAACAGCCTCGGGCGGTGGGAGGACAGCGCCCGCACGGCACTGCGGGTGGACACCCTGCCCGTCTCCTGCGGCGCCGCGGCGCCGCAGGAGTGGCTTCCGCCGCTCCGTGTGCCGGACGAGCATCCGGCCTACGTGCTGTTCACCTCTGGTTCCACCGGAGAGCCGAAGGGAGCCGTCGTACCCTCCGTGGCGTTGTGCAACCGGCTGCTCTGGATGCGCGAGGCCTACGGATTCTCCCCGTCCGACCGCATTCTTCAGAAGACACCCGTCACCTTCGACGTCTCGGGCTGGGAGCTGTGGGGACCCCTCATCGCGGGGGCGACCGAGGTGCTCCTGGCGCCCGAAGCCCACCGGGACCCCGGTGAGATCGTGGAGAGCATCCGCGGCCACGAGGTGACGATCTGCCATTTCGTTCCCTCGATGCTCGAGGAGTTCCTCCGCTGGCCGGGTGCGGAAAGCTGCGACTCCCTGCGCGCGGTCGTCTGCAGCGGCGAGGCACTGACCCCTGGCCTGGTACGGCGCTTCCGCTCCGTCCTCCGGGCGGAGCTGCACAACCTCTACGGACCGACGGAAGCGGCCATCGACGTCACGGCATGGGAGTGCCCGCGGCAGGTGGAGGACCTGGACACGGTCCTGATCGGCGGTCCCATCGACAACTGCACGCTCGTCATCGTCGACGAGGACATGCGGCCGGTGACGGACGGTGGGGTCGGACAGCTCGCGATCGGCGGTGTGCCGCTCGCACTCGGCTATCTGAACCGGGACGACCTGACCGAAGCGTCGTTCGTGCCGGCCCCGGCATGGTGCCCCGTCCCCAGGCTCTACCTGACCGGAGACCTGGTGCGCCGCCATGGCGACGCCCTGGAGTACCTGGGGCGCAAGGACCACCAGGTGAAAATCCGGGGCCAGCGCGTGGAACTGCGGGAGACCGAGGACGTCCTGCGGGACGTCGACGCGGTCCGCGACGCCGCGGTGGTCGCCGCCCCCGGCTCGGACGGCGCCCTCGCCGTGTGCGCCTTCGTCGTCCCGATGGCGGGCATCACCGCGGACGACGAGCTCTGGCGCTCGCTGCGGGAGCGCGTGGCGGCGGCGCTGCCCGAGGCGTTCGTGCCGGCGGCTTTCGTCGCCGCCGAGTCCATCCCGCTCACCAGCAGCGGGAAACAGAACCAGAGGGCACTGAAGGAGCTGGCCCGGGAGAGGCTGGCGGGGCCGGGTCCGGGCCGCCGCCCGCCGGATTCGTCCGCCGACGAGCTTCTCGCCTGTTGGGGTGAGGCGGTCGGCGCCCTCCCCGAAGACGAGTCGACCGGGTTCCTCGACGCAGGAGGCCACAGCTTGGCCGCGGCGAGGCTGGCCGGCCGGATCCTTGGCCGGTGGGACGTCAGAATCCCCCTGTCGGCCTTTCTGCGCGACAACGTGTCGTTGGCGCAGCTCCGCTCCCGGCTGCCTGCGACGGCGGCACCCCGGCGGCCGAAGGCCGTTGGCCGGGCGACCGACGGCATCACCCCGGTCTCTCCCGAACAGCGGCGGCTGTGGTTGTGGCAGCAGCTCTTCCCGGAGAGCCCCGCGTACAACGTCGTGGGCGTGCTCCGTGTCGAGGGCGACATCGACCCCTTCGTACTGCGCGGGGCGTGCGCCGACCTGATCGCCCGGCACGAGTCCCTGCGAACGGTCATCGAACGGTCTCCCTCCGGAGAGCTGCGGCAGCGCGTGATGCCTCCGTCGGAGCCCGAGTGGTTCACGGAACGCACCCTCGAGGTCGAGACGCCGGCAGCCGTACGGGAGTTCACCACCGGCATCGCGGGGAGACCGTTCGCCCCCGACCGGTTGCCGCGCATGGCCGTGGGGCTGTTACGCAGCGGTGCCGAGGGCACCGTGGAAACCTCCCGTGTCGTGCTGTCCGTCGATCACCTGATCTCCGACCAGCGCTCCCTGGATCTGCTCCAGCGGGATCTCGCGGACCTGTACCTCGCCCGCATCGCAGGCACGGGTCAGGACCTTCAAAAGGCCGTTCAGTTCGGTGACGCACTGGCCATGGAGCCCGCAGAGGAGGAACGCCTCGCGGCTCGGAGCGCCGCCGATCTGGCCTTCTGGCGTGAGTGGCTGGCCGGCGTACCGCAGCGCTTGGAGCTTCCGCATCGCAAACCGCGCACCGGGCTGCCCGATCACGCCGGGGCCGAGGTCGTGGTCGATTTCGGCCGGCGGACGAGTTCGGAGCTGGACCAGGTGTGCCGCGACGAGCGGATCACCGTGGCCACACTCGCCATGAGCGCCTTGGCCAGGGTGCTCACGGCCTGGACCAAGCAGCGCAGTGTCCTCGTGGGCGTGCCGATGTCGGGGCGCGAGACGGACGAGCAGCACGAGGCCGTCGGTTTCTTCATGCGGACCGTACCCGTGCGCCTCGACATTCCGGGCGAGGCTGACACGCGTGCTCTGTTCCGGCCCGTGGCGGAGTCCATCCTGACGGCCTCCGAACACATGGCACCGACATTCGAGGAGATCGTCGCGCAGGTCGCCGCGGAGCGGTCGCCCGAAGTCCACCCACTGTTCCAGGTGTGGTTCAACGACCTGACACAGGCAACCCCGCCGACCGGCTTCGGCGGAGCGACCGCGCGGGCCGAGGACGTGGAGAGCCGCTGGTCGCTGTTCGACCTGGGGCTGTACCTGTCCCGCGGCCCGAACGGCGGTTACCGCATGCGTCTGGTGTACGCGACGGACTTCTGGGACGCCGAGACCGCACACGACTTCATGGCGGGCTGCCGCGAAGCGGTCCTGTCCCTGGTGGCGGCAGAGCCGCCCGCGGAGCACCGGCTCGCGCGGGGAGCGGCCGCGAGGCGGACCTGTGCGGACCTCGTCCGGGCCGTGCTGCGCCGGGCCGAGCGAGAACCCGGCAGGCCCGCTCTGGTGAGCGGTGGCGACACGGTCACCTACGGCGGTCTCGCCTCATGGGTGCGCCGAGTCGGCTCCCTGGTCCGCGAGCGCACGGACCCCCGGCGTCCCGTCGCGGTGCTGGCCCGGCGCGACGCCGGACTCGCCGCCGCGATCCTGGGGACCTGGCACGCCGGGCGGCCGGTTCTGCTGGTCGACGCCACGGCCCCGGCCGCGTGGCGGGAGCAGGTGCTGTCTGCCGCGGATGCCGCACTGGTACTCGTCATGGGGCCCGAGACCGTGCCCGGGTTCCCCTGTGAGCGAGTGGACGGGACCGCGGTGAGCGCCTGCGATCCCGACCCCGAGCAGAGCGAATTCGCACCGGACGCGCCGGGACACCTCCTGGTCACATCCGGGACCTCGGGCCGGCCCGCCGTCGTCGTGCTGCCCGCCGACGCCCTGCCGGAGCCACTCGAGTGGTACGGCACCGAACTGGGTCTGGGCGACGACGACGTGTTCTGCCTCACCACGCCCGCCGCCCACGACCCGGTCCTGAGGACCCTGGTGCTTCCGCTGACTCTCGGGGCACGGGTACACATCCCCCGCCCCGGGCAGGTCGAGCGGCCCGAGGACCACCTGGGCCTGCTGGAGGAGTGCGGGGCCACCATCCTGCACCTCACACCTTCGCAGGCGGGCATTCTCAGCGCGGTCCGGGGCCGAAGAGTGCTTCCCTCGGTACGGTCGGTGGTCTGCCACGGCGAGCTCCTGCACGCCGCCCTCGCCGAGGCGATATCGGCCCTGGCACCCCACGCCGGTGTCCTCAACCTCTACGGGACCACGGAGACTCCGCAAGCCAGCAGTCTGCACCGCCGGCACCGGCCCGACCCTTCGCGGTCCCTGTCCGAGGGGCGCTCGGGTGTCCCCGTCGGCCGCGGGACGCCGTACCGCTCGTTGGAGGTGGTGGCCGACGCGGGCCGCACGGCGTTGGTCGGCGAGGTCGGCGAACTCGTCGTGGTCGGCCGGGGTCTGGCCCTGGGATACCTGGGCGAACCGGCCAGGGGCGGCACCACCCCCGTTGCCGACGGTGTCCGGCGGTATGCGACCGGAGACCTCGCGTACCGGGACCGCCACGGCGAGGTGACGGTCGTGGGCCGGGCCGACCGGCAGGTCTCGATCGGCGGCTACCGGATCGAACTGGGCGAGGTCGAAGGCGCGATCGCCCGGCTGCCCGGAGTCACCCGCTGCGCGGTGGCGACCGACCCCCGGCACCCGGACGGTCTCATCGCGTGGATCGCGGGGAGCGGCCTCGGCACGGACGAACAACTCGCCCTCGAACTGGCGCGGATCGTACCGCGATGGCAGCAGCCCGCGCGCTGGATCCGGATGCCGGACCTCCCGGTGACCCACAACGGCAAGGCCGATGTCACGGCGCTGCTGCGGCGGTTGGAGGAACAGCACGCGACCCGGTCCGTGAAGGTG
Organism: Streptomyces phyllanthi; assembly: GCF_009377205.1. GTDB lineage: Bacteria > Actinomycetota > Actinomycetes > Streptomycetales > Streptomycetaceae > Streptomyces > Streptomyces phyllanthi. The sequence continues at coordinate 27,484 of NZ_VJZE01000003.1, forward strand.
ACCTCCCTGCCGTCGGAGGATCTGACGCGACTGATCGTCGACAGGGCCCGGGCCCTGTGCCCGGACGGCGGAACGCTGACTCCCGACACGGTGTTCTTCGACGCGGGCCTGACGTCGATGACGCTGTTCCAGCTGTTCAACGGGCTGACCTCGGTGGACGGCCTCACTCTTTCGCTGGCGGACGTCTTCCGCTTCGGGACGGCCCGGGCCCTCGCCGCTCACCTGACCTCAGACCCTCACCCCACCACCGTCATCCCGCCACCCAGACGGACGCACTCCGCGGCGGCGGCCGCTGGCGAGCGAGGCGCGCGGCGCGCCGTCCGCGAGGCCCTGCGCCGACGTACCCAGCACCCCGCCGTGGACAGGGGCACAGGCCCAACGGAACAGAAGGGACACCGGAACAGTGAGCAGTGAGGCCATCGCGGTCATCGGCCTGTCCGCACGAGTACCCGACGCCGGCGACACCGCGGAGTTCTGGGACAACCTTCTGGCGGGACGGGACAGCATCCATCAGCTCAGCGAGGCACAGCTGCTGGCCGCGGGCGAGGACCCGGAGCTCCTCAGGGATCCGCACTACATCAGGGCCAGACCCCTTCTCGACGACGTCGGAGGGTTCGACAACCGTTTCTTCGGCATCTCCCCGCGGGAGAGCGAACTGCGCAATCCGCAGCACCGGCTCTTCCTCGAGCTGTGCTCGACCGCGCTGCAGCACGCGGGCCTCGAACCCTCCCTGTACGAGGGGGAGATCGGTGTCTACGGCGGTTGCGCCAGTGACCGCTATGTCGACGACCACATCAAAGCCGACCCGGAACTCCTCGCACAGGTCGGCGAGATGGTGGCGCTGGTGTCCAACAACATCGACTACCTGGCCACGTACACCTCGTACCGGCTCGGGTTGAGCGGGCCCAGCCTGTCGGTCCGCACGGCCTGCTCCACCTCACTGGTGGCGACCCACCTCGCCTGTCAGGCCCTGAGTCTCGGGGACTGTGACATCGCGCTGGCCGGAGGGGTCGAGATCGAGACCCCGTACGGCCGTGGCTACCGGCATGTGGGCGGGGGGATCGACTCGGCCGACGGGCACTGCCGTCCGCTCGACTCCGAGGCCAGCGGCACCGTCTTCGGCAGCGGCGGGGGAGTGGTGGTCCTCAAGCGACTCGCCGACGCGCTGCAGGACGGAGACCCGGTCTACGCGGTGATCAGGGGGTCCGCCGTCAACAACGACGGCGACGAGCGCCCGGGGTTCACGGCTCCCAGCTCCGAGGGCCAGAGCCGGGTCATCGCCGAAGCGCTCGCGGTCGCCGATGTGGACCCGTCCACGGTGTCCTACGTCGAACTGCACGGAACCGGTACCCAGATGGGCGACCCCGTCGAGATCCACGGACTGCACGAGGGCATGCTGGCGGTGGCCGGGGCCGAGCTGCGGCCGTCCAGCTGCGCCATCGGCTCGGTGAAGTCGAACATCGGCCATCTCGGGCCGGCGTCCGGCATCGTCGGCCTGATCAAGACGGTGCTGGCGCTCCATCACGAGAAGATCCCGCCCACCATCAACGTGCGCACCCCCAATCCGCAGCTCAAGCTGGAGCGGACACCGTTCCGGATCGCGGACTCCGTGCTGCCGTGGCCCAGGCAGGAAGGAACACCACGGCGCGCGGGTGTCAGCTCCTTCGGCTTCGGCGGCACCAACGCCCATGTGATCGTCGAAGAAGGCCCGCTCCCGGCTCCCGCCGTGGCCCGTGCGGAACGCCCGGAACTCCTCCTGTGGAGCTCGGTCGACGAGACGGCGGGCAGGGAAGTGCGTGCGGGATGGGCGGCGGCGCTCGACGTACTGCCCGACGAGTCCGCGGCCGACGTCGCCTTCACCTCCCAGGTGGGGCGCCGTGCGCTCCCCGTCCGTGCGGCGCTGCGCTTCTCCCGGACCACCGAGGCCGCGAGGGCCCTGGCCGACCCGGCCACGACGTTGACCGCGCAGTCGGACGGCACGCGCCGGCTCCCGGTGCTGGCCCTGCCCGGCCAGGGCTCCCAGCATCCCCGCGCCGCCTTGGGACTCGCAGCCGCCGTTCCGGAGTTCGACAGGCGGCTGCGCGAGTGCCTGGCCCAGTTCTCGGACGCCTTGGCCGTCGATCTGGTCAAGGTGTGGCAGGACGAGACCGATCCCGACGTGATCGCCCGTACCGTCCACGCCCAACCCCTGCTCTTCTCTATCGAGTACGCCTTGGCCCGGACACTCGGCACGTTCGGTCTGGCGCCCTCGGCGTTGATCGGACACAGCGTGGGCGAGGTGGCGGCGGCCACTCTGGCCGGGGTGTTCTCCCTACCGGACGCGGTGCGCTTCATAGCCCGCCGCGCGGAGCTGATGCAGAGCATGCCGCCCGGCCGGATGCTGGCCGTGGCAGCAGGGGAGGACAAGGTACGGGAACTGCTCATCGCAGGGGTCGCGATCTCGGCCGTCAACGGTCACCAGCAGGTGGTCGTCGGAGGCCCCGCCGACGCCGTGGACGGTTTCCGGGCGCTCCTGGCCGAGCACGGGGTGCAGGCGCGACCGCTGTCCACCTCGCACGCGTTCCACACGCCCATGATGGCTCCCGCGGTGGACGAGCTGACCGACCTGCTGGCGGGGTGCACCCTGCGAGCGCCCGGGATTCCCGTGATCTCCGCCGCCTCCGGCCGGCTGCTGGACACGGCCGCGGCCACGTCACCCCGCTTCTGGGCCGACCAGCTCGTCGAGCCGGTGCTGTTCCGGCACGCCCTGGACACCCTGGCCGGGCGGGACCCGGCCCGCGTGCTCGAAGTGGGGCCGGGCCAGACTCTGACCAGCCTCGTCCGGCGGCACCCGGGCATGCGCGACGGTGGGCACCGTGTCGTCGCGTGCATGCCACGGACGACCGGGCCGGGGCACAGGGACGAGGAATGGGCCACGCTGCTGGATGCCCTCGCTCAGGCGTGGTGCGACGGGGCCGACCTGGCCTGGCACGCCCTGCCGCGGCCGGAGGGAACCCACCGGGTGGCCCTGCCGACCTATCCGTACCAGCGCACGGACTTCTGGCTTCCGTTCATCGGGGAGGCACAGCGGCCCCGTCCGGCCGCCCAGGATCCCCGACCCGCCGCGGAGACCGGCCGGGACACCCCGGCCGCGACGGACGGCACGGAACAGCCGGTCCCCGCGGCGAGGCCCGAGGGCCCCGTCCTCGCCCTGCCCGGCTGGTGCCCGACGGGCGTGGTGACCGCGGCCGCGCGCACGGCACCGGGCGGCAGGGGACACGCCGTGGTACTGACCCCGGCCGACCCGGGCGCAGCCCGCGAGCTGCTGACAGCCGTCCAGCTGGCCGGCTATCGAACCATCCCGGTATCCACGGGCGAGGAGTATCAGGCGAGCGGCTACCGGGGCGTCGTACGCGCGGGGCACCCCGAGGACATCGCGGACTACTTGGGTCACCTCACCGAACAGCCGGTCAGCGTGCGCCTGCTGGTGCACGGCCGGGCGTACGCCGCGCCGGAGCCGGAGCGGCTGGCGGACGCTCCGGAGGCGTTGGACGAAGCCCTGTGGTCCTTCGTCGAACTGTTCCAGGCCGCCGCGGGACGTCCGCGCCCGGACAACCGCTCACTGCCCATCGCGGTGGTGACCCGGTCGGCGGTCAGTGTCACGGGCGCCGAGGACCTCGCCCCGTCGCGGGCAGCCACCTGCGCGCTGGTGCGCTCCGCGGCGTTGGAGTCGGGCGTCGGACAGGTGCGCCTGATCGATGTCGGCAACGCGCCGGTGGCCGTACTCGCCGCCGAGCTCGCCGCCCAGGAGGAGGCGGAGGCGGTGGTGGCGCTGCGCGGTAACCGCCGCTGGCTGCCCGACCGGACGGAAATCGAGTGCGAAGGCCCCGTCGGAGGACTGCTCGAAGAGCGGGGCGTCTATGTGATCACCGGCGGATTCGGTGCCATAGGCCTGGAGATGGCCGAGGCGCTCGCCCACACCGGTCTGCGCCCGCGTCTCGCGCTGCTGGGCAGGAAGGCGGACGATCCTCAGGAGATCGAGCGGGTGGCCCCGAGGCTGGCCGCGATGGAGTCGGCCGGTGCGGAACTCACCCTGCACGCGGTCGACGTATCGGACGCCGTGGCGGTCCAGGCCGTCTTCGACGACCTACGGGACCGATACGGCGCCGTGCAAGGTGTGCTGCACACAGCGGGCGTGGCCGGCGGCGGACTGCTGCGCGCCCGGCGCCGTACGGACATGGAGGCCGTGTTGCGGGCCAAGGTGGCCGGCACACTGAATCTCCAGAAGATCACCGCGCGTACCCCGGGCGTGCGCTTCCTGATGCTCTTCTCCAGCAGGGCGGCCCTGAACGGACTGCTGGGCAGTGCCGACTACGCGGCGGCCAACGCGTTCATGGACGCGGCGGCCCTCACCGCGCCGCCGGAAGCGCCGCTCACCGTCAGCGTCAACTGGCCCGCCTGGCACGAGGTGGGCATGGCCGCTCCGGCCCCGGGCCGCTCGGAGCAGGGCGCGCCCGAGGCCGGCGGCAGGCTCTGGAGCACTGTCATCGAACCCGGCGACTGGGTGGTCGACGAGCACCGGCTCGCGGGTCGTGCGCTGCTGCCCGGGGCGGCCTACTTCGACCTTCTCGTCCGGTCCGTCCGTGAGGAGGGGGGTGCGGACGATCTCGCCCCCGTCGTCATCGAGGACCTGGTGCTCCATGAGCCGCTGTTCGTGTCGCATCCGACCGAAGTGACCGTCGAACTCGCGGAGATGACCGGAGGCGGTTGGAACGCCACGGTCCGCTCCGCCCCGGTCGGCAGCGCGGCGGAGCCGCCCGGAGCGCCGAGGGTGCACGCACGGGCCCGGGTGACGATCGACCCCGCGCTGAGCGAGATCCGGCCGTCCGCGGATCTGGCCGGGCTCGGTGAGTCATGGCCGGCCGTCGCTCCGGGGGCGCCCCGGGGCTCTGCCACGGACTTCTCCTTCGGCCCGCGGTTCTCCTGCGTCCGCGAAGCCTTCCGGGAGACGGACGTCACGCTGGGGCGACTGGAGCTCTCTTCCGAACATCTCACCGATCTCGACGTCCACGTCGTCCACCCGGCCCTCCTCGACCGGTCCCTGGCACTCGACATTCCGGCGGGCGACCACGTCCCGTTCACCTGCCGCAGGGCGGTCGTGTACGGCGAGGTCCCGGGCCAGCTGCGGGCCAGGATGGTGCGCCGCCCCGAGCGGGCCGGCCGTTCGACGGTCGACGGGGAACTGTTCGACATGCTGGGCCGGGCCGTCGTCACGGTGAGTGGTTACACCAAGATCGGACTCGAACCCGGCCGACCGGTCGATGGCGAGTCCGCCATGAGCGTTCCGGCGAAGAGTGCGGCCGGCAGCGCGCCTGACGAGCCGATGGCGATCGGTCTGACCTCAGGCATCACCTTGGAGGAAGGCGTCGCGACGCTCATGCGCCTTCTGACCGATTCCGTTCCCCCACAGGTCGCGGTCGTGCCGGCGGAGGAGTGGACTCCGTCGCCGGTTCCGGCCGCTGTCCGGCCGGTCGTGGAACAGCCGGAGACGGCGATCCTGCCCGACCCCGTGACTCCTGAGGCGCGTACCGGGCAGGACGACACGGAAAGGGACGACTCCCTCGGCGAGATTCTGCGGGTGCTCGCGGAGACCCTCGGGCTTCCCGAGATCAAGCCCGACGACGACTTCTTCGTACTGGGAGGCGACTCCCTCACAGCGGTCCAGCTCGTGTCCAGACTCCAGGACCGGTTCGGGGTGCCCATGAGTGTCGCCGACCTCTTCGACGCGCCCACTCCGGAAGGCCTCGCCGTGATGATCGGCGCCAAGGCGGATGAGCGAGGTGACGCGTGATGAGCACGCCACGCATCGTCGGAACGGATCCGGGGACGGACGGTTCCGGTTCGGTCTGGAGGTCCTCGCTGGGCCAGGAGCGGCACTGGGCGTACCAGCTCCGGTTTCCGGAGTCGGCGGCATTCAACGTGCCGATCGCGGTGCTGCTGCGCGGCGAAGTGGATCTCGACGTTCTGGAGCGGGCTCTGCGCGCCGTGGTGGCACGGCACGAGTCGCTGAGGGCGTCCTTCCACGACTCCGCCGGACGAGTGATGGCGCGGCTGCACGGACCCGAGGAGGTTCCCGTCGCCCGGCACGACCTGCGCCACCTGCCGGAGACCGAACGGATCCTGAGCCTGAGGGAGATCGGATCCGACGAGGCGGCGCGGCCGTTCGATCTACGGGCGGAGCCGACCACGAGGGCGCACCTGGTCATGATGGCCGCAGACGAGACCGTGGTCGTCGTGAACTTCCATCACATCGCCTTCGACGGCTGGTCTTCCCCCGTCTTCTTCAACGACCTGAACGACCGGTACCGGGCACTGCTGGGCATCACCGAGGGCCGGGCCGCCCCGCGGTACAGATATGTCGACTTCGCGCTCTGGCAGCGCCGGCGCATCGCGAGAGGCGCCTTTCAGGGCCAGCTCGACCACTGGCGGGAGGCGCTCGCCTCACCGCCGCCGCCTGTGCCCTGGCCCGAGGACGGCAGGGATCCGCAGGCGCCCTGGTGGGCCGGTGACATGGCCTGGCTCGGCCTGCCTCAGGCGCTGATCGGCGAGGCCCAGCTGGCCGCGCGCGCCTGCGGTACGTCCCTCTTCGTGCTGGGGCTCGCGGTCTATCAACTGGCGCTCCGCCGACTGGTCGGAAGCGACCACCTGGCCGTCGGCACTCCGTTCGCGAGCCGGACCGCACCCCAGTGGAACGACGTGGTCGGGTTCTTCGTGAACACCATGGTCATGCCCTACACCTTCCGTCCCGGCACGACGGTGGGCCAGTTGGTGCGCGACACCCACCGCACGGTGATGGCGGCACACGAGCACCAGGATCTTCCCTACGGCGTGCTCCTGGACGCACTGACTCCGCCCGTGGAGCCGGAACGGACGCCCTACTTCCAGACGATGTTCATCCTGCAGAACACCCCGGCGCCCAAGCGGCACCTCGGTGACGCGACCCTGGCTACGAACAAGCTGGTCACGGGCTCCGCCCGCTACGACATCACGTTCTCGCTGGGGTGGCGCCACGGGGAACTCGCTCTGGAACTGGAGAACCGGCCTCGGCTGGTCGGCCAGGAAACCGCGATCCGGCTCGCGCGGGACTTCTTCGGTCTGCTGGCCGCCGCGGTCACCGACCTCACCACCCCGGTCGAGAAGCTGGAACCGGTGGCGGTGCCGGTCACCGTGCAGCGCCGGGGCGACCTGGAGCCAGGGACGGACGGGTTGTTCCGCGGCATCATCGGAGACTGGAGGCCGACGCTGTGAATCCCGCAGCAGACGACCCCACCGGAGCGTTCGAGGGGAAGGTCGTCCTCGTCACCGGAGGCGGTTCGGGGATCGGCCTGGCCACCGCCCACGCCTTCGCCCGGCAGGGTGCGTCCGTCGTGGTCGCCGGGCGCAACCGCGAGAGTCTCCTCCTGGCTGTGGCGTCCATCCGGGGCGAGGGGGGTGAGGCCACGGCCGTCGTGTGCGATGTGAGATCGGCGGAGCAGGTGGACCGGCTCGTCGAGGAGACCGTGTCCGTCTACGGCGGGCTCGACATCGCGTTCAACAACGCCGGAGTCTCACTGGTCGGATCCCTCTCCGAGTTCTCCACCGCACAGTGGGAGGAAGTCATCTCGACCAATCTCACCGGGACGTTCCTGCTGATGAGGCGCGAGGTCGACCATATGCGCCGAAACGGTGGAGGGGTCATCGTCAACAGTGCCTCGAACGCCGCGCACATGACGCTTCCGCTCCTGGCCGCCTATTCCGCGTCCAAGGCCGCCGTGCTCTCTCTGACCCGGGCCGCCGGACGGGAGTTCATCGCGGAGAACGTGCGGATCAACGCCATCTCACCGGGGCCGGTGGACACCCCCATGTGGGCAACGCGCCCCGGCGAGAGCCAGGCGGACCGGCGAAAGCGCATGGCCGCGGAGAGCCCTTCGGGGCGGATCGGGACGGCAGAGGAAATCGCGGACATGGTCCTGTGGCTCGCCTCGCCGCAAGCCGCATATGTCGCGGGACACGATCTCGTCGTGGACGGCGCGATGAGCTCCTGAGACACCGGGCGCCGCGGGGTGAACCCACCCGCGGTCCGCCGGTCAGCCCGTTCCCCGAGCGGTTGCCCGTTCCCCGACCACACAGTCGGCTTACGTTCCCGAATTCCGTGACGAAGAGGATGGCATGGACGGATCCGTCGTCGTTGACCCCTACAAACTGAGGCACTGGCTGAACGCTCGCAAGGTGACGCCCGACCTCGTCGGCGCGCACACCGCGGTGAGTACGGCCGTACTGGATGAGATCCTGCGTCACCGCAGCACACTGCTCCCGGGCCGGGACGCCGCCGGGCTGGCCGACTACCTGAACATCACGGTCGGCCAACTCGGCGGCGACGACGAGCTGCCCACGGTCATCCACCAGACGGCCGATCAGCTCAAAGCCACCGGCAGGACGGTGGAACGCGGTGGGATCGAGTTCTACAACTACTACACCCTGCCCGCGCCGACGGGCTGGATCGCCCCGGTCATCCTCGACATCCTCTGCCCGCAGGACCGGCTGCCCGAGCTGAACAACGGCCACCTCGAGCCGGCCATCACCGTCAATCTCGGTCCGGGCGACATCAACGGCCGCTGGGGAGACGAACTCACCGACGCCACCTGGAGCGTTCTGCGAGCAAACCGGGACTCGGCGTGCTCCTGGATCGTGGGGGACTCCTATGTCGAGCCTCCCTACTGCCCGCACACCTACTCCCTGGCCTCCGGCGAGCCCGCGCGGATCCTCTCGTACACCACGCGTTCCAACCTTCACCACTTCACGGAAGGGCTCAATACCTGGGGAGAGCCCGCCTTCGCCCGGCTGACGGCGGACCTGGGCGAGGCCCCCCATGGCCCGGCACTGCTCGCCATCGAGCTGGACCGCCGGGGCTTCGACGCGCAGAGCGCCGCTGAGGCCGCGGGTATCGACCCGGAGGGCGTGACGGCCTACCTCCGGGGCCGGACGAACGCACTCGATCCCGCCGGCATCACCGCTCTGTCCCGGTGTCTCGGAGTCGACTACCGGACACTGCTGCCGGTGCACCGCTCCCACGACGCGGTCGGCAAGACGTACGGCTCGCTCGACGACAGCATCGCCGGGATCCGCAGGTTCAGGTCGTACACCGTCGCCTCGATGGCCGCCTCACCCCAGTTGCCGGACCTGTACGGCCTCTTCGTCCTGGTGGACAACCGGTCCCCGGAGTTCGAACCGGATCTGTGCGAACACGGCCCGACCCACTACCTCGTCACCGAGGGGTCGCCGTTGCTGCACTGGACCGGCTCGGACGGTACGAGCCGCTCCGCCGAGCTCGGCGTCGACGACAGCCTCTGGGTGGGTGCCTGCGTCGCCCATGGATTCAGCGGCCAGGGCGCGCTCATCAAGATGAGCAGCGGGGAGGGGTACTCCTACCTGGACCGCATGGAGATGACGAACACCTTCCGCACCGACGCGACACTGCGCCGCGGACGCCATGACCGCATCGGCTGGGGAGACCAGGAGTCCGCGGGATGAACGAGATTCTCGTAGCGGGTGAGTGGGTCGCCTGCGAGCGCACCGTCGAGGTCCGCAATCCGTACACCGGCGACGTCGTGGGCGGTGTCGGCGTGGCGGACGCGGACCAGGTCCGCACCGCGCTTCGCGCGGCACGTGCCTACCGTCCCCGGTTCACGGCCTTCGACCGCTCGGAGATCCTCACCGAGGCGGCGGCCAGGGTCGAGGCGGACGCGGACGGCTTCGCCGAGTCGATCTGCGGGGAGTCCGGGCTGGCCCGCAAGGACGCCGACCGCGAGGTCGGCCGCGCGCTCGCGCTGCTGCGGCTCTGCGCGGAGGAGGCGAAACGGATTAGCGGCGAGGCGATACCCACGGACGTCACCGCGGCGCGCCACCGTCGAACCGCCGTGACCAGGCGAGACCCGGTGGGCGTGGTTGCCGCCATCACCCCGTTCAACCGACCGCTCCATCAGGTGGTCAACAAGGTCGGGCCGGCCATCGCCGCGGGCAACCGGGTGGTGCTCAAGCCGTCCGAGAAGACGCCCCTCACCGCGATCCGCTTCGTCCGGTGCCTGCTGGACGCCGGCCTGCCGGCCCCGATGCTGACGCTGCTGACCGGCACGCCGGAGGAGACCGGGCAGGCGCTCATCACCAGCGACTTGATCGACATGGTGACCTTCACCGGCAGCGCGGACGTCGGACGGCACATCGCCTCCACCATCGGCATGTGCCGGTCCACCTACGAACTCGGCGACAGCGGGGCGCTGATCGTCCTGGACGACGCGGACCTTCCGGCGGCGGCCCGGGCGGCGGCGGCAGGCGCTTTCGCCACGTCGGGTCAGTCCTGTCGCGGAGTCAAACGAATCCTGGTGCACGAGGACGTGGCGGGGGAGTTCGTGGAACTGCTCCGGGAGCAGGCAGCGGCCCTCGTGGTCGGCGACCCCCGGGACCCCGGGACGGACGTGGGGACGCTGATCGACGAGGCGGCGGCGCTGGCGGTCGAGGGACGCGTCCAGGAGGCCGTGCGGTCCGGGGCCAGGCTCGTCCACGGAGGCCACCGCGAGGGCGCCCAATTCTGGCCCACGGTGCTCGACGAGGTCCCACGGCACGTCCGGCTGGTCCGAGAGGAGACCTTCGGACCGTGTGCCCCGGTCATCCGGGTCAGCGGGCTCGACGAGGCGATCGCGATCACCAACGGCACCCGGTACGGGCTGCAGACCGGACTGTTCACCGAACGGCTGAGCGCCGTCCGCCAAGCCATGGACGAACTCGAGGTCGGCGCGGTCATCGTCAACGACGGCCCTCAGTTCGACTCCCCGAACATCCCGTTCGGAGGGGTGAAGGACAGCGGTGTCGGACGCGAGGGTGTGCGTTTCGCGATCCACGAGATGACCACGGTGCGGACCCTCGTCCTGTGAGGGGCTGAGCCGCACGACGACGCACAGATCCGATTCCGACCCGATTCCGACGCCGCCGAGCCCGTGAGGGGAAGCCCATGTCCGACTACCGAGTCGTCTACACAGACCCAGCGTGGGCGCTGGATGAGCATGGAGAGGTCGATCCACGACTGGCCGGAATCGAGCATGCCGCTCTCCCCGGCGACGCCCGACTCGATCTGGGGCTGATGCGCGATGGGGCGTTCGTCACCGAGGGACCGGAGTTCCTGGAGTGGATCGCGGGAGCCGACGCCGTCGTCGTGTACCGCGCCCAGGTCACCGAAGAGCTGGCCGACGTGCTCGCCGGCACGTGCAAGGTCGTCGCCCGGCAGGGGGTCGGTGTCGACAATCTCAACGCGCCGGTCCTGGCCCGGCGCGGCATACCGGCCTTCAACGTGCCGGACTACTGCGTCGACGAGGTGGTCACGCACACGATGGCGCTGCTGCTCGCCCTCGAGAGACACATCTGCGTGCAGAACCAGGCGGTGAAGGAGGACCGCTGGAACATCTTCACCGGCGGACGTCCCAGGCGGCTTCAGGAACTGACCGCAGGCCTGGTGGGATTCGGCCGCATCGGACGCGCCGTCAGCAGGAGGCTGACGGGCTTCTACGGCCGGGTCGTCGCCTACGACCCCTGGGTGCACGCCGACTTGATGATCGGCCACGGCGTCCGCAAGGCGCACAGCCTGGAGGAGTTGCTGACCCAGTCGGACGCGGTCCTGCTCCACGCCGCACTGGACGACTCGTCCCGGTTCCTCATCAACGAGACCTCACTCGCCCACCTCCGACCGGGAGCAGTACTGGTCAACGCGGCCCGGGGCGGGCTCGTCCGCCCGGAGGCGGTGCTCGAGGCGCTGCGGGGAGGCCGACTGAACGGCTACGCGGCGGACGTGTTCACGCCGGAGGACCCGAATCGCAGCGAGGTCAACCGGGAGATCCTGAAATTCGACAACGTCGTGGTCAGCTCGCACCGCGCCTTCCTCTCCGAGGAATCGGAGGTGAGCCAGCGGACGAGGGTCGCCGAGGAGGTGGCCCACACCCTCACCACCGGCGAGCCCCCGCGCTTCGGCCGGGTGGTGTGAGCCCGGTCCTCTGCCGGCAGACCCCGCGAACGTCATGCTCAGAACGGAGAAACATCGATGACAGTCGAAGGACCCGGCACACCGGTCCCGCGCGGCCCCGCTCCTTCGCAACCGGCCGACCGGTTGCGCGAGCTGCTCACCAGCGACTCCCTGGGCTTCCTCATGGAGGCGCACAGCGGCCTGTCCGCGAAGATCGTCCAGGACGAGGGGTTCGATGCGATCTGGGCCTCCGGCCTCTCCATAGCCACGGCCTTCGGCGTCCGGGACAGCAACGAGTTGTCGTGGACGCAGGTCGTCGACGTCGTGGGCTCGATCACCGAGGTGGTGAGCACTCCGGTGCTCATGGACGGTGACACCGGCTTCGGGAACTTCAACAACGCCAGACGTCTCGTCACCAGCCTGTGCCGCATGGGCGTGGCCGGTGTGTGCATCGAGGACAAGGTCTTCCCCAAGCTGAACTCCTTCGTGGGGGAGCGCCATCCGCTGGCGGAGATCGACGAGTTCTGCGGCAAGATCAAGGCTTGCAAGGACGCCCAGACCGTTCCGGCGTTCACCGTGGTCGCGCGGGTGGAGGCTCTGGTGGCCGGTCACGGATTCGGCGAGGCGCTGCGCAGGGCGGAGGCGTATCGGGAGGCCGGAGCCGACGCCGTGTTCATTCACTCCAAGAAGACGGACGGCAAGGAGATCCTGAGGTTCGCGCAGGAGTGGGCCGAGCGGTGCCCTCTCATCGTGACGCCCACCACGTACCACACGGTCCCGACCGACGCGTTCCAGGAGCACGGAGTCTCCGCGGTGATCTGGGCCAACCACATGATGCGGGCCTCGATCGCGGCCATGCGCTCCGCCTGCCGAGAGGTCAGGCAGACGCGGACGGTGACCGGGGTGGAGCGTCGCATCGCACCGCTGAAGGAGGTCTTCGACCTTCTTGACTACCCGGAGTTGGAGAGGGCCTCGCACCGCTATCTGCCGCAGCGCATGCCGCTGGGTGAGGAGGTCTGGTGATCTCCGCCCAGACCTTTGTCCGGTCGGCTGCGGAGCGCGGCTACGACTTCTGCGCCGGGGTGCCCTGCTCTCTGCTGACGCCTCTGATCAACCATGTGATCTCCGATGCCGACCTGCACTACGTCCCGGCCACCTCGGAGGGGGAGGCGATCGCCCTGTCGGCCGGCGCCTGGCTGGCGGGCCGACAGACGATCACGATGTGCCAGAACTCCGGCCTGGGGAACATGGTCAACCCCCTGACCTCGCTGAACCGGCCGTTCCGCATCCCGACCCTGCTCATCTGCACCTGGCGGGGGGAGCCGGGGAAGCCGGACGAACCGCAGCACGAACTCATGGGCCGGATCACCCCCGGGCTGCTCGCGCTGATGGAGATCGGCCACGAGCCCTTCCCCACCGCCGACGACATGGTCGGGGGAACCCTGGACCGGGCCGTCCGGGCAGCGGCGGACCGCAGGACCAGCGCACTGGTCATGGCCGCCGGCTCGGTGGCGGACATGCCCCTGAGCGCGCCGCATGCCATTGCGCCGTCGACGGGCGACATCACCGATCTCCGGGAGAGCTTCTCCGGAGCGACCCGGCTCCAGGCCCTGACGAGCTTCCTGGCGTGGGTTCCCGACGAGGCGGCCGTCCTGGTGTCGACCGGCAAGGGTGGGCGTGAACTGTACACACTCGCCGACCGGGATCAGCACTTCTACCAGGTGGGCTCCATGGGCTGCGTCAGTGCTGTGGGCCTGGGAGTGGCCCTCAACTCACCGAGGCCCGTGGTCGTCCTGGACGGGGACGGCGCCGCGCTGATGAAACTGGGCAACCTGGCCACGATCGGGGCCATGCAGCCGGGCAACCTCGTGCACATCGTTCTCGACAACGCGAGTCATGACTCGACGGGAGGCCAGCCGACCGTCTCCCCGGGGGTCGACTTCGCCGCAATAGCCGCCGCGTGCGGCTATCGGACGGCCACCCGGTGCAACACCCTGGCCGGTTTCAGCAAGGCGTTGGAAACGCTCACTTCGTCACCCGGTCCGCACCTGGTGCACCTTCGTATCGCGCCGGGGTCGGTCTCCGGACTGGGGAGACCGACCATCAGTCCGCGCGAGGTGGCGGACCGGTTCCGCTCCTGGCTCGCGGCCTGGACGGGGCTGACCGGAGGGAACTCCGGCGCGTCGTCGTGGCCGGGCCTCGGGCCGAGCGCGACGTATCAGTCCCCCAACTGTTCAAGAAGGGCGAATCCACTGTGATCGAGCTGATAGAAGACCCGGCCGCCGAGACGCTGCCTCCAGACGAGCTCTGCCGAGGTGAGTACCGCCAGGTGCTGGGAGACCGTGCTCTTCGCCAGACCGAGCGACTGGGCGACGGCGGTGGTGGTCTTGGGCATCTCCAGCGCCCTCATGATCCGCGCCCGGCCGGTTCCGATGAGCAGCGCCAAGCGGTCCTTGCTCTCCTCATCGCTTTTCGTGTCCGCGACCAGGGGGAGGAATCCCGACGCCCGAGCCTGGTACGACATCGCAATGGTCGGTTCATTCACGGTAAACATGCGCGTACCGCCCGAGAACACACTGGGTATCAATACCAGTTGCGCGCGGGCAACAGAACGAGTGAGGTCCAGATGGTAGGGGGCGGTCAATGTCGGCCGCTGCCAATGCACCCGGCCTCCCAGTTCCGCGAGCATCGCCTCCGGGCCGCCGACGGCCAGCGTCCGTGCCCTGAAGAGGACTTCCTCCTCCAGTGATGTACGGATCGAGTTCCAGTAGGGGCCGATCGCCCCGTGCCAGTACTGTTCGAGCAGGTCCACCAGTTGCTCTTCGCCCGGTGTGTTTCCGTCCTGCCGCAGGAAGTTGAGCTCGGCCGAAAGGGTCGTTCGGGACGGGTCGGGAATGTAGGCGTAGGCTCGCTTCAGGAACGCCGCCTCTTGTCTGCGTGTCAGATCAAGAAGTGGACCCATTACTTCTGGTTGCACCGATCGCCGTGCGTAGTGCATCCAGCTTGCGTACGGTGACGGAACCGCGCCGCGGTAACGGGCGAAGAGTGCCAGGCTGCCAAGAGTCTCCCATAACGGGCTGAGTGCCAGCCTGATCGAACGCAGGCTCTCGTTATCAAGGTGCAGTCGGATCACGGGATTTCCCTGATGTGAGGACACGCCTTAGTGGGCGTCTGGGTGTAGTTGGGCACGACAGAGGAGTGTGTGAAGACAACTGCATTGATACCAGGCATTGATACCCAGGCACTTATGACGGTAAGTCGGAGTGAAGTTTGACACTCTTGTGTCTCTCGTGTGGCGTCGGATAGGGTCGGAAACCGATCCCAGACGATCTTGTGAAACTGAAACGCGTCAGCGGCGGCTGGGTTGAGCATGGAAACGGGGGCTCAATGGTGAAATTCTGCGCTGCCCGAAACTGGACGGTGAACTTCCCCGCCTCCGAACGCTGACGGTGCATCACGGCCGCTGTATTGCGTTCAGGGATTTCCCCTTGGCCATCGGTGAAATCGTCTCTGCCGAGGGGATCCACGGCACCATGATTCAAAGGATGTGTCATGCCTGAGGACTCCAGGGAAGAACCGCCCGCGACGTTTGAATGGCCGACCCGTGGCCGTGTTCGCACGAGACACCTGCGCGCGGCAAAGGAGGCGGGGCACCGATGGGCCATGCTGACCAGCTACGACCAGTACACGGCCGGCATCTTCGACGCCGCGGGCGTGCCCGCGCTGCTGGTCGGCGACTCGGCCGCGAACAACGTCTACGGTCACGACACGACCGTCGCCGTGACCGTCGACGAACTGCTGCCGCTCGTGAAGGCCGTGGTGCGCAGTACGGAGCACGCACTCGTGGTCGGCGACCTTCCCTTCGGCTCCTACGAGAACGGGCCGAAGCAGGCGCTGCGTACCGCCGTCCGGTTCATGAAGGAGGGCGGCTGCCAGGCCGTCAAGCTCGAGGGCGGACGGCGCGTGGCGCCGCAGATCGCCCGGATCGTGCAGGCGGGCATCCCCGTCATGGCGCACATCGGGTTCACCCCGCAGAGCGAGCACCAACTGGGTGGCTACCGGGTGCAGGGCCGCGGCGAGGCCGTCTCCGAGGTGCTGGAGGATGCCCGGGCGGTGGTCGAAGCCGGGGCGTTCGCCGTGGTGCTGGAGATGGTTCCCGCGCTGGTGGCGAAGCAGCTGACCGCCGAGCTGCCCGTGCCGACCATCGGTATCGGCGCAGGCGCCGACTGCGACGCGCAGGTCATGATCTGGCAGGACATGGCCGGTCTGCGCACCGGTCGGCCACTCAGGTTCGTGAAGCGGTACGCCGATCTCGCGGGGACGCTGGACGAGGCGGTCCGCGCGTTCGCCGGCGAGGTGCGCACCGGCGCGTTCCCCGGGCCGGAGCACGCGTTCGAATGATCACACGCGATGAGCCCGCTCCTCGACAGCTTCCCGAGCGCACCGGGCGGGTGTCCGCGCCCGACTGGTGCCACCCGAAGACACACTCCCCCAGAACTGCCGGAGGGACGCCATGACGACAGGTGTCACAGTGAACGCTCTCGCGGACGGCGGCCTCGAACGGCGGGAACACGCGCTGCTGCCGCCACGGCCCGGAGGGGCACTGCTCGCTGTCGAGCGGGCGAACATCTGCGGCAGTGACGTGCACGTATGGCGGGGCGGGCACCCCACCCTGCACGACTGCGTGCTCGGTCACGAGTTCGTCGGACGGATCGTGCGAACGGACGGCTCCCCGATGGTCGACGCCCGGGGGGAACCCCTCTCCGAAGGGGACCGGCTTGTCTGCACCTACTTCCGGGTCTGCGGCAGCTGTGCGATGTGCGCCCTCGGCCGCACCCACCTGTGTGAGCGCGCCTACGACTCATGGGGCCACTCCAGCCTCCGGCGGCCACACTTCCGCGGCGCGTTCGCCAGCCATTACCAGCTGCACCCGGAACAGATCAGAGTCAAGGTTCCGGCCGGGATGCCCAGCGAGCTGGCGGCCCTGGCCAACTGCGCGGTGGCACAGGGGCTTGCGGTGGTGGACGCGATCAGGCCCGACCTGGTGGACGGACCGTGTCTGGTGATCGGTGCCGGCGCGCTGGGGCTCGCGACCGTCGCGGGTGGTTCCGCGGTGGCGGCGTGGGACGTGTACGACCGAGTCCCCTCGCGGCGGCGGATCGCCGAGCGGTTTCCGAACGCGCGTTCCCTCGGGGAGGTGTCGTCGGCGGGGACTCTCGGCGGGGTCTACGACGTCGTGGTGGTCGCGGCAGGATCACCCGAGTCGTTTGTCACGGCGCTCGAACAGGTCCGGCCGGGAGGCCAGATCGTCATGATGGGGATCATCAACACCCGCCCCACCGACACCGTGTCCTTCATACCCGGTGTGCTGACGCGCAAGGGCGTCACCGTCACCAGTGTGATCCGCTATCAGCAGCGCCATCTCATCGCTGCCGTCGATCTGCTGTCCGGGCCGACTCCACTGCGTGAGATCCCCCTGGCCGACTACGCGCTCGACGACATCGACGACGCCCTCGCCGCCGCCGAGCGCCACGAGAGCGGACGAGTGAGCCTGGTGCCTGACCTCGACAGGGGTGGCCTGTGACGCGCCCGGAGCTGGAATCCCTCGCCGAACACTGCCGAGCCGTCCTGACGGCGGAGGCCGAAGCCGGTCGTGTCGTGGGCGGTGCGGCGTGCATCCACGACGTCGCGGCCGGCAGAGATCTGGCGGTGTTCGTCGGACGCAACTCGCCGACCGGGCGACCGGTGTCGCAGGACAGCGTGATCCGCCTCTACTCCATGACCAAGCCGATGCTGGCCACGCTGGCACTACGGCTGATCGACGCCGGACTCCTGCCCGGTCTCGACATGCCGGTCCGGGAGCTCGCGGCCGGGCTGGCCGCAGTGCGGGTCCCGGCCGGGATGACGCTGCGCCAGCTGTTGACCATGTCCTCCGGCCTGGCCGGCTCGAAGGAACACGAGCGGATGCAGCGGGAGTACCGAGCGGCAGGCGTCCTGCCGTTCGACTACACCGACCGCGCCTACGACACGGACGAGACCGACTTCCTGCGCCGCATATTCGACTGCCGGCTCTCGGCACCGCCGGGGAAGCAGTGGGAGTACGGCCGTTCCGCCGACGTGGCCGGCCTGCTGCTCCAACACCACCTCGGGACACCGCTCGACCTGCTCCTCAGCCGGCATCTGTTCGAACCGCTCGGGATGGCGTCGAGCGGGTTCTTCCTGCCACCGGGCCTCGGGATGCAGTCCGTGCTCCAGCCCCCGATGGATCCGCCCACCGGGGAGTCGCTGACGGACCTCGATCGCCGAACGGCGGGGTACAGGTCCGCCGGCAGCGGCGGCCTGGCCAGCCTGCGGGACTATCTGACCTTCCTCAAGGCCGTGTTCTTTCCCGCCCCGGGCTCCGCCTTCCTGAGCGAGGCAGCGTGTGCCGAGCTTCTGTCGGACCAGATCGTCGGTCTGCACGACACGGGGCCCGACTACATCCCGGGCCCGGGGTGGGGATTCAGCCTGAACTTCGGCATCTGGCCGCGCACCTGCCGCCCGGCCGAAGCCCGCCGTCTCGCCTGGCTGGGGCGCGCCGGTACCAGTTTCATCGTCGATCTCGAGGAAGAGCTGATCATGCTGTTCGCGGCGCCGTGCTACGGGCGGACGAGGGTCCTGCAAGCCACCTTCGCCGAACTCGCCGACCACCACCTCCAGCGGAAGGTGAGCCTGTGATGACCACACCACCGATCGTCGCGTTCATCGGGCTCGACGGTGCCGGCAAGAGCACCCAGATCGAGATGCTGAAGGCCGCCTGTGAAGACCGCGGTCTCTCCGTGTTCGTCCACCCCAACCCGAGCCTGCAGGGGCTGTCGACCCGGCTGGACGAGATCGCCGTCGAACACGGCCACGTCGACCGGTTCGCCATGCTCGGCCCGGACACCCACAAGGTCATGACCGCGGCGGTGAAGTGGGTCGCCATGTCGTCGCTGGGCACCGCCCCGGACGGAACCGACCTCATCATCGCCGACCGGTACGCCTACTGCCAGATCGCCGCGGCCGAGGCACTGGGAGCCAGCAACCGGTGGCTGATCGAGGGCATGTTCAGGGGGCTGCCGGAACCGACCCTCACCCTGATGATGGACCTTGAGCCCTCCGTGGCGTTCGACCGGGTCAAGGCCCGCGACCCCGAGGAGTGGATCGACCTCGGGTTCATCAGCCGCATGCGAGCGGCCTACTCCGAGCTGCCACAGGCGTCCCAATGGACCTGGGTCGAGGCCGAGGGCACCACCGAGGACGTGCACCGGCGGGTCGTCGCGGCGGTCGCGGGGAAACTGGACGGGCTCCTGTGAGAGTGATCAGCACAGCCCCGGAGCTCGCCGCCGAGTGGGACGCCGGACGCCTGTCGGGTTCGGTCATCGGCTATGTACCGACCATGGGCGCGCTGCACGAGGGCCATCTGAGCCTGGTCGACCTGGCCCGCGAGCAATGCGATCTGGTCATCTGCAGCATTTTTGTCAACCCGCTGCAGTTCGGACCGGACGAGGACTTCGACTCCTACCCACGGACCGTGGAGCGCGACCTGAAGCTGCTGGAGGCACGGGGGACGACCGTGGTGTTCCTGCCGGACTGGGACGAGATCTTCCCGGGACGCGCCCGCACCCTGCAGGACTTCGGCACCCATGTGTCCGTGCCCCGCCTGAGCCATCAGCTCTGCGGGAGAACCCGGCCGGGTCACTTCGACGGAATGGTGACGGAGAGCCTGCTCTTCCTGAATCTCGTCCGGCCCGACCGTACCTACTGGGGAGAGAAGGACTTCCAGCAGCTGCGCATCATCGAGACCCTGGTCCAGGATCTGCGCCTGCCCGTCCGTGTGGTACGGGGCGTCACCAGGCGTGAACCGGACGGGCTGGCCATGTCCTCCCGCAACAAGGGCTTGTTGTTCGACGCGCGGGCCGTGGCTCCGCACATCCACAGGGTTCTCCTGCAGTCACGGGCGAGGCTGCTCGACGGCGACCCGCTGCCGACCGTGCTCGCCGCGGCCCGCGACTGCCTCACCGAGCGGGGATTCGAAGTCGAGTACCTCGTGGCCTGCGAGGAGGAGTCCCTGACCGAGGTGCGGACGCTGGACTTCCACGCCCCGATACGGCTGTTCGCCGCCGCGCACCTGGAGGGTGTCCGTCTCATCGACAACATGCGCGTGACGGAGGTTGCTCCATGACCGGCCTGGCGACCCGGCCGGTCGTCTACTCCTTCACCGATCACCGAGTGCACCGGCAGGAGCCGCCGTTGATCATCGCCGAGGGCGACGGTATCCGCGTCCGGGACGTGGGCGGCAGGGAGTACATCGACGCGCTGTCCGGCCTCTGGCACGCCAACCTGGGCTTCTCGGAGCCGGACCTGATCGCGGCCGCGACCGCGGCGTACGCCGAACTTCCCGCCTTCGCCTGTGCCTTGGGCCGTACCAGCGCCGAGACGGTCCTCCTCGCGGAAGAGCTGTTGCAGGCCGCGGGCGGAAAGTTCCGCTCCGTGTACTTCGGTGCGTCCGGGTCGGAGGCCGTGGAATCGGTCCTGAAGTTCCTCTGGCTGGCCGGCAACACCGGCGGTGCTCCCGCCCGCAAGCTCATCGTCACCCGGGACTCGGGTTTCCACGGCACCACCCTCGGCGCCGCGACTCTGGCGGGGATCCCGCGCCAGCACGACGGATTCGACCTGCCGCTGCCTTTCACCGTCCGGGTGCCCCGGGTCCACTTCTATCGCGACCACCTCGACGGCGAGAGCGAGGACGAGTACGTCGCCCGGATCGTCCGCACGACACGCGAGCGCATCCTTGCAGCCGGGCCGGAGAACGTGGCCGCCATGGTCGCCGAGCCGGTCATGGCGGCGGGAGGCGTGCTGGTGCCCCCTGACGGCTACTGGCCGGCGATGGCGCGGCTGCTGGCAGAACTGGACGTTCCGCTGGTGTCCGACGAGGTGGTGTGCGGGTTCGGCCGACTGGGACATCTCTTCGGCTACCAGCGCTTCGGCCTCGAACCCGCCGCGGTGACGGTCGCGAAGGGAATCACTGCCGGGTACGCCCCCTTGGGCGCGGTCCTGCTGGGCGCCGACCTCACCGCCGCGATCGCGGCGGCGGCCGACACGCACGGTGTCCTGGGGCATGGATCGACCTTCGGCGGCCACCCCGTCGCCGCGGCGGTCGCGCGGGCCAACCTGCGCATCATCCGTGAACGCAAGATCTACGAGCGGGTCGCCGAGCTGGAGACGCTGCTCGAGACCTCACTGGAGGAACTGCTGAACCTGCCGGTCGTCGGCGAGGTGCGCTGCGTGGGCGGCCTGGCCGCGGTGGAACTGATGGCCGACGGCGTCGCCCGCCGGCCCTTCGACCCCGAACGCGGGATCGGGCGGCGGGTTGCGGCCGAAGCCCGCGCGCGAGGCCTGATCGTTCGGGATCTGGGCGATGTGATCGCCCTCTGCCCGCCGCTGATCACCGGCGCGACGGAGGTCATGGAGATCGTCTCGAAGCTGCGGGCGGCGATCGTGGCCGCCGTCACCGAGGAGGCCCGGTGAACGGCCCGGCCAAGGCACGCGCCTGGGACCTCGTCGGCGAGCACTACTGGAACTCCGGTTACTACGGCGGTCCCGCCCCCGAGCACCAGAGGGAGTTCACACGGCGGATGCGGCCCGGTGCGCGGACGGCAGTGGTCGGCGCCAGTACGGTCTCCCTGTCCACGGCGGCCCAGCAGGCGGGCGCGGACCTGCACGTACTCGACTTCGCACCCGGCATCCTGCGGGCGGCGAGCCATACGCTCGGGCTCGTCGAGGACCGGCGGCACCTCGTCGATGTGACCCGGCCGATCCCCGGGCACCTGAAGCAGGCGTACGAGCTCGTGCTCGCGGACCGGCTGGTCAACCGCTTCAGTGCTCATGATCTGCCGGCCGGCATCCGAGGACTGCGCGATCTCGTCGCGCCGGCCGGGATCCTGGCGGTCACCGTACGCTTCGGCCTGTACGAACGCGACTCGGAGATCCACGCCGCCCTCACACCGGCGGAGCAGGCGCTGTTCTGGCGACCGGATGCGGGCGAGGTCGACTACTCGGTGCTCCCCGACCGCGACATCCCTCTCCCCGTATGGGGCGCCATCTCGGGTGACGTCATGCGGGACCACTTGCGCGCCAGAGGCCGCGAGGCCCGCTTCAGCAGGGACGAGCTGCTGTCGACCGTGGCGGCGGCGGGCGGCCTGGACTGCGAGGACACCATCGACGCCACGGACGGCACGGTGCTCGTGGTGCTGAGGAGACCGGGCGCGGCGGGCCAATCCTGACATCCCGCAAGCGATTCTCACCGCGCCGGTCATCGACGGCGCGGTACTCGTGATGACGAGGAGACTGAGTACGGATGGCGATTCCTGACATGCCACAAGCGATCCTCACGCAGCCGGTCACGGACGGCACAGCGTGGGTCGCCGCCGACCTCCCGCGGCCCGAGGGCGTCCTGCACGAACTGACGCCCCAGCACCTCGGCGAGATATCGGCCTTCGTGAGCGCGCTCGGCAAGGCCGCACTGTCGCTCCACGCCGATCGGGCGGTCTGGCGCGATCTCGCCCGGGAGACGATGCCCGAACTGTCCGCGCTGACGCACGCGACGGCACACCGGACCGAGACCCACATCGGTACGGCCGTCCTGCGCGGACTGCCGGTGGACGACCTCTCGCCGGAGGAGACACGAGGCCTCTACCGTGCGCTCGGCGCGGTCATGGGTACCGCGGTCATCCAGAACGCCGAGGGCGAGTACATCGCCGATGTGCGCGACTACGGCAAGGGCGGTCTGGACAACAACGCCGTCCGGGGCCACCAGACCACGAGCGCACTGCGGTTCCACTCCGACGACGGCGACCTCGCGCTGCTGCTGTGCGTACGGCCCGCCGAGAACGGCGGCGCATCGCTGATCAGCAGTGCCATGACGATCTACAACGAGCTGCTGACGCGCGCGCCGGAACTGCTCGGCCTCTACTACAACGGATTCGTCTACGAGAACCGGGGGGAGGAGGAGCCACCGGCCTACCGCAACGCGGTCTTCGGCTACTACGACGGACAACTGACCTGCCGGTACTTCCTGCGGGACTACGTCGACTCGGCCTGGACCAGGACCAGCGTCCCCGTGAGCGATCTGGAGCGCTACGCCCTGGACCTCTTCGAGGCGCTCGCGGCCCAGCCGGGAGCGGCCACCGAGTACGCCCTGCGCGCCGGCGACCTGCAGCTCGTCAACAACAACGTGGTCGTGCACTCCCGTCGGGCGTTCACCGACGCCTCCACCGGCGACCGCGGCCGACTGCTGCTGCGGCAGTGGGTCAACCTCGACGGCGGGCGGGTCTTCCCGACCACGCTGTGCCGTCACCGATACGGGATGCGACCGAGCCGCGATGCGAACAGCTGACCACAGAATCCTGGTCACCGCCGATCTCCCGGGCCTGTCCGCCGCCCTGCTCCAGCCCTTGTCCCCAAAACCGTGGCACGGCCATGATCGGGACAGCCTGCTGCGAGCGGTGGCCGGTTGTGACGCCCTGCTGGTGACCGCGAACGAGCGGGTCGACGAGGCCCTGCTGCGGGCGGCCGGCGACGGCCTGCGCGTGATCGGCACCTATTCCGTCGGAACGGACCATGTCGACCTCGAAGCGTGTGCCCGCGCGGGCGTGCGTGTCGTGACAGCGGCGGGCACTCTCGCGGCGGCGATGGCCGAGCACACCTTCGGCCTCATGCTGGCCTGCGCCCGAAGGATCGTGGAGGCCGACCGGTTCGTCCGGACCGGGGCGGACTGGCGCTGGGAGCCCGACGCGTTTCTGGGTGCGCAACTCGCCGGCCACAGGCTCGGGGTGCTGGGAATGGGCGCGATCGGTCAGGCGGTGGCCAGGCGCGCGCGGGCCTTCGACATGGAGGTCCACTATCTCCGGCATCGACCCGAGGCAGTTCACGCACCGGACCTGATTCCTCAGGAGACGCCGGCCGACCTCGCACGGGTCAGTGACTTCCTGACGATCCATGTTCCCCTGACCCCGCGGACCGACCGGATGGTCGACAAGGCCGTGATGGCGGCCCTGCCGCCCGGAGCCGTCATCGTCAACACGTCCCGGGGCAGAGTGGTCGTCCAGTCGGCCATGGTCGAACTGCTGGAGTCGGGTCATCTGGGTGGAGTCGCGCTCGACGTCTTCGAGGACGAGCCCCTGGTCCCCGACGAGTTGCGCCGCAATCCCCGGGCGGTACTCACTCCGCATATCGGGAGCGCCACCACGACGACCCGACAGGGAATGACGGCCGAGGTCCTGCGGCGAATCAAGCTCGTCCTGGAGCGATGACGAGGACCTCCTCAGCCGGACATCTCCGGCTTTGCCGGACACCGTGTTCGTCAGCCGACGAACACGGTGGGTACTTCGGCCCGGCCCGGATAGCATTTGCTCACCGGCCCGGAAAATTCTCCACAGGGCCGTGTTCTGTGCAAAACACCTCGGAATTCAACGAGTTGCGCGGGGGAGGTGGATCACCATGCAGAAGTACACCAAGCCGTCGGCGAAGCCGGTCTCTCAGAGCGCCATTCTGAAGGGCAACGCCTGATCACATCAGTTGATGGGCGCCCTCTGTCCGAGGGCGCCCATTCTCGCCCAGGCGTCCATGACGTGAGGCCTGACATCCGGGAGAATTGCCATGTGTGGAATCGCGGGAGTGGCCCGTCTGGACGGACGTGATCTCGGGCCGGAGGCCGACACCGTACTGAACGAACTGGTCCGCATACTTGATCACCGAGGGCCGGACGAGCGGGAAATACTCCATGACGGCCCGGTCGGACTGGCCTTCACCAGGCTTTCGCTCGTCAACCCCCAAGACGGCAGTCAGCCCCTGGTCAGTGATGACGGCAACCTCGTTCTGATTGCCAATGGAGAGATTTACAACCACAAGCAGCTCGCAGCCTCGCTGCCCGGCTGCGTGCGGCTCAGGACGGGCTCGGACTGCGAAGTCCTGCTCTATCTCTACCGGCAGTACGGACTGGAATTCCTGCGTGACGTACGGGGTATGTTCGCCCTCATCCTGTGGGACCGGGTGAACAACCAGCTGGTTCTCGCCCGGGACCGATTCGGCATCAAGCCGCTCTATTACCACCGCAACGACGAGCGCATCGTGCTGGCATCAGAGATCAAGGGCCTGTTCGCCGACCCGGATACGCCCAGGCGATTCGACTGGGAGGGCGCCCTGGCCACCCCTGCCCTCGCCGCGGCGCCGAGTTTCAACCAGTCCTCGGTGAGCACCTGGTTCGACGGCGTCGACCTGGTCCCGGCGGCGACGATCCTCCGCATCGACCTCCGCGACGGCCGCACATCCGAGCATCGCTACTGGGAGATTCCTTCGCACACCGAACAGGCCACCGGCGCGGATGAATTCATCCGGCGATACGGCGAGATCCTCGAGGACTCCGTCCGGGACTGTGCCGATGCGGACAGCGAGCTCGGACTGTTCCTCTCGGGAGGCATCGACTCGTCCGCCGTGCTCGCACTCGCCGGAACCAGGCGCGAGGGCATGCACACCTTCACCGCCCTCACGGGCGGCACCCGGGACAACGGCGACGCCGAGCACGCCGAGTGGATCGCGCGCGAGCTGGGAGTCCCCAACCACCAGGTGATCTTCCCGCAGTCCCACGCCCCGGCACCGGAGGAGTGGGTCCGGCTCCTGTGGCTGACGGAAACCCCGATGTGCGGTCCCGAGATCTACTACAAGCACGAACTCCACCGCTTCGCCCGCCAGGAACGACCCGAGCTGCGCGGAATGCTCCTCGGCGCCGCCGGCGACGAGTTCAACGGAGGCTACTCCCATGCGATGGGGGGAGACGACTGGGACTCCTTCGCGGCGGGGCTCGCCTATCTCGACCGCAACACGCGACTGGACCGGCATCCGGCTCTGCGTCACTGGTGGGCGGAGGGCCCGTCCTTCATCGCGGAGCAGGCACTCGACGGCCGCGGTGCGCACGGGCCGCGTGACGCGTACCGCTCCTACTTCGCGTCCGAGTACATGAAGGTCCAGCAGTACAACGTCTGGCACGAGGACCGTACGGCGGCGGGCAGCGGCATCGAGGCACGAGTGCCCTTCCTCGACCACCGTCTCGTCGAGCTGACCGCAGTGGTGCCGGACCGGTTGCGTCCACGGCTCCTGTGGAACAAGCGCATACTCCGGGACGCGGTCGGCACCCGGCTGCCCGCCCGGATCGCCGAGCGCCCCAAGGCCCCCTTCTTCTATGGATCGGGAACCCGTCACGCCTACCGCATGCTCGCAGACCTCATGAAGGCCAACTCGTACGAGCTGGTGGAGCGGGCGCTCGCCGCCCCCGGAGCCGGCGACTTCATCGACGCGGAATCCGTCTGGACGTACCTGAAGGTGCTGGGGGAGGGCACAACGGATTCCCCGGCTGTGGAAATGCTCATGCGCGTGCTGAACATGGGGCTGCTCGCGGAGCTGACCGGGAATCCGCCCGTTCTCGAGGAACTGTCCGCCGGGCCCGTCCGCGCTGAGTACTCCGGCAGTTCCGTCGCGGCTGCCGAAGCGGACGATCACTTCCGAACGGGCGATCCGGACACCGGTGGCGTTCCGTCACTCACGGACGGTGTGTTGCTGCTCACCAACCCGGTCGACTCCACGTGGTATCTCCTCAAGGACGGGGAGATCGAGTTCGTGCTGGAAGAGGACGCCCATGTGCTCCGAGTTCTCCGGCAAATCGACGGTGTGGCCAGGATGAGCGACATTCTGGCCACAGCGGATGTAGAGATGACGGACGTCAGAGGCGATCTGGACAGCCTTCTCGATCTGGGTTTCATCTCGCTGGGAGACTGACCATGTACCAAACGGCAGTCGAGCCGCTGGCCAAAGGAGAGGGTGAAGTGCGCGGCCGACTGGACTCCTACACCAGTCGATTCGGGCGCTGGAACGAACTGGCGAGCGTCCGCCGCAAGCCGCAGCGGTCCTTCGAGAGTTCCGGGACCGTCTACTTTCCTCCGGAACTGTATCCCGTGGCGATGCACCCGCTGGTCACGGACTGCGGTGACGGACGGGTGGAATGGCTGCTGCTGCGTCGCCTCTACGGCTATCTCGACTTCACATCGGAACTCGAAAGTTCAGCCGTCATCCCGGTCGCCACAGCCATCAGCAGGGGGCGGTCCGGTCTGCAGTTGCCGGAGCGGATGAAGGCGGACGCGTTCAAGATAGTCACGGACGAGGCGTGGCATGCCCAGGTCTCGTATGACTTCGCGCACGAGATCGAGCTTGCCTCCGGTGTTCCGCAGGCCTTTCCGGACGACGATCCGCCGGCGTTCGTCGGGCGTCTTGGCGCCCTTCGTGAGGAACTTCCCCACGAGATCAGAGGGGTGGAAGCGATGGTCTTCGCCATCGTGAGTGAAACCCTGATCTCCGGAATTCTGTCGGACATTCCCCGGGACGGTCGGCTTCCTCGGTCGGTTCGCGAGCAGGTGCGGGACCATGCCGAAGACGAAGGGCGGCACCACGTCTATTTCCGATCACTGCTCCACCATCTGTGGGCAGCCCTGACCGCACAGGAGCGCAGAGCCGTGGGACCGCAGGTCCCGGCGGCGATCCACGCGTTCCTCGAACCGGACTACGCCAGGGTGGCCCAGGATCTGCGGACGCTCGGCCTGACGAGCGGGCAGATCGAGCAAGTCCTCGCGGAATCCTGGCCGAAGGAACAGCTGGCCCGTCAGATGGCCGACGCCTCGACCGGCCTTGTCCGCTACTTCGCCGAGGTCGGCGCCCTCGACGACGGGAAGACCCGGGAGCGCTTCGAAGAAGCCGGCCTCATGGGCCATACGGCAGGAGAAGAAAGAGAAAATGGGCACTGTGGTGATCGGTGATGACACGGCGTCATCGAGATATTTCTGGCGCTTCTGGACGGCGAACACGGCCAGCGGCGTCGGATCCGCCGTCACACTGATAGCCGTTCCCCTGGTCGCGGTCTCGACTCTTCATGTGTCCACCCTTCAGGTGAGCTTGCTGGCGGCGGCCGGCCAGGTCGGCTGGCTGGTCCTGGGGCTTCCCGCCGGAGTCATCGTCCAGAGGTTCCCCCTTCGGGGCCTGCGGATCACCATGGACCTGCTGCGCATGGCGGCCGTGGGCTCCATACCGCTCGCCTGGGCCCTGAGCGCGCTGACCTACGGGCAGCTGCTGGTGGCGACGCTGATCACCAGTTTTGCGAACGTCCTGTCCGACATCGGCAGTTCGACGTTCCTGCCGAAGATCGTCGACAAGGCGGAGCTGAACTCGCGCAACAGCTTCATGTCGGGGACGGTCGCGGTGACCCAGACGGGCGGGCCGTCCCTGGGGGGCGCCCTGGTCCAGCTCGTCGGCCCGGCGGGGGCCATGGTGATCGATGCGGCGAGTTATCTGATCTCGGCCATGACTCTCAGGGGCCTGCCCGAGTACCGCGCGGGCAGTGCCCCGCGGTCCCGCGCCCTCCAGCAGATCCGCGAGGGGTGGACCTTCGTCGTCGGACACCCCGTCATGTTCCCGTGCATGCTGTGGGCGACCGCCACGAATTTCGTCAACGGGGCCCTGGCGGCGCTCGTGCCCACCTATCTCGTCCGAGTGGCGGAGATGTCGCCTCTCATGGTCGGAGTCCTCATCGCCCTGGACGGCGTGGGCTCCTTCGCGGGTGCCGCGGTCGCGACGAAGCTGGCGGCGAAGGTGGGCACCGCGCGCGCCCTCCTCTGCGCGAGCGTCGGTGGAGCCGTCCTCGCCCTCGCGATGCCACTGACCACGCAGCCCGGCAACGCCTGGTTCTTCGGGCTCGGATACGGCGGCTTCGCGGCCGGAACGGTGATCGGCAGCATTCTGACGCGTACCCACCGCCAGATCGACAGTCCGCCGGATCTGCTCGCACGCGTCATGGCGACGGTCCGGTTCGTCTCCTGGGGTGCCTTGCCACTGGGGGCCGTACTCGCCGGGCTGCTGGCCGAGTTCGGCAGTCTGAGGTGGTCACTCTCGGCGGCATGCGCGCTGGCTCTCGTGGCCCCCGCCATCCTCATGCTCAGCCCCGTCGCCCGACGTCGTGAGCTGGGCGACACCGTGCAACTGCCGAAGGCGGGCTGACGTCAACCGGCAACCATCGAAAGGCGCTTGAGTGCAACACGTCGACACCGCCACCTGGCTCCAGCCGCTTCGGGAACGAGGACTCGTTCCGGAGGGCTGCCTCGCAGCCTTCGTCGTGGGTTCGGCCGCGCGCGGCTGGCACAACGAACGGAGCGACTTCGACATCTACATCGTCAGCTCGGACGAGTGGGAGTCCACCGGCTACGGGACCATAGCCATGCCCCTGAATCCTCCTCGTGTGCGGACCGAGATGTTCTACACGGGAGACAGGAAGTGGGAGGTGACCTACTGGCTCAAGGAACAATTCGAGCAAATGTTCGCAAAGGTCTCCTGGGGCGAGTACAACCGGGGGGTCGTGTCCGCCCGTGTTCTGGCGCCCCGGGAGGAGCTGGCCCTCTCGCGTCTGCAGAACTGTCTGGTCCTGCTCGGTCAGGAATGGATCGACGCCAGTCGCCGGCGGCTCTCGGAGTCCGCCTTCCGCTCCTTCGTCGTGGCTCGCTCGCTCGGCGCCGCTGATGACTGCGTCGAGGACGCGCTGGGGCAGATGGACGCGGGCAATCTGGAGAGCGCCACTCTCTCCGCCCGTGCCGCGCTGGGATTCGCCGTCGACGCCCTTCTCGAAGGGCAGGGCGAGTACGGGAGCCAGTTGCCCAAGTGGCGGCCCAACCGGTTCCGGGCCGTGTCCTCGGAATTTCTCTCGTTCGAGGACTACTGGGCTCTGGAGACCATGCGCGGGTACGATCCGGACGACCCGCGTCCCTGGATCAACGACGTCCTGACCATCTGCCAGGAAATCGCGATGCGTGTGGAGACCTCGTGACCGCCGCCTCGGTCGGCCCGTCCGACGTGCCGCGCAGAAGCCTGGGATTTCGCGTACGCCGGGTCGAAAGCGGCCTGGTGATCGGCTTCAAGGACCAGGCCCTGGAGCTGTCCGACTCGGCGGAACTCATCTACCGCTGCATGGACGGGCGTCGCACCGTGGCGGACGTCGCGGCCGTCGTCGCCGCCGAGTACGGCATCGAGGAGGCACAGGCCCTCGCCGACGTCGCCGAGTTCATAGACGAGCTGGCTGCCCATGGCATCGTGACCATCCAGGGTGTGTGAAGCCACGGGATCGTTCTCATGGCGGTGTCGCGTGCCTGCCACGTGCACCTGGCTCCGGTGAGAGAACCTCTTGGCTTGCTCAAGGGGAGATTGAAGTAGCCGGGGCGGGGGGCATGGTCCGGACACCCGGGGCGTCTGGCCCGGTGGAAGGGGGAAGTGATCGTGACTGCTTTGGTCGTGGTGGCCGCCGTCATGCTGGGGGTGGCTGTGCTGTGTGCCTGGCTCGTGCGTCGGGCCTGGCGGCGTGCCTGGGACGATCTGGGCCGGCAGGCGTCCGGGTACGGCCGGGGGAGTGGGCAGGGCCACGGAGTATGGCCGACGAGCGGCAGTACGGGTGCGGCATCAGCGGCAGGAGGCGCCGGCACTTCGGCAAGCTGTTCGTCCTGGTACGTGGAGGGTGACGCCCGCGACTGCTCGCCGTCCGGTTCCTCCTGCGGCGGTTCCTCCTCCTCCTCTTCCTCCTGCTCCGGCAGCAGCTCTTCCTCCTGCGGCAGTTCGTCGTCCTGTGGCAGCAGTTCGTCGTCCTGTGGCAGTTCCTGCTGACGGCTGGGGCGTTCGGACGCGAGGTGGGGCAACCGCCGTTGGACGACGGCAGGGAGGTGGCACCCCAAGGACCGATGGCCCCGGCGCCGGTGCGCCGGGGCCTGCGCCTATCTCGTGTCTCGGCAGGCCGCGCGGCTCATGCCGTGTGGATCTCCAAGGCGGCGCGCACGGCGGACTCCACGGCTCCCTCGATCCACGCCGGCTTGACGGACGTGTGGTCCCCGGCGAAGTGCAACGGCCCTTCGCGTACGGGGATGGCCGGCAGCAACTCCGTGTGCTGCCCGGGCAGGAGCACGGACGCCTCGCCGTAGGCGTAGGGGTCGCGCAGCCAGCTCTGCGTGCGGCCCGCGCCGGTGTAGAAGACCTCGATGCGCCGGCCGTAGACCTGCTGGAGGCCGCACAGGGCGTGGGGGTACCGTGCCTCGTCGTCCAGGGAGTCCCAGCGCAGCGCGTCGTCCGCCCAGCTGTAGGAGGCCAGGACCACACCCCCCGCGCTGCCCGGAACCGGATGGGAGGGGTGGAACATGAACCGGTTGGCGTTGTCCGACACCGAGCCTCCCCCCACGACGCCGACCGCCTCCGGCTGGTCGCGCGTCATCGCGCGGTTGGCGGCGTAGTGGGTGCGCTGACCCGCTGTGATGTGCCCGTCGGGCACGGAGGGGTGGGCGCCCAGCAGACTGCCGTCCGCGGCGGCGCGGCCGGTGCGGTAGGCGTCGTACAGGCCCGGCTCGACGGCGTTCAGCTCGCGCTTCCAGTCGGCCTCGTCGAACTCCCACCAGCGGCGGCTGAACTCCAGCAGCACCTTGGTCGCGCTGTCGTAGTGCAGTTCGCAGACCGCGCGGCGCTTGCCGTACGACATGGGCGGGTCGATCTGTACGTGGCGCAGTCCGGAGAACGGCACCGTGACCACGGCGACGTCCGCGGTGAACTGCTCGCGCACGACGGGACCGTCGCGGCCCTCGGACACGGTGTCCACCCACACGTGCGGGCCCTTGCCCCGGACGTGCTCGGTGTCCGGCGAAGGGCGGTCGGGGTGGTGGTACTCGATGCGCGTCACCCGGCGGTCGAACCGCACGTCCCTGCGCACGCGTTCCAGGAGGGCGTCCGGCAGTACGGCCGTGCCGCCCTCCAACTCGTAGAAGGGCGTGCCGGGGCTGATGAGGGAGGAGCCGATGAAGCTGTGGATGAAGGACAGAGGGAGGCGTGAGGTGAGGTTCTCCAGGGTGCCGATCAGGTCGATGGTCCGCTCGTCGAGGCCGGCGTGCTCGGTCAGGAAGCGGAACATCGACCAGTCACCGAACCGCCGCACCACGCGGGCCCAGCCCCGGAGCCGCTCCGGGAGCGGCTTGTCGACCCGCTTGCCGTCGCGGTCGACGTAACTGAACTCGTCGCGCACCGGGTCCAGCGCGGAGCGCAGGATGGCGGCGGCGGGGGTGTCCCAGTGGGCCCGGGGGACACCGAAGGACCGGTTCACGCGCCGGGGCGCGCGGGCGTAGTCGGCGCGCCGCACGCGGATGCCGTTGACGTGGATCCAGGTGCGGTTGGCGGGACGTCCCTCGTCGTCGACGTCCACATAGTGGAAACGCCGCTTCTTCAGGCCGAACTGGTCGATCAGCTCCATCACCAGGGGATGGCTGCCGGGGATGCGCATCGCGCCCGCTTCGGCGTACTGGCGGGGATCGGCGAAGGGCTGCCCGGCGTGTTCGTGACCGCCGTTGCGGAAGGTCTTGATGCGTCCGCCCGCACGGTTGCCGTTGGCCTCCAGCACCGTCACCCGATGACCTGCCCTCGTCAGCAGCCAGGCAGCCACAAGACCGGCCGGACCGGCGCCGATGACCAGGACGTTTTTGGGGCGTGTCCGTCGGTGAGCAGGGAGTCCCCCTTGGAGGACACGCTGGTAACGCGGGACTAGGGGGCGGTCGTCGGAGTCCAGTACGAGGAGTGCGCGAGCGACGGCAAGGCACCGGTCGAAGTCGGTGCCAGGGCTCTCGCTCGGGGCGGCCGGTGCGGGCAGAGCCGCGGCGACACCGCCGGTCAGGGCCGTCGCCACCGTGGCCGTGCCGGCCGCCGCCGCGAAGCTCCTCCGGGAGAAGCCGCCATCCGAGCGCACCGCGTGATCTTCAGTCATGGCGGACTTTGTACTGGCGGCCGTGACCAGGCGTCCGCCCTTCGCTCCGGCGTTGACCCGAAGGAGCGAAGACGGCGACAAACCCTGACGTCACAGCAGGTCCGCCGACGTGAACGGCTCGGAGAACCCGAAGGGATGAATGCCGAGCGAACTTCGTCGGCCGCCGCGATCGATCCCCGACACTGCCACATGCGTATCCACATCCGTGCTCTCCTGCGGGCCTGCGCGGCGCATCGCGTACGCGGCGCCGATCCGGCCTCACGAGAGCGCGGGGCGACGGAGGGGGAAGGGTGGCGCAGCGGCGCACTCCGTTCGGTGACCGAGCCCGTTACTGGTTCGACAGCACGCTGGCCCGCGGTGCCTCCGCTCTTGTCGGCTGGATGGCGCTGTTGTGTCTGGCCATCGTCGTCCCGGCCAGTGCGGTCCTGGTGTGGAC
Organism: Streptomyces phyllanthi; assembly: GCF_009377205.1. Classification (GTDB taxonomy): domain Bacteria; phylum Actinomycetota; class Actinomycetes; order Streptomycetales; family Streptomycetaceae; genus Streptomyces; species Streptomyces phyllanthi. The sequence continues at coordinate 60,835 of NZ_VJZE01000003.1, forward strand.
CGACCCCGACGCGCCGGCGCCCCTGACGGGCCGGCTGGCTGAGGTGTGGCGCCTCACCGGGGAGACACTGCGGCTGGGCGGTGCGACGGGTACGCCGCTGCGAGTGACGACGTCGGTGCTGCTCGCACTGGTCGCTCTGCTGTACGTCTCGACGCTCGTCGGCCTGATCACGACAACGCTCACGGAGCGGCTCACCGCGTTGCGACGGGGCCGTTCCACCGTGCTCGAACAAGGGCACGCCGTGGTTCTGGGGTGGTCGGAGCAGGTCTTCACGGTGGTGAGCGAGCTGGTGGCCGCGGGCGCCAACCAGCGGCGGGCGGCGGTGGTCGTGCTGGCCGACCGGGACAAGACCGCCATGGAGGAGGCCCTGAGCACGAAGGTGGGTCCCGTCGGCCGTACGCGGCTGATCTGCCGCAGCGGCCCCACCACCGACCCGGCCGTGCTCACCCTGACCAGCCCGGCCACGGCCGGTGTCGTGCTGGTCCTGCCCCACGACGAGCCCGACGCCGACGCCGACGTGGTCAAGACGCTGCTGGCGCTCAGGGCAGCCCTGGCCGGGGAGGCAAGCCGTCCGCCCGTCGTCGCCGCCGTCCGGGACGACCGCTACCGCCTGGCCGCCTGTCTCGCCGCCGGACCGGGGGGGCGTCGTCCTGGAGAGCGACACCGTCACCGCCCGGCTGATCGTCCAGGCCGCCCGCCGCCCCGGGCTCTCCCTCGTCCACCAGGAACTCCTCGACTTCGCCGGTGACGAGTTCTACCTGGTCACCGAGCCGGCCCTGGCCGGCCGGCCGTTCGGCGACGCGCTGCTGTCCTACCCGACGTCAAGCGTCGTCGGGATGGTGCGAGGCGGCACCCCCCTGCTCAACCCGCCACCGCAGACGCCCATCGCCCCGGACGACCTGCTCATCGTCATCTCCCGCGACGACGACACGGCCTGGCCGGCCGACTGCGCGGAGTTGGTCGAGAAGGCGGCGATGGCGTCCGGCCCCTCGACGCCCGCGCGACCGGAGCGGGTTCTCCTGCTGGGCTGGAACCGCCGAGCGCCGCTCATAGTCGACCAGTTGCGCCGCCGCGCCCGGCCCGGATCAGCCGTCGACGTGGTGGCGGACGGTGGTGAAGTGACAGTCCGGCAGGTGAGCGAGGCCGACGCACACGGCGGCACCGACCTGACCTTGACACTGCACCACGGGGACGTCACCCGTCCCGAGACCCTGCGACGTCTGGACGTCCACTCCTATGACAGCGTGATCGTGCTCGGTCAGGACCCCGCTGCCGAACAGCCGTCGGACGATCCCGACAACCGTACGCTCGTCACCCTCCTGCTTCTGCGCCAACTGGAGGAAGCCGCCGGACGTGAACTGCCGGTCGTCACCGAACTGATCGATGACCGAAACCGGGCGCTGGCCCCCATCGGCCCCGGAGCCGACGTGATCATCAGTGGGAAGCTCATCGGCCTGCTCATGGCACAGATCTCCCAGAACCGGCACCTGGCAGCGGTGTTCGAGGAGCTGTTCTCCGCTGACGGCACCGGGGTTCGCCTGCGGCCGGCCACCGACTATGTGCTGCCAGGGTGTGAGACGTCCTTCGCCACAGTCGTGGCCGCGGCACGTCATCGCGGCGAGTGCGCCATCGGTTACCGAAGCCACGACGACTCGTCGACGAGTCCCGGCTACGGCGTACGGATCAACCCGCCCAAAGCCGAGCGGCGCCGCTGGACGGTCGAGGACGAGGTGGTCGTCGTCGGCAAGGACTGACGGAGGGCTTCGCCGGGCCGCGGGGGCGCTGCCCGGCGGTTGGTGCGCAGGCCGACGTCCACCGCCGGCGGCGACGCCCAGTAGCCGGTCAGTCAGGTGGACGTCTCGCGGGGTGCCGCATGGCACGGTCAGGCGTCGAGCGCTTGGAGGGGGGCGTCGATGAGGCTGGTCTCCAGCCACTGCTCGACGGCGGTGATGTGAACAGCCGCGGTGGAGGCTGCCAGCAGCGCGTCGCGGGCCTGGAGGGCGCGGAGGATCTCCTCGTGGTCCTGGTGGGCACTGTCCAGGGCGCGATGGGTCCGGCTGCCGCGGACGATGCGCACCCGCTGGGTGCGGGTGGAGAGCACCTGCAGAAGCTTGGAGAGCACCGGATTGCCGACCGCTTCGACGATGCGCAGGTGGAAGGCGATGTCGTGGGCGACGAACTCCTCGGCGGTGGCGGCGGAGCGGCACCGGTCGAGGGTGTCGCGGAGTTCCTGGAGGTCGTGCGGCCGCAGCACGGCCGCGGCCATTCCGGTCGCCTGGGATTCGAGCAGTCTGCGTACCTGGAGCAGTTGCAGGGCGGTCCGCCCCTGGGAGACGTCGGCGGCGAAGGACAGTGTTTCGAGGAGGAGGTGGGGTTCCAGGCTGGATACGTAGGTGCCGTCGCCCTGCCGGGTGACCAGGATCCGCATGGCGGTCAGCGCCCGGACGGCTTCGCGCAGCGAGTTGCGGGACAGGCCGAGCTGTGCGGCGAGGACGTCCTCCTTGGGCAGGCGGGAGCCGGGCGCGAGTTCCCCGGCCACGATCATCGCCTTGATCTTCTCCATTGCCTCGTCCGTCACTGCCACGAGCGTGCCTCTCTGAGCGGGGTGCGTGGGGGGCGGTGGCGCTCCGCCCGGTCCACCTCCGGGCGCCCGGGCGGAGCCCCACATGAGCCGGCGTCTACTCCTGCTTCTCGCCCGAGGCGAAGCGGGAGACGATCAGGGCGACGATGATGATGGCTCCGTTGAGGAACTGGTTCCACAGGGGCGGGACGCCCGCAAGGGTCATGACGTTCACGACCAGTTGGAGGGTGAGTACGCCCGTGAGGGCGCCGAAGACGGAGCCCTTGCCGCCGTTGAGGCTGACCCCGCCGATGACGGTCGCGGCGAAGACCTGGAAGATCCAGCCGCTGCCCTGGGTGGCGGAGATGGAGCCGTAGTGGCCGCTGTAGAGGATGCCGGCGAACGCGGCGAGCAGGCCGCCGAGGACGAGGACGGCCCAGACGATCCGGTCGACGCGGATGCCGGCGGTGCGGGCGGCCTCCGCGTTGCCGCCGATCGCGTACAGCGCCCGGCCGTGCCGGAGCCATGCCAGCGCGCTGCCGCCCGCCGCGAACAGCACCACGCAGATCCAGATGGCGGCGGGGACACCCAGCCAGGACGCCTTGCCCAGGTAGGTGAAGGAGGACGGCAGCTCGACGATGGACTGGCCCTCGGACAGGGCGATCTGGAGTCCGCGCAGCATGGTCAGGGCGCCGAGGGTGACGATGAACCCGTTGAGGCGCAGCTTGAGGATGAGGAAGCCGTTGAAGGCGCCGATCGCCGCGCCGACCAGGAGGCACAGCGGCACCGCCATCCAGTCGGGAAACAGCCCGAGACCCGTGAACCGCCCGCCGCTGGAGGGCAGTACGAGCCAGACGGCGATGACGGGCGCCACGCCGATGGTGGACTCCAGGGACAGGTCCATCCGGCCGCAGATCAGGATCAGTGCGGTGGCCAGTACGAGCAGGCTCAGTTCGGTGGACTGCTGCAGTACGCCGATGAGGTTGTCGGCGGTGAGGAAGGCCGGCGAGACGATGAACCCGATCAGCATCAGGACGAGGACGGCCGGGATCAGGGACAGTTCACGGAAGCGGCCGAGGTCGACCCGGCGGCGGGCCACGTCCGCGGCGGCGGCCGGCTCCGCCGCGCTCGCTGCGGGCTCGGTGAGATCTGTGGTGGCGGACATGACTACCTTCCGTGCTTGTCGGTGCCGGATGCGGTGTATGCGGCGGTGGTGCCGACGCCCTCCATGGCGGCGACGACGTGCTCGTCCTTCCAGCCGTGGTCGAACTCGGCGACCACCCGGCCGTGGAACATGACGACGACCCGGTCGCACACCCTGAGATCGTCGAGTTCGTCGGAGACGATCAGCGCGGCCTTGCCGTCGTCGGCGACCTGGCGGATCCTGCCGAGCAGAAACTCCTTGGACTTGACGTCCACGCCGTTGGTGGGCCTGATGGCCACCAGCACGTGCGGGTCCGTGGCCATGGCGCGGGCGACGACGACCTTCTGCTGGTTGCCGCCGGAGAGGGCGGAGACCGGCGTGGTGGCGCTCGGGGTCTTGATGTCGAGATCCCGGATCATGCGCCGGGCGAAGGTCCGGGTGCGGGCGGGCAGCACCGTGCCGAACGGGCCGAGCTGGTCGGTGACGGTCAGGGTCGCGTTCTCCGCCACGCTGCGGTTGTTGACCAGCCCCTGGAGGTGGCGCTCCTCCGGGACCAGACCGACCCCGGCGGCGAGGGCGGACGGCACGCTGCCCGTGCGCACCACCCTGCCGCCGACCGAGATCCTGCCGCCCTCGGCACGGTGCAGACCGGCGACCGCCTCGCCCACCCGCACATTGCCGCTGGCCGTCGCTCCGGCGAGCCCGACCACCTCACCGGAGCGGACCGACAGGGACAGCTCCCGGCAGGCACCGGACAGGGTCAGGCCGTCGATCGCGAGCAGCTCCTCGGCGCCGGTCCGCGCCGCCGGGGGCCTGCTGACGAGGACGGTGCCCGAAGAGGCGGACTCGCCCGTCATGGCCTCCACCAGCTGGTGGTGGCCGAGTTCGGCCACCGGCGCGGTGAGGATGTGGGCCGCGTCGCGGTAGACCGTGACCGTGGTGCAGAGGTCGTACACCTCTTGCAGGTGGTGGGAGATGAAGAGGAAGGCGACCCCCTGGCGTTGGAGGTCGCCGAGCTTGTCGAAGAGGCGGCCGATGCCGCGGGCGTCGAGCTTCGCGGTCGGCTCGTCGAGGATGATGAAGCGGGCGCCGAAGGACAGCGCACGGGCGATCTCGACGAACTGCCGCTGCTCGACGGTCAGGTCCCTCGCCCGCGCGGCGGGGTCGACGGCCACGCCGTACTCGCTTAGCAACTCCTCGGCCCGCAGCCGCAGTTGCTTCCAGCGAATGGGCTGTACCGCGGCGGCGCTCTGCCGGTTCAGGAAGAGGTTCTCGGCGACGGTCAGCTCTCCGATGATCGTGGAGCGCTGGTAGACGCAGGCGACGCGGGAACGCCAGGCGTCGATGTCGCCGAAGGCGGGCGCCGGCGCGCCCGAGAAGCGCAGGGAGCCGGTGTCGGGCTGCTGGAGGCCGGTGAGGATGGACACCAGGGTCGACTTTCCGGCGCCGTTGCGCCCCACCAGGGCGTGTGACTCGCCCGCGGCGATGCTGATACGTGCGTCGCGCAGGGCGACGGTCGCGCCGAATCGTTTGCTGATGCCGGTCGCTTCGGCCACCGGGGCCGGATGCCCGGGGCCTGTCGCCGGGGCGGTCGCGGTGTCCGCCATGGTGGATACCGTCCTTCGTCTACGGATGCTGATGGCCGGGGAACGCGGGGGTGGACCCGCTGTGCGGGGAGCGCCGAGGGACGGGGGCGTCCGTCCCTCGGCGCGGTCGCACGGTGGCTGCCGTCACTGGGGGACGTTGTTGCCCCACAGGGACTTGTCGTCCACGTTTTCCTTGGTCACCAGCGGGGCGGGCAGCTGGTCCTCCAGGCCGCCCGGGATCTTGATGATGGTGGAGTCGTGGTCGGTCGGACCCGGCTTGAAGGTCTTGCCCTCAGCTGCGGCCTTCGCGTAGTACACCGCGTACTTGGCGTAGAGGTCGGCGGGCTGGGAGATGGTCGCGTCGATGTGCCCGTCGCGGATGGCGTCGAACTCCTGCGGGATGCCGTCGTTCGAGACGATGGTGATGTGGCCCTTCTTGCCCGGCGGCTCGAGCAGGCCCTTCTGCTCGAGAAGCGCCAGGGTGGGCTGGAGGAAGACACCGCCTGCCTGCATGTAGATGCCGTTCAGGTCCGGGTGCTGGGCGAGCAGCGACTGGAGCTTCGCGGAGGCGACGTCGCCCTTCCAGTCGGTGGGCAGCTCGAAGACCTTGATCTTCGGGAACTTCTCCTTCATGCACTCCGCGAAGGCCTCGGAGCGGTCGCGTCCGTTGATGGAGTCCAGGGCACCCTGGAACTCGGCGACCTTGCCCTTGCCGCCGAGCTGCTCGCCGAGGAACTCGCAGGCCTTGGTGCCGTACGCCCGGTTGTCGGCGCGGACCACCATGTAGACGTCGCCCTTGTCGGGTCTGGTGTCGACGCTGACCACAGGGACCTTCGCGGCAGCCAGGTCGTCGAGGGTGGAGGCGATGGCGCCGGAGTCCTGGGGCGCCATGACGATGGCCTGGGCGCCCGTGCTCTTGAAGATCTTGACGTTGCCGACGAGCCGGGTCACGTCGTTCTGCGAGTTGCTGATCGGCAGGGCGTCGACGTCCGCGGACTTGACGTCCTTCTCCAGGTACTGCGAGTAGGAGTTCCAGAAGTCGGAGTCGGAGCGCGGCACGTCGATGCCGATGGTGGGCTCGTCACCGCCTGATGAGGCGACCGAGTCCGTGCCCCCGCGGTTGCATGCGGTGGCCAGGGCCAGTGCCGCGAGGACGGCGGTGGCGGCTGCGGCGGTGGAGCGGGTGCGAACGAGTTTCATGGCCGTGTTCTCTCTGGTACCAGGGCGGGGAGCCGCAAGGCGGAACAGGGGGACAGGCTGCGTACTCGCCTGCGGGGGAAGGGCGAGGCCGCCGACCGGGCATGCGGGGGCGGCAGAGGGTATGCGCGGGACCGCGCCCGACGGGGTGGGAGTGAGGGTCAGCCGGTGACCGAGACGTGGAGGATCATCGGATCGCGCCGACCATTCCTCCGATGTATCTCGGGATGCGGGAGGACGTTACGACGGCGTTGCCCGCATTGGCAAGAGTCGGTCCCCGTCGATTTGCGCAGCATCGGGCACGGAGCTCCACGGGCCCGCCCGAGCACCCTGAACTGCCTACCGCGCATCGCTCCCCACCTGGGCTTTTCGTGATCCCTGTGAAGTGGCTGGGTGGGGCGACAAAGTTCACGATTCGGCAACGGCGCCGACCGGGGGCTGGGTGATGGCATCGGCGGGACGCCTCGGAGGGGGTACCCCCAGCCTCCTGTTGCGGGAGATCCGCCGGACACACCCCTCTCTCAGCAGGGAAGACGGCCGCGTAAGGGCTGCGAGGATTCATCGGAGGAAGGGCTCGTATCCAGCCTTCCCAGACGGGCATAGATACACATATCAATCAGGCGGCCTGGCGCACACTATCGGTGGCGGTCGAATACATCCGAGGTCTTGTTGTCAGTCGGTCCTCTTGCGCCTTACAGTCACCGTGTCGCCATACATCCGATGACTGTGGAGGTGGCCGAAGCCCTTCACACAGTCCGGCCGGCCCAGGGCACGGCGGCACAGCCCGTACGGCCGCACCCCGACGACCCCCATGGCAAGGGAGCCGCCCAGTGAGACTGTTACGAGTAGGCGCCCCCGGCGAGGAGCGGCCCGCGGTCCGTACCGACGACGGCCGGCTGCTGGATCTGTCCTCCGTGACCTCCGACATCGACGGCGCCTTCCTCGCCGCCGACGGTGTCGACCAGGCCCGTGCGGCGGTCGCGGCGGGGCAGCTGCCCCGGTTGGAGGCGGACGGCCTCCGGATCGGCGCACCGGTCGCCCGCCCCGGCAAGATCGTCTGCATCGGTCTGAACTACCGTGACCACGCCGATGAGACCGGTGCGCCGATTCCCGCGCGTCCGGTGGTGTTCATGAAGGACCCCGGCACGGTCGTGGGCCCGTACGACGACGTGCGGATCCCCCGCGGCTCGGTGAAGACCGACTGGGAGGTCGAACTCGCGGTCGTGATCGGCCGCCGGGCGCGCTACCTCGACGGACCGGACGCCGCGCGGGACGTGATCGCGGGGTACGCGGTCAGCCACGACGTCTCGGAGCGCGAGTTCCAGCTGGAGTACTCATCCCAGTGGGACCTCGGCAAGTCCTGTGAGACCTTCAACCCGCTCGGACCGTGGCTGGTCACCACCGACGAGGTGGGCGATCCGCAGAACCTCGGGCTGCGCCTGAGCGTCAACGGCGTGAAGCGGCAGGACGGTCACACCGGCGACATGATCTTCCCGGTCGACCACATCGTGTCCTACCTGAGCCGGTACATGGTCCTGGAGCCGGGCGACGTGATCAACACCGGGACGCCCGCGGGCGTCGCCCTCGGCCTGCCAGGCACTCCCTATCTGCGCCCCGGCGACACCGTCGAGCTCGCCGTCGACGGCCTGGGCAGCCAGCGCCAGACCTTCGGCCAAGCGTGAAAGGCACCACCTTGACTGCAACCTCCGCCCGGATCACCGCGGTCGACACGTTCGACGTCCGCTTCCCGACCTCGCGGGAGCTGGACGGTTCGGACGCGATGAACCCGGACCCCGACTACTCCGCCGCCTACGTGGTGTTGCGCACCGACGCCGGTGACGGCCTGGAAGGCCAGGGCTTCACCTTCACCATCGGCCGCGGCAACGACGTCCAGGTCGCCGCGATCAACGCCCTGCGGTCCCATGTCGTGGGCCGCTGCGTTCAGGAGCTGTGCGCCGACCCGGGCTCGCTCAGCCGCGACCTGATCGGGGACAGCCAGCTGCGCTGGCTCGGCCCCGAGAAGGGCGTGATGCACATGGCGATCGGCGCCGTGGTCAACGCCGTGTGGGACCTGGCCGCCAAGCGGGAGGGCAAGCCGCTGTGGCAGCTGCTCGCCCACGCCTCCCCGGAGTGGCTGGTCTCCCAGGTCGACTTCCGGTACATCGGCGACGCCCTGAGCCCCGACGATGCCCTCCGGATGCTGGGTGCGGGCCGGGCGGGGCTCGCGGAACGCGAGGCGATGCTGCTGGAGCGCGGCTACCCCGGCTACACCACCTCCCCTGGCTGGCTCGGCTACTCCGACGACAAGCTCACCCGGCTGGCCAAGCAGGCCGTCGCCGACGGCTTCACCCAGATCAAGCTCAAGGTCGGCGCCGACCTGGCCGACGACATCCGACGGCTGCGCGCCGCCCGTGAGGCCGTCGGCGACGGCATCCGCATCGCCATCGACGCCAACCAGCGGTGGAACGTGGACGAGGCGATCGACTGGACCAACGCGCTCGCCGAGTTCGACCCGTACTGGATCGAGGAGCCCACCAGCCCCGACGACATCCTCGGACACGCCTCCGTACGTCGGGTGGTCGCCCCCGTGAAGGTGGCCACCGGTGAGCACGTACAGAACCGCATCGTCTTCAAGCAGCTCCTCCAGGCCGGCGCCCTCGACGTGCTCCAGATCGACGCGGCCAGGGTCGGCGGGGTCAACGAGAACCTGGCGACCCTGCTGCTCGCCGCGAAGTTCGGGGTACCGGTGTGCCCGCACGCCGGGGGAGTGGGGCTGTGCGAGCTGGTGCAGCACCTGTCGATGTTCGACTACCTGGCGCTGTCCGGCACCACCGAGAACCGGGTCATCGAGTACGTCGACCATCTGCACCAGCACTTCACCGAGCCCGTGGTGATCCGCGACGGCCACTACACCGCGCCGCTCGCGCCCGGCTTCTCCGCCACCATGCGCGAGGAGTCCCTCGCCGAGTACCGCTACCCGGACGGCGCGTTCTGGATCGCCGACCGCGCCGGACAGGAGGACGCGGCATGAGGGATCTGTCAGGCCTCAGGGCCGTCGTCACGGGCGGTGCGTCCGGGATCGGACTGGCCACAGCCCGCGCGCTGGCCGCGCAGGGCGCGGCAGTCGCCGTGCTCGACCTCGACCCGGACGGGGTGCCGGAGCCGCTGCTCGGCCTCAAGGCCGACATCAGCGACGACACCTCCGTACGCACCGCCGTGGACACCGTGGCCGCGCGGCTCGGCGGCATCGACATCCTCGTCAACAACGCGGGCATCGGCGCTGCGGGAACGGTCGAGGACAACTCCGACGAGCAGTGGCACCGCGTCCTGGACGTCAATGTCCTCGGCATGGTCCGCACCACCCGCGCCGCCCTGCCCCATCTGCGCCGCGCTGCCACTGCCCGTCCGGGCACTGCCGCCGTCGTCAACACCTGCTCCATCGCGGCCACCGCCGGACTCCCGCAGCGTGCCCTGTACTCCGCGAGCAAGGGCGCCGTACTGTCCCTCACCCTGGCCATGGCCGCCGACCACGTCCGCGAGGGCATCCGCGTCAACTGCGTCAACCCCGGCACCGCCGACACCCCCTGGGTGACCCGTCTGCTGGATGCCGCCGACGACCCCGAGGCCGAACGCGCCGCCCTCAACGCCCGCCAGCCCATGGGCCGTCTGGTGACCACGGAGGAGGTGGCCGCCGCCATCGTCCATCTCTCCGGTCCCGCGGCGGCCTGCGTCACCGGCACCGCACTGGCGGTGGACGGCGGCATGCAGGGGCTGCGACTGCGCCCGGTGGCCCAGCCGTGAGGACCACGCCACTGGGCGGCGGCGCGGTCGGTGTCACGCAACTGGCCCTCGGTTGCGCCGGGATGGGCAACCTGTACCACCCGGTCACCGACGAGGCCGCCTTCGCCACCGTGGAGGCGGCCTGGGACGCCGGCATCCGCACCTTCGACACCGCGCCCCACTACGGACTGGGCCTGGCGGAACGACGGCTCGGGGCGGCCCTGCGTGGCCGCCCCCGCGACAGCTACACCCTCTCCACCAAGGTGGGCCGGCTCCTCGTGCCCGCCCCGGACGGCGACTTGGGGGACGACCTCGCCCACGGCTTCGCCGTCCCCGCCACGCACCGCCGGGTGTGGGACTTCAGCGCCGACGGAGTGTTGCGCTCGCTGGAGGCGAGCCTGAACCGCCTCGGCCTCGACCGGGTCGACATCGTCCTGCTGCACGATCCGGACGACCACGCCGAGCAGGCTCTGCGCGAGGCGTATCCGGCGCTGGAGCGGCTGCGCGCCGAAGGCGTGGTCGGAGCGATCGGCGTCGGCATGAACCAGTCCGCGCTGCCCGCCCGCTTCCTGCGCGAGACCGACATCGACGTGGTGCTGCTGGCCGGCCGCTACACGCTCCTGGAACAGGAAGGGCTCGCCGAAGTGCTGCCAGAGGCTGCCGCCCGTGGCCGAAGCGTCGTCATCGGCGGCGTCTTCAACTCGGGTTTGCTCATCGCCCCGAGGCCCGGCGCCACATACGACTACGCCCCGGCACCGCGGCCCGTACTCGACCGCGCCCTGCGCCTGCTGGCGGTCACCGAACACCACGGCGTGCCGCTGCGCGCCGCCGCCCTGCGCTTCCCGTTCGGCCATCCCGCGGTCGCGAGCGTCCTGACCGGCGCCCGTTCCCCCGAGGAGGTGCGCGACACCGTGGAGCAGCTGCGGTGCCCGATCCCGGACGCCCTGTGGGACGAGCTGCGCGCCGAAGGGCTGCTGGCCCCAGGCACCCCGGCCGTCGGCCAGGTCCGGTAAGGCGAGCGGGTTCTCGGCACGCTGGAAGCAGGGGGAACGGCAGCGGTCTCCATGGGTTTCGGCGCCCGCGCGCTGCGGGCGCCTACCTGCTAGTAGGCGCCCGCCGGCGAAGACCGCGGGTATGCCACCGGGGTGGCGCCGGTCAGGCGGCTGGGCTGAACGTCCACAGCAGGTTGGTGCTCTGCTGCCACGTCCACTGCTTGGCCACGGACCCTGAGGCGACCATTCCGCCACCGTCGAGGACCAGTCCCGTGCTGCGGTTGGCGATCGAGTACTGCCCTTGGCCGCGGTGGGTGATCTGCCACTGTTGCGTGTTACTGCCGTCCCAGGCCTTCTGCCGGGCCGGGGCGCCGTTGCTGGTAGCTCCCCAGCCGTCGGCGACCATGCCGTTGGTGCGGTTGACGAGCCTGTAGTAGCCGTTTCCGAGTTCGATTGCCTGCCACTGGAGATTGGCGTGGTCCACTGCCTCCCACTGCTTCAGGTTCGAGCCGCTGGCGACATTGCCGCCGCTGTCCAGCGCCAAGTGGTTCGTGACATTGGTCAGGCGGAAGTACTTGTCGGGCCTGAACGTCACCTTCAGTGATCTGATCACGTCATTGTTGCCGGTCACCCGAAGGTCGGGGGTGTTCGAGGTGAACGTCCAGGCGGTGCCGGTGAAGTTGTCGCCGGAGTAGCCCGTCACCTGGAAGCCGTCGGGTACCAGGATGGACGAGGCTGTGGCGGGCGCCAGGCCGGCGGCGGACAGCTGGGAGGAGGTGTAGCTGCCCAGCGGCAGGACGGCGCGACCGGCTTCGTAGTCGACGTCCTGGAACACCGTCGCGGAAACCCTCACGGGCATGCCCTGGACCTCGACGCACACCACGGAGTCGTTGGCGTTCGGCGCGGTGGCCGGCACGGTGACGTTGATCTGGTCGGTGACGGTGTACGGGAGCGAGACCGAGGGATTGTTCAGCAGATAGACGCGGCTGATCGTGTTGTCGATCACCGGGATCCGGAGCTGGCCGTTCGTGGGCCAGGTGAAGACGTGGGCGAAGAGCTTGCCGTTCTTCCTGGTGACCTTCCCCCATGCGGGTTCGGTGGCGAACGGGCTGCCGCTGGTGCCGTGAATGCTGTCGCTGTACGTCGACATCCATGAGGCCAGGCCGTTCAGGACGGTCTGGGTTCCCGCTGTGACCGAGCCGTCGCCCTTGGGGCCGATGTTCAACAGGAGGTTGCCGTCCCGGGAGACCACCGTGACGAGCTCCTGGACGATGTCCTTGAGGGATCTGTAGGAGTTCTCCCTCGACGCGTTGTAACCCCAGGCGCCGTTCATGGTGGCGCACCGCTCCCACGGCCGACCCATCGGCTTGGCGGGTATGTCGAACTCCGCGACCGCGTAGTCGCCGAGACCGTGGTCCCGCTTGACCCGTTCGTTGACGATGAGGCCGGGCTTGCGGGCGATCAGCCAGGTGTAGAGGTCGACGCCGTCCGATTCCAGCCACCAGTCCTCCAGTGTGGGGCTGGAAGGCTCGGCGAACCAGTCGCCGTCGAACCACAGCAGTGCCGGGTCGTAGCGGTCCAGCAGTTCCTGGAGCTGCGCCTTCATGTCGGCGATGTAGGCGGTGCGGGCGGCCTGCGAGGACATCGTGGTGAGACCGCTCTCGTGGCGGTCGGTCTGGGACGGGTGGTTCCAGTCGAGTATCGAGTAGTACAGGCAGAACTTGATCCCGCGGCTCTCGCACTCGGTCTTGAGGTCCCTGAGCGGGTCGGTCTGGATGCCGTTGTAGTCGTTCAGGTTGTACAGCTTGGTGGCCGTGGTGTCGGTGAAGCTCGCCACGTCGGAGTTCCACATCGCGTAGCCCTCGTGGTGCTTGGCGGTGATCACGAGGTACTTCATGCCGGCGTTCTTGGCCAGTTCGGCGATGGTGGCGGCGTTGAACTGGGACGGGTTGAAGTTCTTGGTGACCTGGTTCTGGTAGTTCGCCTTGCTCCACTGCTGGCTGTCGAACGCCCACTCGCCCTGGCCGAGGTACGAGTAGGACCCGAAGTGGATGAACATGCCGAACCGGGCCTGGTACCACCAGTCCATCTTCGAGGGGACCGTATACGCCTCCGCGGTGGCCGGCCACAGGACCTGCGGCAGGCCGACGGCCGCCATGCCTCCGGCGAGGGCGGCGGCCTTCATCAGTGAGCGTCTGCTGAGGCGAGATGAGGACATGGTGCGGCTCCATATGTCGGGGAAGAGGCAGGGCAAGGCGTCAGGAGCAGAGGAGCGGCCTGGTAGCCGTACTCGCGTCCCAAGGGGAGACATCGGATGGATTTATAGGATCACGACGGTGGCCGTGTCTAGAGGTGAGACAAGGTCGTCTGCAACGATGGCGTGTACCAGGGAACATCGGAGGCGGGTCCCGAGTGCCACTCGCCGGTATAGTCAAGAAAATACATCGGATCTATTCAGGGGCTGACGCCATTTCGTCGAGCAGTACTCGTGGCTTCCGAGGGCGGCGGCCCCGGCGTGTGACCGTCCCGGGATGCGCGGCCTCACCGGCCCTCGATTCGTCCACGTCCGTCGTGCCCGCGGAGCGACCGATGTCGGTCCGAAGGATCAGGGGCACCGGCCCGGTCCGGCTCGTCTCCCATGACGGCGCCTGGATCGACGATCCGTCGTTCCCTTCGTCGCACGCCCGACCACCGAACTCCTCCGTGCGGCGTGCGCCGGCGAACCGAACGGGCGTCTCCTTCGAACTCGCGGCCAAGCGGAAGCACTCGACTCACAAACACTGACCCCCTCGGCAGGCCGCGCGGCGAGCGCGTCGACGAACTCTTCCAGCGCCTGTACCACGTCAACTGCCTGCCGAGAGGTGCGGGATTCGCGCCAGGGCTGGACAAGAGGTTGAATGTTCATACAGGAAGATGACACATCAACTTTCAGCTTCTCGTATGAGATCACGACTGAGGAAGAGGGACACCCATGAGCATTGTCGCCGAAGACCGGTCTCGAGGCCCTGCTGACGCCCGAGGAGAGCGTGCTGCTGCTGATCGACCACCAGCCGTACCAGTTCTCCAACCTGAACAGCCACGAGCCGACGATGATCGTCAACAACGTTGTCGGACTGGCGAAGGCCGCAAAGGGCTTCGGTGTCCCGACGATTCTGACCACGGTCGTCGAGGAGCGCGGCGGCAATCTGATCCAGCCGCTCCAGGACCTCTTCCCGGACCAGAAGCCGATCAACAGGACGTTCATCAACACCTGGGAGGACCAGCGTGTGGTGGACGCTGTGAAGGCCACCGGACGCAAGAAGCTGATCATCGCCGGCCTGTGGACGGAGATCTGCGTGGCCATGCCCGCCCTCCACGCGGCCGCGGAGGACTTCCAGGTCTACGTCGTCACCGACGCATCCGGAGGCACCTCGGCCGAGGCCCACGACATGGCCGTACGGCGCATGGTCCAGGCCGGGATCATCCCGATCACGTGGCAGGTCACCTTCGCCGAGTGGCAGCGCGACTGGGCCCGGACGAACCTCATCTCCCCCGAGGACCAGCTGGCGACCTTGGCGCACGGCGGCGCCACCGGGGTGGTGACCGCCTGGGAGTTCCAGCTCCTCAACACGCCGGTCCCTGACACGACCCAAGCGTAAAGGCGGGCCAACGGTGAGGGGCGGCACCCGGGACGGTGCCGCCCCCCACCATGGGCCGTCCATGGGCCGTGCCCGGCCGGGACGAGGCCCGTGCAACCGGCCCGTCGTGTCCGACCCCGCGTTCACGCCCGTACGGCTACCGCTGTTCCACAGGTGGCGGCCGGCTCCGAAGGCCAGGTGGCAGCGGATGTTCTCCCGATGCGGGCACATCCGTTCCGGCTCCGGGAAGACCTCCGGGTCGGAACCGCTGCCCAGCAGCATCAGCAGCATCGGCGGGAGGCTGCGTGCCGCGCAGTTCCGTGGCCCGCGCGGTGCCCCTGCGTCAGGTGGTCACCGGCGGATCGCGCCTGAGGACCTCTTACACCCAGGCCTCAGCCGGACCCGCTGCACCCGCCACGCGCGCCCACACGCCGGGCTCGGCCAGCGCCCGGCGCAGCACGGTGGCGATGCGTTGCCGGGTGGTGGACGGACCGGCGATGAAGACGAAGAAGCACATGCCGACCGCGGTCTCGACGTCCAGCAAGCTGCGGGGCGCGGGTACATCCAGAGCCAGGAAGATCACGGCCGGACGCCAACAGGGGGTCGGTGCAGCCCAGGACGTATGGTGCGGCATCACCAGGCCACCGGGGGGAAAGGGGATGCCGGGTCCGGTGGTACTGGACCCGGCATCAGGACAGACCGCGTCAGGCAGTGACGGCGGCCGCACGGAGCGGCGCCAGGGTCCCGCTCCAGGCCACGACCTGGTCGAGCAGGGTGCTGAGGGCGCCCACGTTGTAGTCGCCGGGCTTGAAGACGCTGAAGTTCTCGAACTCCGTCATCAGCGACAGCGCCACCTGTTGGCGATGATGCCGATCCTGGTCATGAGATGTCCTTGACGGAATGGATCGTTGTGCTGCCCTGAACGACGGTTCAGGAAGTGTGAGGGAGGTGCTGGGCGGGGATGACGCCGAGGCGACCCGCCTGGTAGTCCTCGAAGGCCTGCTGCACCTCTTGGGCGGTGTTCATCACGAACGGGCCGTACTGGACGACCGGTTCGCGGATGGGCAGACCGCCCAGCACGAACAGCTCCAGCTTGGGTGCGCGGGACTCCTGGGCGCGATCGGCGGACAGACGCAGTGCGTCACCCTCGCCGAACACGACGAGCCGGCCCTCCTGGAACGGGCGGCCTTCGGCGCCGACCGTGCCGTGGCCCGCCAGGGCGTAGACCAGCGCGTTGTATGCGGGGTTCCACGGCAGGTCGACCTGGGCGCCGGGTTCGAGGGTGAGGTGGGCGACGGTGATCGGGCTGTGGGTGACGCCGGGGCCGGTGTGCCCCGCGACGTCCCCGGCGATCACCCGGATCAGCGCGCCGCCGTCGGGGGTGGTGAGCAGTCCGGTGTGCTTGCCGCGGATGTCCTGGTAGCGGGGCGGGCTCATCTTCTTCGCCCGGGGCAGGTTGACCCACAGCTGCACGCCGTGCAGGACCCCGCCGTTCCTGACCAGCTGCTCCGGCGGCTGCTCGATGTGCAGGATGCCGGCTCCCGCGGTCATCCACTGGGTGTCGCCGTCGCTGAGCTTTCCGCCGCCGCCGTTGGAGTCCTGGTGCTCCACGGCGCCGTCGATGAGGTAGGTGACGGTTTCGAAGCCGCGGTGCGGATGCCAGGGCGTGCCCATGGGTTCGCCCGGAGCCATCTCGACCTCGCCGAGATGGTCCATGTGGACAAACGGGTCCAGTTCCGGCAACGTCACACCGGCGAACGCTCGGCGCACGGGGAAGCCCTCGCCCTCGAAGCCCCGCTCGGCCTTCCCCAGGCGGCGGACGGGCCGGTAGCGGGTCGCGGTCGGGTCCAGCTCCGGCAGTCGCGGCAGGAAGAGTATGTCGTCCACGGTGATCGCAGGCATGGGTTTCTCCGTTTCTTGCGGTTGCCGTCAGAAGGAGTGCGGACCGAAGCGGCCCCAGGCCTCGAAGACGGCCAGGGCGAGCAGGACCACGGGGACGGCGATGTTCGGGTACTCCTTGCGACGGCCGTGTTCGATCGCGGCGCCGAGCATGACCAGGGCGAGGCCGGTGGCGGCCAGGGGGACGAAGACAGTGGCGACGTCGACCGCCGGGGGCAGCAGGAGGCCGATGGCACCGAGGACTTCGAAGGTGCCGATCATCTTGATCACGCCGGGCGAGAAGTCCTCGGCCCAGGCCATGTTCGGACCCGAGGCGAGGATCTTCTCCTTCGACTGGGTGAGCTTCATGGCGCCGGCGGCGAGGAAGACGAGGGAGAGCAGGGCCGCGACGACCCACAGGGCGACGTTCATGGGATACCTCTTTGAGCTGGGTGTGCGGACCCGCCGTGAGCAGGCCTCGCAGAGTTACTTGATGCGTCATCCAAATTAATGTGAGACTAGATGACGTGTCAACGGAACCGGTCGGACCGCGGGCGGTGAGCCACTCGTCCAGTGCGACCGCGACGATGCCCGATGGGCAGGTGGTCGAGCGCGTTGTCCAGCGCGAAGCGCTTGAGCCGCTTCTTCAGCTTCAACGCTGCGGGCACCGACGAGTCGAGACTCTCGCGCGCGATGATGCATGCGCTGGTTGAGGACGACGGCAGTCTCGGGAATGTCCGTGGGACGGCCAGAACCCTGAGCCCGTGGCGGTCCCTCGCTGGGGGCTGCCTGCGATCGCACGTCCTGTTCCCGATGAGAGTAGGGAACATCGGTCCTCACCGGGAACGCCGTGCCGCCCGCGACGGGAGGAGCCGCCGGGCGAACGGCCACCTCGGCGGCCGGAGCCCCAACAGAGGGCGCGGACGTGATGTGGGTTTGCCCGTGCTGCGCAACGGCTTCGGTCGGCTGTGTGGGCTGGAGCGCAGACTCGGCAGTCGGAACCGCAGGTGGCCTCTGCTGCTCCGCCGGTTCCCCCCCCCAGATTCCGGCCACGCTTGCGGAGTCACGGCCGGGCCGGCGGGCTGACCGACGGTGGGCTTCGGCGGTCCGCTCGACGGCCCGGTGGTGACGTGGGAGACCGTGGCGGGGCCAACGAGCTCGCCGACCGGTTGGGTGAGGCGCTGGTGTGGAGCGCTGCTGATCATGCGGGCGGCACTGCAAAGGCCCTGGTGGGCGCAGGCGTGGTGGCCCATCGGACGGCCGAAGACGGCGGAATTGATGCTCCTCGGCCTTGGCCAACCCCTCCCGATGCCCAAGGGAGCCGGCCAGGAAGCTGGGGGGCGAAGCAACCAACTGCCGACAGAGCTTATTGGTCGTCAAGTTGCCGATATTGCGCTCATAAGGTGGCCGATCAGGCTGCGCTGGCAGGGTCGACGACGTCGGGCCGTTGCCGACTTCCAGGTTGGATCCCGAAGATTCGGGAGTTTCGGGAGTCGGCGTGGCTCGCGCGAGACATACATCCGTCCTTGGCAGCAGGAGGGACCATGCGCGTATGGCGTTCACCACGGCGCCTTGTCGTCGTCTTCGGCGTCGCGATCGCCGCCACACTGTCCGCCGTGCCGGCAAACGCCGCCCTCGGGGGCCCTGTCCGCTACGGTCAGCTCGGCGACACACCCGTCATCGGTGACTGGGACGGCAACGGCGACCACGACATCGGCGTCTACCGGCCCAGGGATGGCACCGTCTATCGACCCGGCTACGCTCCCTTCCCCATCGGGCAAGGAACTCTGCCCGTCATCGGTGACTGGAACGGTGACGGCATTGATGAGATCGGTGTCTACCGGTCCAGTAACCGCACCTTCTACCTCCGTTCGGACTCCGGCAGCGTCACCCTCACGTTCGGCAACATGGGCGACGTGCCCATCGTCGGTGACTGGGACGGCAACGGCGACGACGAGATCGGTGTCTACCGGCCCAGCAACAGCACCTTCTACCTACGCTCTGACTCCGGCAGCGTCACCCCCATCCCCTACGGGAACGTCGGGGACGTGCCCGTCATCGGTGACTGGGACGGCGACGGTGACGATCAGATCGGCGTCTACCGGCCGGGTAACCGCACCTTCTACCTCCGCCCGGATTCCGGCAGCGTCACCCCCATCATCTTCGGCGACTCCGGCGATGTGCCCATCGCCGGTGACTGGGAAGGCGATGGCATCGATCAGATCGGTGTCTATCGGCCCAGCAACAGCACCTTCTACCCGCGAGTCGCCGACCGCGCATCGCTCGGCAGGTGAGTCGCCCACCCGCGGGTCGGCAAGAAGGAAGCCTCACCCGGTTCCCGGGTTCGAACCCGGAGATCCAGAAGCCGGCGCGGCCTCACACGAAACAGACATCCATCTCTCACAGAAGGAAGGCCATGCGCAGATTACGTTCCCTGCGGTCCCTTGTCCTCGTCACCCTCGGCACCGCGATCGCCGCCACCCTGTCCGCCGCGCCGGCGAGCGCCAACCTCCCGGGCAACGTCACCTTCGGCAACACCGGGGATGTGCCCATCGCCGGTGACTGGAACGGCGACGGAGGCGACGAGATCGGGGTCTACCGGCCCGGCAACATCACCTTCTACCTTCGCGCGGACAACGGCAGCGTCACCCCCATCGCCTTCGGCAACCCCAACGACGTACCCATCACCGGCAACTGGAACAACGCCGCCGGCGACGAGATCGGGGTCTACCGGCCGGGCAACGCCACGTTCTATCTCCGCCAAGGCCCCAGCACCGTCAGCAGCATCCCCTTCGGCAACATCGGCGACGTGCCCATCACCGGTGACTGGAACGGCGACGGCGGCGATGAGATCGGGGTCTTCCGGCCGGGCAACGCCACGTTCTATCTCCGCCAAGGCCCCAGCACCGTCAGCAGCATCCCCTTCGGCAACAGCACAGACGTGCCCATCACCGGCGACTGGAACGGCGACGGCGACGATGAGATCGGGGTCTACCGGCCGGGCAACGCCACCTTCTACCTTCGCGCGGACAACGGCAGCGTCACCCCCATCCCCTTCGGCAACATCGGCGACGTGCCCATCATCGGTGACTGGAACGACGTCGCCGCGGACCAGGTCGGCGTCTACCGGCCCAGCAACATCACCTTCTATCCGAGGAACTGAGCGATCACCACTTTGCGGATGACACCCCGCGTCACCGAGTAGTGAGCGACATTGTGTGGCCGCCGGCGCAGCGCAGCGCCGGCGGCCACACCGCGCACAACACGACCGCACACTGCCGTCAGCAGGGCAGGGGCTCAATACGTTGCGCGGTGTTGGTCTTCAGAGGTTCGAGGCGGATGGCCGCGGTCGTCTGATTGGTGGCGCCGCTCGGTGTCCATTGGTCGATCCACTCGGCTGCGGCGCCGTCGATCCAGCTCAGGCTGCGGGGCTGCCCGGAGCAGCTCCGGTTCGAGAGACGGCCGCCGACGTGCCAGGGCCCGAGCATTCCGCTGGTGGAGTACCCGTAGCTGGTACCAGTTCCGGAGCCGTATCCGCAGTTGGGGTCGGAGTAGGTCAGGTACAGATGGGAGCCGGACCGGAACACCGCCGGCGATTCCACGTTGGTGAGTCCGCCGACCTTTCTCAATCCGCCTCCGGTGCCGTTGGTCCACCATCGATCCAAAGGCTCGATGCTGAGCGACTGGTCAGCCATCGTGCACACGATGTAGGCGGTGCCGCCGTCGTTGACGATGGAAAAGTCACCGTTGTCGTGGCAGGTGTACAGGCTCGGTTTGTGCGTGGTCCCGCCGGCGTATGCGTCGCCGCACGGCCCGGCCGGCCCCTGACAGCCCAGGGCGTAATAGGCGTTGGCGCCGGTTCGGCGGAAATCATCCGGCGCGTTGAACCACAAGATCCAGACCCCGTCGTCGGTCCGTTGCACCATGCGCGCGTTGAAGCAGCCGCCTCCGTGGACCTCGCCGCAGGTGGTCTGCCAGCTCTCACCACGCCAGCTGTTGATGCCGTGGGGATCGAACAGATACCGGACGAACGTCCAGCTGGCCTTGTCCGTCGACTTCCAGACGCCGAATCCACAGAAGGGTGTGCCGGGGGTGCCCCAATGGAACCCGCATCCGTATCGGGTCCCGTACAGGTAATACGTGGCACCGACCTGAGTGATCATGCCGTCATGCGCGTCCAGACCCGAAATGGTCTGGCCGGCGGTGGGCAGCCCGGCAGCCGGGGCCGCTGTCGCAGGCAGGGGCGCCGTACCGAAAAGGGCCAGGACAAGGAATGCCGTGGCAAGCGTGCCGCGCAGGAGTCGCAGGTAATGGCTGTGGGGGACTTTCAGGGACCGCCTGGGACGCAAAGCGTTCCTCCTTGCTTTCCGTGACGTTTTCGCCGACTTCGCAGCGGAAGAACGCTACGCAAGCCCGGGGATGGAGCGGCTATGAGGCGGTTTATCGGGCGGCTTATCGGGCGGCTTGTCGATCGCCGATGCGGGGCTGTCGCACGGGACTGACGCGCAACCAGACACCGCCCGGTGCGTGCCGCGGCCCCATGGCGCCGGCGCACACAGGGCGGTTGACGAGGCGCCAGGGAGGGTGCACGATTCCCAGTCATGGAGAGTGACGGGGGAACAATTCACAGAGACAGGCACAGACATAGACCGGCGGGGATCACCACCCGTATCCGGGGGTTGCTGCCCACTCTCACCCCGGCCGAGCGGGCACTCGGCGAGCTGGTGCTCGCCGACCCCTCCGGCGTCGCCGCCTCCACCATCACTGAGCTGGCCGCCCGCAGCGGTACATCCCGCACCACCGTCACCCGCTTCTGCCGCGCCCTTGACCTGCCCGGCTACGCCGAACTACGGCTCGCTCTCGCCACCGAGAGGGGTCGCGCCGAAGCCCACCCCGGCTGGGACCGGCTCGTGGGCGCCGGTATCGCGCCCGATGCTCCGCTGGAGGCCGTACTGGACTGGGTGGCCAAAGCCGACGCGCAGGTCATTGAGGAGACCGCCGCACAGCTCGATGTGGCCGCCCTCAACGCCGCGGTCGAGGCCATGGCCGCCGCCCGCCGTATCGACTTCTACGCAGTCAGCGGGAGCAGCACGGTCGCCATGGACATGCACCTGCGGCTGCACCACACCGGATACTCCTGCTTTGCGTGGACCGACGTCCACGAGGCTCTGTCGAGTGCCGTCCTGCTGCGGAAGGGCGATGTCGCCCTCGGTGTCTCTCACTCCGGGGAAACCAAGGCAGTCGTCGATCCGGTCAAGCAGGCCCGACGCAACGGCGCCACCACCATCGCCATCACCAACTTCGCCCGATCCAGTCTCGCCAAGGCCGCCGACCTGACCCTGCTCACCGCCGCCCGGGAGTTCGCCCACCGCCCCGGCGACATGGCCGCACGCCATGCTCAGATGATCGTGCTCGACTGCCTCTACATCGGTGTCGCCCAACGTGACCGCGTCCGCACCGAGCGGGCCCTCGAGGCCACCCGCGCAGCCGTCGCCCCCCACCGTTACCCGCCGGGTTCCGGCGCCTGACCCCACCGTTGCCCGCCGGGTTCCGGCACCCGCAACCCCCACCGTCGCCCGAACCGGCCGCACCCGCCGAAAGGGCCGCGCGTCGGCGACCAGGAGCCGCGCACGAACCCTGCCGCAGGAGTACCTGCGCATGTGGATGGAATAGGAGGGCTCAATGCAAGTCCGGTTATTAGGGCCGGTCGAGGTCCGGAGGGATGGTGTGTGCCCGAGACTGGGCGGGCCGTTACAGCGTTCCCTTCTGGCAGTTCTGACCCTGCACGCGAACCGTGCTGTGTCACGTTCCCGATTGACCTTCGCGCTGTGGGGCGACGATCCGCCGATGTCCGTGGAAGCCCAGCTCCACCAGAGAGTGTCGCGACTTCGCGCTGTCGTCGGCCGGAAGAGCATTGTCCGCAGTGTCGCGGGATATGTGCTCACCATCGAGCCCACAGCGGTCGATGTGGAGATGTTCGACTTGGCGGTGGGGAAAGCCCGCGAGGCCATGATCCGGGGTGAAGCCGAGGAGGCGAGGCGCGGCCTTGATGAGGCTCTGCGCCTGTGGCGAGGGCCTGCGCTGGGTGGTGTGGCCGAGCACTTCGCGCGGGTTGAGGGGCCAGCCGTGGAAGAGCGCCGGCTTGCCGCCGTTGAACTGCGCGCGGAGGCCGGCCTCGAGCTCGGCCGACATGCCGAGCTGCTGGGCGAGCTCAAGACCCTGGTGGCCGAACACCCGCTGCGTGAGCGGCCTCGGGGACACCTCATGCTGGCTCTGCATCGTTGCGGACGTACCGCCGAGGCGCTGGAGGTGTACCGGGAAGGCCGCGACCACCTTGTCCACGAGCTGGGCGTGGAGCCCGGAGCCGGGTTGCGGGCGACACACGCCGCCATTCTGGCCGACACGCAGATGGAGCCGCCGGTCGCCGGCATCCAGACGGAAGGACCGCGTTCGAACGTTGCACCGCTGCCATGCGGCTGTCCGTCGCAGGCACCGGCCCAGTTGCCCCCCGACATAGCTGACTTCACCGGTCGTACTGCCGAGGCGCACGCCGTCACGTCGGCGCTGTCGCGCTCGGGCACAGGGGTGGACGCGATGCCCGTCATGGTGATCTCGGGGCCCGGAGGCGTCGGCAAGACGGCCCTCGCCATTCATGCAGGACATCAGCTGGCCGGCGCATTCCCCGGAGGGCAGCTGTATGCGAACCTGCACGCGTCCGAGTCCGCGCGGGCTGATCCGCCGCACGTGCTGGCGCAGTTCCTGTCGGCTCTCGGCACGCCCAGGACGTCACTCCCGGACAGCCACGAGGGCCTGACGGCACTGTTCCGCAGCGTCACAGCGCAACGGCACATGCTCATCGTGCTGGAC
Organism: Streptomyces phyllanthi; assembly: GCF_009377205.1. GTDB lineage: Bacteria > Actinomycetota > Actinomycetes > Streptomycetales > Streptomycetaceae > Streptomyces > Streptomyces phyllanthi. Next base: position 84,456 of record NZ_VJZE01000003.1, read on the forward strand.
GACGCCGCTGATGAGGCCCAGGTACGGTCACTGCTGCCGGGGAACCCGAACTGTGCCGTCCTGATCACCAGCCGAGTACGGCTGACTGGGCTTGAGGGGGCCCGCCGGATCGACGTGGACGTGTTCGACCCGGAGGATGCCGGTGCCTTCCTCGGGCGGGTCGAGGGCCGCCGACGGACCGCGGCGGATCCAGAGGCCTCCGCGGAGCTCATCCGGCTGTGCGGCTGTCTTCCTCTGGCCATACGCATCGCGGGGGCGAAGCTGGCTGCCCGCCCGCACTGGGATCTGCGGCAGTTCGCCACTCTCCTTTCCGACGAGCGCCGCCGACTTGACGAGCTGGTGGCGGGCGATCTGGAGCTGCGCGCCAGCCTGGCCCTCAGTTACGGGACCCTCTCCCAGGAGGCACGCGCAGCCTGTCACATGCTCGCCCGGCTCCCAGTGCCGGAGTTCACAGCGGTGACATGTGCCGAACTGATGGGCGTGCCCATGAGGGTGGGTGAGAGGGTGACGGAACAGCTGCTGGACGCCTGGCTGATCAAGGTGTCGCGCGTCAGCCCGACAGGCCAGACACGCTACCGTTTCGCGGAACTGGTCCGCGCTTACGCCAGGGAACAGTTTCCCGGCGAACAGGCACCGGTGGAATCCGTCTCCCACCGCGACGGCGGACACAGCCGTGCGCGTGAGTCCGCTCCATACCACCCCCTCGCCGGTGTCGGCATGATCGCCACACCATAAGACCGTGTCCTACGTGGTGAAGCGGATAAGCCGTTTGTAGCAGCAGATGGCGGCGGCGAGGCCGAGAAAGGCCAGGTAGTTGCGGGGATTGCGTTCGTAGCGTGGGCTGAGCCGGCGGTAGCCGGACAGCCACGACACGGTGCGTTCGATCACCCAGCGGCGGCGGCCCAATCGTTCGCTGGACTCGATGCCTTTGCGTGCGATCCGGACTCCGATGCGCTTGCCGCGTAACCATTTCCGCAGGTCAGCGCGATCGTAGGCTTTGTCCGCGTGTAGGCGCTGGGGCTTGAAGTGGCGGCCGCGGTGGGGGTCGTGTCTCGTTTGGTGGCCCTCGACCATGGGCTTCAGGCCTTCGCTGTCGTGGGTGTTGCCGGCCGAGACACCGACGAGGAGAGGCAGTCCGTTCGCGTCCGACAAGACGTGCATCTTGGAACCCGGTTTGCCGCGGTCCACGGGGCTCGGACCTGTGCGTTCGCCCCCTTTTTCGCCCTCACGTGGGCGGTGTCGAGGACGACACGGGCGACGTCGATGAGGCCGGCGTCGTCGAACCGGTGCAGCACGGCTTCGTGGAGGCGGCCCAGGCGCCGGCTCTCGACCAGATCAGGAACCGGCGGTGGGCGGTCGACTTCGAGAAAGGGTGGGCTACTCCTCGAGCACCGGGTCGGGGGAAGTGAGCGGTTCGGAAGCGAGACGGCAGAACACGGGCACCGTGGCTGGGGGCGCTGCCGCCGCCGAGGCACCAGGTCGAGCCCTCGCGGCTGTGACCCGCCCGCAGCCGGCGCGGCCAGCCTGATGACGCGTCACGAAAGTGGGCAACGAGTCAGTGTGAGTCCTGAAACACGTGAGGACAGCTGACCGAACATGCGAATCGTTGTAGTCTCCGAAGAACGCCCTTGATGCAAAAAGCGGGCAGGGAGCAGACAAACCGGGAGCTTCGCCGTGCTTCGTACCATGTTCAAGTCCAAGATCTAGCATCTCGGCGTTCTTGCAGGTCAGAGCCCTGTTGGCTCACCTCGGGTCAGCAAACGGTCAGCATGTGTCGCAGTCGAGTCTCCGCTTGCTGACCGCCGCTGCGCAGGCGCGGGTGCGTAATCACCTGCGACTGCGCCAAGCCGATCCGTTGCCCTTGCCCGAATCCCTACGCGGTTCGGTTCAGGGCGTTCTCGGGAAGCAGCATGCAGAAAGGGCCGCGGTACAGGGGACGATGCGACCGGGTGCCTCGGGCAGGTCTATGCGGAGAAAGATAATACGGTCCCATCGGTGTCGGGATGGTACGTCCGCTCGATCAGGCCGTCCCGTTCCAACTGCCGCAGCCTACTGGTGAGGATCTTCGGCGTGATCTCGGGAATCAGGCACTGCAGGGCGTTGAAGCGCACGGTGCCGTGGTGATCGAGCGTCCACAGGATCGGAGTGGTCCAGCGGCTGAAGATGATCTCGCCGACCGGCCTGACGGGGCAGGTGACCACCGCCTCGCTCGGCTCGTGGGCAGGTGCTGAGGCGGCGCGGCGAAGCACGGCGGCAACTCCAGAAGGAAGAGGGCGATTCGCCCATCGCTGTGGCGGGCGCGGACGGAGGATGTGCCGGAACTGCCGTCGGTCTTTGAGGGGCCAACGGGTCGGCAACGCGCCGACCGTGTGCGCCTGTCCGGTCCCGGCGAATCGACGAGATGGCAGACATGCTCAGGCAGGTCCTACTCGGCAGCCAGTTTCTGCGTGCCGATCACCGCCAGCAGCCCCAGCTTCTCGGCGTCCTCGGTTCCCGGCTCGGCCGAGTAGGCGAGGATGTGCATGCCGTTGCCGTCCACCCGGAGCACGTTGCAGTCCAGGGCCAGCAGGCCCACCTGTGGATGCTCGACCGTCTTGTGCGAGACCTCCAGGCGGCCGACGACGCCCGAGGCCCACAGCTTGGCGAACCGCTCGCTGCGTGCGCGCAACTCGGCGATCAGCCGACGCAGTTGGCGGTCGGAGGGATACTTCGCGGCGATGGCGCGCAGCTCGGAGACCATGCCGATCTCCAGGGCGCGCCGTTCTTCCTGTGTGTGTCGGAGTCGGGTGCGCCCCAGGAAGTGGCCCCAGACCCCGTTGCGTTCGAAGCCGCGGGAGCCGGACATGTCACCCATCAGTGCTTGGTGCATCGGGTTGGCCATCAGCAGCGTGAAGGCCGCGTCGGTGACCGCGACCGGGGTGCCCACCAGCCGGTCCAGCAGCCGCAGGACGCTGGGCGGGATGTATGACGGCACCACCTCTGGGCCTGGCAGCACCAGCCCGGCCAGCGCGAACAGATACGCCCGCTCGTCACTCGTGAGCCGCAGCGACCGCGCCAGGGCCTCGACGACCTGAGCGGAGGGGCTGGCTGCCCGGCCTTGTTCGAGGCGGGTGACGTAGTCGACCGAAACCCCTGCCAGCAGGGCCAGTTCCTCGCGCCGCAGCCCGGCGGCGCGGCGCTGTCCGCCGACCGGCAGCCCTGCCGTGTCGGGGGAGATTCGGTCGCGCCAGCGCCGCAGCGCCTGACCGAGTTCCGTGGTGGTCATGGCCCCAGTGAACACGGTCGGCCGGATGCGTACCTGGTACTGGCAGTCCCAGGAAGAAGAGTCATCTGGCTGTCCGCCCGACCGGGCAGGAGCGTGGGGACATGACAACGACACTGATCGCCGGCGCCAACAAGGGGCTGGGCTTCGAGACCGCCCGCCGTCTCATCGCCGCAGGCCACACCGGCTGCATCGGTGCCCGGGACGCCGAGCGCGGCCGTCGTGCCGCCGACGAGCTCGGCGCCCGGTTCGTCCAGCTCGACGTCACCGACGACGCCTCCGTCCAAGCCGCCGCGAAGACCGTCGAGGCCGACGGCGGGTTCGACGTAGTCGTCGACAACGCCGGCATCGAGATCCGGGGCGAGGACAACAGCGTGGCCGGCGCCGCGGATGTCACCGCCGCCAGATGCGGACTGTCTTCGACACGAACGTCTTCGGCGTCGTCCGCGTCATCCACGCCTTCCCACGCAAAGGCCTTCCCGGCCATGCGCATCAACGCCGTGGGACCGGTTTCACGAAGACGGACATCAACGGCAACACAGGCACGCAGTCCGTCGAGGAAGGCGCCGAGATCATCGTGCGCATGGCGCAGGTGGGCCCCGACGGCCCGACCGGCGGCTACTTCAGCGCCCAGGGCGCGCGCGCTGCCCTGGTGAGGCCGTAGCGGCACCAGCAGGGCGGCGTGCGTCCCGGCACGTCTGGTCAGCACGCGTGGGCGGCCCAGCAGCCCATCGACGCGAGGGCTTGCTGGACGGCATTCGTCACGAGCGGGCCCACCGCGGCTGGTATGAAGCCTGACGTCGTGTCGGCGATGTCGCCGCCCTCCGCGCCCCGGACAGCAGCATCGCTCACCATCGCTCACGGCCTGCGCCGTAGTGGTGTCGAGGGGCCTTGTAACCGGACCGGCTCACACCACATTCCAGATTGTCTTCCCCCCACCTCGCCGATCCGCCGACGTACCGCACGGACAGTACCGGGGCGTGCGGTACGTCGGGGAGCCCACCTCTGGACCGGAATTCATGAAGAAACTCGGAAATATCCGCGCGGTCGCAGTACTGCTGACCTCTGTTCTCGTCGCGGCTCTGGGCCTCGCCTTCGTCGTGGTGCAGACCAGAGCGGCGACTCTCCAAGCTCCGACGTCGACAGAGCGACGGGTTTACGACGACGGTGTCTACACGGTGCGGCTCGGCGACACCGTGGGTGCCGAGCCTGGTGGCTTCATTGCCCGGCTCACAGGCCGGCAGGCCGCCAAACTCGTCACCACACCGGGTGTGGTGTCGGTGGCCCGGCTTCCAGGCCGGGCGGCGGTCGTGCCCTTGCTGCCGAACTGCCACTCGGCGACCGTTCCTTCCCCCTCACCCTTGCCCGCACCGATCCCCCCGGCGGACGGCGGCGTCACATCTCCGGGCGGGTAGGCACGCCGCGCAGTCCCCGTCCGGGCCTTCCCGCCTTGGTCGCCCCGGCGGGGTGGCCGGAATGAGCAGGGCAACGTGGCGCAGGCCCAAGCC
>NZ_VJZE01000400.1 GCF_009377205.1 Streptomyces phyllanthi
GGGCAGGGGCAGGGGCAGGGTCACGGATGCACGCGGCCCAGGAACTCCCTCATCAGCCCGGCGATCTCGTGGAGGTGGGTCTCCAGCGCCCAGTGCCCGGCGTCCTTGAGGACGTGCAGTTCGGCGTCGGGCAGATCGGTGAGATACGCCCGTGCCGCATCCTCGGGCATGTAGTCGTCGTGGGGCCCCCAGACGATCAGGGCGGGTGGCTGCGCGCCGCGCAGATAGGCCTGGTACTCGGGGAACCGGTCCACGCTGCTCTTGATGTCGGCGAACAAGTCGACCATGATCTCCCGGTTGGGTGACCGCCCGAGTACCGGCCAGGACAGCTCCCACAGGTCGGGGCTGATCAACTCGGCCATGTGGGCGGGCACTTCGCCGATGACCTCCTCCCGCAGCCCGCGCTCGGTGACGGCCTCGGCGAGCGCGGCCCGCCGCTCGGGCGTCGGGTCGGCCCAGTACTCCTTCAGGGCCGCGTACTTGGGGCCGAGCGTCTCGGCGTACGCGTCCCCGTTCTGGATGACGAGGGCGGCGATCCGCTCGGGATGCTCCACGGCCAGCTGGAGTCCGGCCTGTGAGCCGTAGTCGAACAGGTACAGCGCGAAGCGGTGCAGATCCAGCACCTCGCTGAACCGCTCCAGCAGCCGGGCATAGCCCGCGAAGGAGTAGTCGAAGCGGTCCGGGCCGGGCGTCTCGCTGTATCCGAACCCGGGGAAGTCGGGAGCGATCAGCCGCCACCGGTCGCCGAGGACGGGCATCAGCGTGCGGTACTGGAAGGACGACGACGGGTAACCGTGCGGCAGCAGCACCACGGGGGCGTCCGCGGGCCCCGCCTCGCGGTAGAACACCTCCACCCCGTCCACATCGACGGTCCGGTGGGCCACGGATACGAGTTCGGACGGCATGTCTCCTCCAGAACGGAACGGGGCGAATGCCGGGAGAGCGGCGGGTGCCCGTATTCCGGTCGTTCAGTCCTCCGCCCGGCGGAGCATGGAGGCCCGCTGACACGGACCGGGCGGGACGACGCTCGGGCCGTTCTCGCCCGTCCATTCGTCCCGCACGACCGTGCTGTGTCCGTTCAGCCAGGTGGGCCGGTAACCCGGGACACCGAAGTCGACCATCGGCTCATCCTGTCAGGACCTCCGTGATCGTGGGGCTCCCGCAGTCGCGCGCGGAGGCGGGGAGCGTCGTTGTGGCCGAGTTGGTCGAGGAGCTCCAGGGCCTGCTGCCAGCGGAGACGGGCCGTGGGCCGGTCCCCCGCGGCCAGGTGGGCGTCACCGAGGTGGCGCAGCGTTTCGGCCACCTCGTAGCTGTCACCCCTCTCCTGCCGCAGGCGCAGAGCCTGGCGGAAACAGGCGATCGCCTCCGGGTGATCGCCAAGGTGCTGGTGGGCACGGCCCAGGCTGTCCCAGGTCGCTCCCTCCCCGTCGCGGTCCCCCAGCTCCTGGAGTATGGGCACGGTCGCCGTCGCCCGCACCCCGCGGGACGCCCACCGGCTTCTCCTCCCGGAGGCCTGGGCCACGGCGTACTCGCGCACCCACGGCGCCTTCCCGCCGCTCGCCCCGGCCGAGGACGTCGAGCGGCGGGTGACGACCTCCAAGGAGCACGGCTTCTACGAGTCCGGGCTGACGGGACACATCGCCGGCACCGAGGAGCAGGTCGTGCACGAGCTGGAGACCGTGATCAAGGAGACGGGCGCGCAGGAGGTGCTGATGACGACGAGTGCGTACGACAGGGAGGCGCTCGTCGACTCGTACCGGAGGCTGGCCCGGGTCACGGGCCTGGCATGACGAGGAGTGCAGGGGCTCAGCCCTGGAGCTTCATGCCCTCGGGTGAGGTGAGGCCCTTGCCGGGGTGGGCACGGAACGTCGCCGCCCACGTGGTGGGCGGGCAGGACGTGCCGTTGGGGTGCTGTTCGGTCAGCCTGGCCCGGGTGGCGTCCTCGACGACCGTGTCACCGCTCTTCGAGGACGTCACGGTGAGCCGTACCGGCACGGTGGACGCACCTGTGTCGTCGGGGAGTTGGACCGACAGCGAGGCGAACGGGTCGTCGGGACTGCCCGATGTCCGCTCCTCACAGGTGCCGTCCGCGCACAGCCGTATCCTCGCCGCGTCCCGGCCGCCGAAGTCGGCGGGCCGCCACACGGCGGAGACCTGCGAGTCCGCGTCGGCCCCGGTGCACGGCGTGTCCTGGCCGAGGAGCGAGCATCCGGTCAGGGACACCGCCAGCAAGGGCGTGAGAAGGGTGTGGCGCATATCAGTACCTCGCTATGGTGCCGGGGAAGGCGCCGGCGCGCACAAGAGCGGCCGGGAGGGCCGCCGCCAGGGCTCGATGCTTCCGGCGGGATCTTCGCCGGCCCGGGGCCGGGTCGGCCGGTGGGGAGTGGCGCACAGGGAATCCTTTCAGCCACGTTGGCCAAGATCACTTGATCTTAGAGCCTGCACCTGTCACGCTCCCGCGGCTCTTCCTGCTCCCGGGCCGGGCAGCTCCTGACGCGAGTCCTCCTGTCGCACAGGGGACCATCCGGCAACCCGTCCTGGGGTCGCCGCGTTCAGGAACACCGCTGGGCGGCCCGGGCAAGCGTGCGGCGGTCGGGATGGCTGCCCGCCGGGATCGCGGGCCGTACGTCCACCTCCGCCACCAGCCCGCGCGCCGACGCCACCCGCCACAGCGAGGCGAGCAGCGAGTCGTCGCCGACGAAGGCGGGCGCGGTGCTCGCGGTCCCGCCGGTGAGCTCGTAGCGGAGCCCTACCGGCTGGACGGGTACGCCCGCGTCGAGCGCGGCCTGGAACACGGCCCGCCGGAAGTGCCCGTGGGCCCGGCCGCACCAGGTGCTGCCCTCGGGGAAGACCGCGACCGCCGTACCACCGCGCAGGGCCTCGGCGATCCGGGCGACCGTCGCGGGGAGTGCGCGGATGCGGTCGCGGTCGATGAAGAGGGTGCCGCCGCGTTCGGCGAGGACGCCCGCCACGGGCCAGCCGCGCACCTCGGTCTTGGCCAGCATCCGAGCCGGGCGGACGGCGGCCAGCAGCGGGATGTCCAGCCACGAGATGTGGTTGGCCACCAACAGCAGACCTCCCGTGGGCGCGGCGCTCCCCGAGATCCGCACCCGTACTCCGGCGGCCCGCACGACGGCACGGCACCAGCGCCGTACCAGCCGGTCGCGCGGCACCGCCCGCAGCCGCCCGACGACCGGGGACAGCGCCACACCGACGAGCACCAGCGCGAACAGCGCGGCGAGCCGCCGTACCGCGCGCGGCACGGCGGCCCAGGTCGCCGTGGCCTCCACGCAGGACGGCGGGGTGCAGGGCGCGCTGGGCAGCCAGACGCCGCTCACGCCGGTACGAGGGACAGGAAGTGCCGCAGATAGCGCGGGTTGACCCGGCTCATCGGCAGCAGCACGTACAGGTCGGCGACGCCGAAGTCCGGGTCGTGCGCGGGCTCGCCGCAGACCCAGGCGCCGAGGCGGAGGTAGCCGCGCAGCAGCGGGGGGACCTCAGGGCGGGTAGCGCGGGCGGGCGGGAGGGACGCAGTGCGCTCAGGCGGTGTGATGCCCTCCGGCACCCAGGGCAGCAGCGGTCGTACGCGGTACTCCTCGGGCGCGAGGTTCCTGGCCCGTACGCGGTCCCAGGTGCCCGCGGCGAGCACGCCACCGTCGGTCAGCGGGAGGGAGCAGCAACCGGCCAGCCACTCGTGGCCGCTCTCGACCATGTACCGGGCGATACCGGCCCAGATCAGGCTGATGACCGTGCCGTCGCGGTGGTCGGGGTGCACACAGGAGCGGCCGACCTCGACGAGCCCGGGGCGGATGGCGTCCAGTGGCGCGAGGTCGAACTCGCCCTCCGAGTACAGCCGTCCGGCTATCGCGGCCCGTTCGGGCGGCAGCAGCCGGTAGGTGCCGACGACCTGGCCGGTCAGCGTGTCACGGACGAGCAGGTGGTCGCAGTACGCGTCGAAGGCGTCGACGTCGAGGCCGGGCTGCGGGCTGGACAGCAGCGCGCCCATCTCGCCGGCGAAGACGTCGTGACGCAGCCGCTGCGCGGCCTGTACGTCGGCCTCGTCGCGGGCGAGGGTGACGGTGTAGCGGGTGGGCGCGGTCGCCTGCGGCGGGCTGTCGAGTGTGGATACGCCGGTCATGGCTCTCTCTCCTGGTCATGGGCCGGTGCGGCGGGAGGGCAGCGGGGCCGATCGGCCACGGCGTGCTCGCTCCTGTTGTCCCGGCACCGGTTGACCGGTGCATGACCTGCGCAGAGAGGAGGGATGTGGGGTTGCTGAATGCCGGGGTGCGGAGCCCGGCAGTGCTTGGCGGGGCCGGAGAGCACCACTCCCGGCCCCGCCCGTCCGCACCTTGTCGGCGAACGTCTCGTCAGGCGGGCGCGGCTGTCACCTGGACACCTTCCGGGTCGCCCGCAGCCACTCCCTGTTCATGCTCGTGATGGAGACGAGCGGAATGCCCTTGGGGCACGCGGTGGCGCACTCACCCGTGAGCGTGCACCCGCCGAACCCCTCGTCGTCCATCTGCGCCACCATGTCCAGCACCCGTGTCTCCCGCTCGGGAGCACCTTGCGGCAGCACGTTCAGATGGTTGACCTTGGCCGAGGTGAAGAGCATGGCGGCCCCGTTCGGGCAGGCCGCCACACACGCCCCGCACCCGATGCACTCGGCGTGCTCGAAGGCGGAGTCGGCGTCGGGCTTCGGTACGGGCGTGGCGTGGGCCTCGGGCGCGGCACCGGTCGGCGCGGTGATGTAGCCACCGGCCTGGATGATCCGGTCGAAGGCCGACCGGTCCACCACCAGGTCCTTGATCACCGGGAAGGCCGACGCCCGCCACGGCTCGATGTCGATCGTGTCGCCGTCCCGGAAGGACCGCATGTGCAGCTGGCAGGTCGTCGTGCGCTCGGGCCCGTGCGCGTCACCGTTGATCACCAGACTGCACGCGCCGCAGATGCCCTCGCGGCAGTCGTGGTCGAAGGCGACCGGGTCCTCGCCCTTGAGGATGAGCTCCTCGTTGAGGGTGTCCAGCATCTCCAGGAAGGACATGTCGGACGAGATGCCGTCCACCTCGTACGTGGACATCGCTCCGTCGGCGCCGGCGTTCTTCTGCCGCCAGACGCGCAGGGTGAGCTTCATGCGTAGCTCCGCTGGGTGGGGTGGACGTACTCGAAGACCAGGTCTTCCTTGTGCAGGACGGGAGCGGTGCCCGTGCCGGTGAACTCCCAGGCGGCCGCGTACGCGAACTCGTCGTCCTTGCGGGCCGCCTCGCCGTCGGGCGTCTGGGACTCCTCGCGGAAGTGGCCGCCGCAGGACTCGCTGCGGTGCAGGGCGTCGAGGCACATCAGCTCGGCGAGCTCCAGATAGTCGACGACGCGGTTGGCCTTCTCCAGCGACTGGTTGAACTCCTCGCCGGTGCCGGGCACCTTGATGCGCCGCCAGAACTCCTCGCGGATCTGCGGGATGCGCTCCAGCGCCTTGCGCAGGCCCGCGTCCGTGCGGGCCATGCCGCAGAACTCCCACATCAGCTCGCCGACCTCGCGGTGGAAGGAGTCGGGGGTGCGGTCGCCGTCGACGGCGAGGAGCAGGTTGAGCCGGTCCTCGGTCTCGGCCACCACCTCCTGGACGACGGGGTGCTCCGCGGTGATCCCGCCCTTGTGCGGGTTGCGGGCCAGATAGTCGTTGATGGTGGCCGGCAGCACGAAGTAGCCGTCGGCGAGCCCCTGCATCAGGGCGGAGGCGCCGAGCCGGTTCGCGCCGTGGTCGGAGAAGTTCGCCTCGCCGATCGCGAACAGGCCGGGGACGGTGGTCTGGAGGTCGTAGTCGACCCAGAGGCCGCCCATCGTGTAGTGCACAGCGGGATAGATGCGCATCGGCACCTCGTACGGATCCTCGTCGGTGATCCGCTGGTACATGTCGAAGAGGTTGCCGTACTTGGCCTCGACGGCCTTGCGTCCCATGCGCCGGATGGCGTCGGCGAAGTCGAGGTAGACGCCCTGCCCGCCGGGTCCGACTCCCCTGCCCTCGTCGCAGACGTTCTTGGCGGCGCGGGAGGCGATGTCGCGGGGCACGAGGTTGCCGAAGGACGGGTAGATGCGCTCCAGGTAGTAGTCGCGCTCAGCCTCGGGGATCTCGTTCGGGGGCCGCTGGTCCCCCTTCGCCTTCGGCACCCAGATCCGGCCGTCATTGCGCAGGGACTCGCTCATCAGCGTGAGCTTCGACTGGTGGTCGCCGGTGCGCGGGATGCAGGTGGGGTGGATCTGGGTGAAGCAGGGGTTGGCGAAGTGGGCGCCGCGCCGGTGGGCCCGCCAGATCGCGGTGGCGTTGGAGTTCATGGCGTTCGTCGACAGGTAGAAGACGTTGCCGTAGCCGCCGGAGGCCAGCACGACGGCGTCCGCGAAGTACGTGTCGATCCGGCCGGTGATCAGGTCCCGGGCCACGATGCCGCGCGCCCGCCCGTCGATCACGATCAGGTCGAGCATCTCGGTACGGGCGTGCATCTCGATGTTGCCGGCCGCGATCTGCCTGCTGAGGGCCTGGTAGGCGCCCAGCAGCAGCTGCTGTCCCGTCTGGCCGCGTGCGTAGAAGGTCCGCGACACCTGCACCCCGCCGAACGACCGGGTGTCGAGCAGACCGCCGTACTCGCGCGCGAACGGCACGCCCTGCGCGACGCACTGGTCGATGATCTCCACCGAGATCTGCGCCAGCCGGTGGACGTTGGACTCGCGGGCCCGGAAGTCGCCGCCCTTGACGGTGTCGTAGAACAGCCGGTGGATGGAGTCGCCGTCGTTGCGGTAGTTCTTCGCTGCGTTGATGCCGCCCTGCGCGGCGATCGAGTGGGCGCGGCGCGGGGAGTCCTGGTAGCAGAACTGCACGACGTGGTAGCCCTGTTCGGCGAGCGTGGCGCCCGCGGAGCCGCCGGCCAGACCCGTCCCGACCACGATCACCGTGTGCTTGCGCCGGTTGGCGGGGTTGACCAGCTTGGCCTCGAAGCGGCGGGTGTCCCAGCGTTCGTTGACGGGGCCGGAGGGCGCCTTGCCGTCGACGGCGGGCGCGCCGGTCTCGTAGTCCACGTACTCTGACGAGGCAGTCATGTTCAGCTCACCACTCCGGTCATGACGCCCACGGGTACGGCGATGAATCCGGCCGTGAGCAGCAGCGCGAGGACGCCTGCGACGGTCTTGAGGGCGCGGTCGCGGGCGCGGCTTCCGACACCGAGGGTCTGGGCCGCGCTCCAGAAGCCGTGCCGGATGTGCAGGCCGAGCGCGAGCATCGCGACGATGTAGACGACGTTGCCGTACCAGGTGGAGAAGGTGTCCACGACGTTCTGGTACGGGTGGCCCTCCTGGAAGCCGCCGGGGTGCACGGTGCCGGTCGTCAGGTCCAGGATGTGCCAGACGATGAACAGGCCGAGGATGATCCCGCCCCAGCGCATGGTGCGTGTGGCGTAGCTCGCCCTCGGCTTCTTGTGCGCGTACTTGCTGGGGCGCGCCTTGATGTCGCGGCGGCTGAGCTGGTACGCCGACGTGGCGTGAGCGACGACGGCCACCACGAGCACGACGCGGACGAGCCACAGGGTCCACTCGTAGTGCATGAAGGGTTCGCCGACGGTGCGCAGCCAGTGGGCGTAGTGGTCGAACTCGTCCTCCCCGAAGAAGATCTTCAGGTTCCCGATCATGTGCACCACCAGGTAGAGCAGCATGATCAGACCGCTGACCGCCATCACGGTCTTCTTGCCGACGGAGCTGTCCCACACCGTGCGTGCCATGGACGGCCGTCGGTCCGTCCGCGTTGCCAGAGCCATGTCTCAAGACGCTAGGGCCGGAACACGTCATCGGTCCAAGACATGGTCCGGCTGGTTTCGATAGGGGTGGCCTATCGTGGAGGCATGCAGTTCCAGCAACTCCAGTACTTCGTGGCCGTCGCCGAGACCCGGCACTTCACGCGCGCCGCCGATCTCGTGCATGTCGCGCAGCCCTCGCTGTCCCAGCAGATCAGGGCGCTGGAGCGGGAGTTGGGGGCGGACCTGTTCCGGCGGGCGCGGGGCAACATCACGCTGACCGACGCGGGCGAGGCGCTGCTGCCGCTGGCCCGCCGGATACTGGCGGACGCGGACACGGCGCGGCAGGAGGTGGCGGAACTGGCGCAGCTGAGACGCGGGCGGGTACGGCTGGGCGCGACCCCCAGTCTGTGCACGGGCCTGCTGCCGGACGTGCTGCGTACCTTCCACGACAGCTATCCCGGGATCCGGCTGCTGATCGAGGAGAGCGGCTCGCACGATCTCGTACGGGAGCTCGCGCGGGGTGCGCTGGATCTGGCGCTGGTCGTCCTGCCCCTGCCCAGCCCCTCGCCTGCGCTGACCACGGTGGAGGTGCTGCGTGAGGACCTGGTGGTGGTGTCGTCGCCGGAGGGCGCGGCGTCGCCGCGCTGGGGTGGCCGGCGCAGTGTCCGGATCTCCGATCTGGAGGGGGAGCGGCTGGTGATGTTCCGGCACGGGTACGACCTGCGGGAGCTGACGGTGGCGGCGTGCCGCTCCGCGGGGTTCGAGCCGGATTTCGCGGTGGAGGGGGGTGAGATGGACGCGGTGCTGGGG
>NZ_VJZE01000401.1 GCF_009377205.1 Streptomyces phyllanthi
CTCTCGTCGTTAAGGACCCGCCTCATGCCGCAGACCACCGTTCGACCCAGCCGCTCGGACGGCGAGTTCGCCGAACTGTTCGCCCGCAAGGCGCGCACTCCGCTGCGCGGATTCCTGCCCGGCCGCAGGGTCTGGAACGCCGTCGGGGGCTCCGCGGCCACGGTCGTCGTCATCATGGGCACCACCGCGCTGGTCTCCCAGATCGACTGGAGCGGCGGTCCGGAGAAGGTGACCACCGCCGCCGAGAAGAAGGACGCCGTGAAGGAGCGGGGCTCCGCCGAGCCCGGCGGCACACCGTCCTCCACCACGTCCTCGGGTGCACCGGCCAAGGAGAAGGGGGACAGGGCCCCGGACGTGGTCTATCTCCCGGCCCCGGGTGGGTCCGGCGGCTCCTCCGGTGGAGGGTCCGGCTCCTCGGACTCCGGTTCCGGCACGAACGATGACGAGAAGTCGGCCGGGAACGACGAGCAGGAGACCTCGTCACGGTCGACGACTTCCTCGCAACAGGAGTCGACCTCCTTCCTCTGGTCCGACGGAAGCGTCGAGGCGGACTCCAACGACTACTGGGACCAGAGCGTCATCACCGTGAAGTCGACGAAGTCGCTCAGCAGCCTCAAGGTGGTCGTCAAGATCATCCAGACGGGTGGCGTCTCCAACACCGGCACGTGGAGCTCCCTCGGCGACCGGGTGTCGGTGGCGTCGGCGGCGACCAGCGGCGAGGTGGACTACGTGGTGACGCTGAAGTCGGGAGTCACGCTGGAGCCCGGCACGTATGTCTTCAAGTTCCAGTACAACCACGACCAGGGCCGCCGTGACGCGGGCGGCGACCGCTACAACGTCACCGCCACGACCACCTCTTCGGAGAGCGAGTTCCGCAAGGGCAGTTTCTGAGAGCCCGCGCGCAAGAGGCGGAGTACGGAAACCGAGTGCCGACGGCCCGTCAGCCCGTCATGTGCTGAACGGCCCTGAGGGCGCGGCCCGCTCCGTCCTCCGTCGCCATGTGCCGGGCCGCGGTCGCTGCCGCCCGGGCGTACGTCTGCCGCCTCACCACTTGGCCCAGGGCGTCGGCCAGCCGTTCGGCGGTCAGGGACGTGAAGGGGATCGGGTCGGGCGCGGCCCCCAGTGCGGCGAGCCGCGCCGCCCAGAACGGCTGGTCCGCGGTCACCGGCACCGCGACCGCGGGCACTCCGGCGCGCAGTGCGGCGGCCGTGGTGCCCGCCCCGGCGTGGTGGACCACGGCGGCGAGCCGGGGGAACAGCAACTCGTGCGGTACGTCGCCGATGGTGAGCACGTCGTCGCCGTCGGCCGCGAGCCCCGCGCTGCCGGACTGGAGGACGCCGCGCAGTCCGGCGCGCCGCAGGGCCCCCACGGCGATCTCGCCGAGCCGCTCCCCCTCTCCGGCCGCCATGCTGCCGAAGCCGATGAACACGGGCCGGGGCCCGGCCCGCAGGAAGTCCTCCAGCTCCGCGGGGAGCCGCTCGGCGGGGTGGAGGTGGGGCCACCAGGTGCCCACGACGTCGAGCCCGGGACGCCAGTCGGAGGGGCGCGGCACGAGTGCGGTGCTGAAGCCGTACAGGACGGGCCAATGGGCCTGCTCCTGGCGGCGGCGCATCGCCGGGGCGGAGACGGCGGGCAGGTCCAGGCGGCGGCGCAGGTCCGAGACGGCCTGCCCGTACACGCGGTCGGCCATGCGGAGTGCGAAGCGCCCGGCCGTACGGTTGCCGAGGCGTCCGAGTGAGCGGGTGCCCATGACGACGGGCGGGAAGTCGCCGGTCGGCGCGGTGGGCTGAAGGTGGACGCCGAGGCTCGGGATGCCGGTGGCCTCGGTGATGTGCCAGCCGAGCGGGGCCGTGGTCGCGGAGAGCAGAAGCAGGTCGGCGCCCCGGGCCGCCGCGTCGGCGAAGCCCTGGCCCAGTTCGGTGGCGAAGGCGGCCGCGACACGCATGAGCTCGCGTCTGCCGGCCAGGCCTCCGTCGGCCCGGGGCCGGGCCGCGGGAAGGCTTCGGAACTCCAGCCCGGCTTTCCGTACGAGCGGGGCGAAGGCGTCCGTCGTGGCGATGGCCACGTCGTACCCGGAGCGGTGCAGTTCGGCGCCCAGGCCGGTGTACGGGTCGACGTCGCCGCGTGAACCGGCGGCGGCGATCAGGATTCTCACTGGTACTCCTCGGGCTCGGCCCCGGGGTCGGACGTGCGGTCGGCGTCGGGACGGGCGGCGGCGAGGCGGGAGGCGTTGGAGTGGATCGCCTTGCACAGATGGGCGGCCAGGCCCGGCCGTTGCTGCGACAGCGGTACGACGAGGGCGAAGGCCCGCGGGTCGGCGGCGAAGTCGTCGGCGATGCGCCGGTGCATGTCGGGCGGGCAGGGCGTGAACCAGCGGCTGATGTGCCCGCGGTGCTCCTCGGCGAGGTCCATGGCCCGCTCGCCGTCGCTGGGCTCCCCGGCGTCGAAGGCCGCGAGCAGCTCGGCACGCCAGGCGGCAGCCTCGGCCATGAGCCGCCGCCAGTCCTCCTTGGTGTGCGCGGCCGCGCGGGCCATGGCCTCGCGTTGTCCTGCCGAGTGCCGCCACTTGAGCTGCGCCTCGGTGGCGTAGCTGAGGTCGAAGGTGATCTCGCCGAAGACCTCGAAGCGCTCCTCGGGCGTGAGGGACACACCCGTGAGCTGCACCTCGATGGCCTGCTCGGCCACTTCGGCCAGCCGCTGGAGCCGGGCGATCTCCTCGCCCAGCCGGCGCTGCCGGGCGCGGAGGTGCTCCAGCGCGTTCGCCTGCGGGTCCTTGAGGATGGTGGCGATGTCGTCGAGGGAGAAGCCGAGTTCGCGGTAGAAGAGGATCTGCTGGAGGCGGGCCAGGTCGGTGTCGTTGTAGAGCCGGTAGCCGGCGTCGCTGCGGTCGCCGGGTGACAGCAGCCCCGCCCTGTCGTAGTGGTGCAGTGTCCGCACCGTCACCCCGGCGAAGGCGGAGACCTGCCCCACGGAGTAGCTCATGCACGTGCCCTTTCGTCGGCGTACAGCATTGAGCCTGACGTAAGGGAAGGGTCAACTCCTGAAGCTCAACTCCTGAAGCTCAACTCCTGAGGCCGCCGTCTCCTGTGGGCTGGACGCGGGTCCGGGAAGCTGGGGCGTTGTCGTCGGTCATCTGCTCCCCCATGGCCCCGCTCGGGTCGTTTGAGCGGTGCCGCACACGGCCGGCCTGATCCAAACGACAGGCCCTGGTCCCGGACCCGCACCGGGGACGGTTCAGCAGATGTCCTCGCGGCTGTTGACCAGCCGGTTGTTGCGGAACGTCGTGTTCTCGCCGCAGGGGCTCTCCCTGATGGCCGAGTTGGTGACCGTCAGGTTCTGGATGGTGATGTCACGGTTGTTCGGGAATTCCGACCGTGCCGCGAGCCTGATCTCCCCGCCGCCCGACACGCTGCCGCTCTGCGCCGCGAGGTTCACGTTGTAGCAGTTCTCGATGAGGATCGCGTTGTTGCCGGTGTTGGACAGGGTCACCCGGTCGATGACCGCGCCACCGCTTTCGGAGACGCAGAAGACGCCGCGCCCGCCGCCGCGCGCGACGACCTCGCCCACGCGGACGTTGGTGGGATAGCCGCTGCCGACCCGGCCGTTGCGGTTCGCCATGCGGAAGGCCGCGTAGCCGGTTCCGGTGCCCGCGCCGTCCGCGTCCACCTTGGTGACCGTCGCGTTGATGGTCTGGTTGAGCAGCAGACCGGACTCGCCGACGTTGCGGGCGGTGACGGTTCCGATGGTGAGGCCGTCGACGCCGTACGTCTCGACGGCGTGGCTGCTCGCGCCCGAGACGTACACGGTGTCGATCCTGACGTTCCGCGTCCACTGGCTGGTGTCGCCGCGGTTGTCGATACGGATGCCGAGGCCACGGGACAGGCGCATGTCGATCTGGCCGAGGACGACGTTCTGGACGTTGCGCAGGAAGATGCCGTACAGCGGCGTGCCGGTGAGGTTCAGGTGCTGGACCTCGATGTCCCGGGCACCGCGTGCGTAGACGGGCGCCTGGTC
Source organism: Streptomyces phyllanthi (assembly GCF_009377205.1). Classification (GTDB taxonomy): domain Bacteria; phylum Actinomycetota; class Actinomycetes; order Streptomycetales; family Streptomycetaceae; genus Streptomyces; species Streptomyces phyllanthi. The sequence goes on from NZ_VJZE01000401.1 coordinate 4,015, forward strand.
GCCGGAGCCCGAGCCGGTGACGTTGATCGTGCCGCAGACGTCGAGCACGGTGTAGCTCGGCAGGGAGACCCGGGAGCCGGCGGCGATGGAGCCGGAGCCCCGGACGACGACCCGTTCCTTCGAAGTCCGGCCCGACGTCAGGCTGTTCACGGCCGCCTGTGTCGCGGCGCGCATGTCGCCGCCGGTGTACACGACACTGCTGCCGCGCCGGGCGGTCCACGTGCTGCCGTTGAGTACGGCTTCCGCCTGGTAGGAGCCCTCGCCACAGGCGGCTTTCGGTTCCGGCGCCGCGCTTGCGGGAGCCGTCGGCGCGGCGGCGCCGGTGAGCAGGGCGGTGGCACAGGCGGCGGTGACGGCGGCGCGCTTGGTACGGCCACGTCGGTCCGTCGCGCCCGGATCGGTGAGGTGAGCTGCGGCTCTGCGTCCCATCTCGTCTTCTCCCAGGTGGGGGTTGGCACGCGTGCTGCCCCGGTCCGTTCCTGGGACGCGTCGAACCCGATTCGACCCGGGTTGCTGCATCGCTTCAGGCCCACGCGGCGCACGTGACCTGCGGCGGCACGGCTCAACGAAACACCAGGAGGTACGTCCCCGGAGACAGCAAGCGATTTCTATGGAGGCGGCGAGTGTGGCAACGGCCCTGTGAGGGCGTCAAGTTCCGCGACGGAAGTATCGGGGCCCTCGCCCGTCACCTCCTCCACGGCGCCACCCCTCGACTCCCGACTCCTCTCGGGAGTCGTCTTCTCGGACTCGGCCGGGCTGCCGGTCACACCGGGGATCGCGATCAGCTCCAGCAGCATCCGGACGATGACCACCTCGCCGACCGCCGCCGGCGCGGCTGCCTCCCGCGCGCTCGGCTCGGCACTGAACGCATCCGTGGTCACGGGCGGTTGCTCCAGTCGCGGGCTCAGTGCGTCACCGGTCACCTCATGGTGCCGGACCGCCCCGGGATCCGGAAGCTCGGCAATCGAGGTCCGCGCGCTCCGGCGATTCGGCGCTCCGTCCCCCTTGCCCTGCCTCGGGCCGCCGCCGTCTAGAGCGGCGGTTCACTGAGGAGTTGCAGCAGCCAGTGGGCGCTTTCCGCGGCCCCGGGGGCGTCCTCGGCGCCGGACGCGGACGGAAACATGCGGCCCCAGGAGCAGGCGCGCCCCAGGGCACCGAGCCGCCATGCGAGGCTCACGGCACGGCGTAGTTCCCCCATCGTTCGGCCGGAGCCCGTCCACGGCTCCAGGTAGGCGTCCCGCAGCCGTGGCAGAACGCCGGGGCCGTAGCGTTCGCAGGCGCTTCGGGCAGGGACCGGCAGACTGCAGAAGGGATGCGAGACGGCGGCGTCGCCCCAGTCGAAGAAGGTGAAACGGCCCGGTTCCGGGTGGAACAGCTGACCGTCGTGCAGGTCCGAGTGGTCGAGGGAGTCCGCGATCCCCACGTCCGCGAGCTCCGCGCACCAGTCCACGAGGAACGGCCGTGCCTCCCCGAGTCTCCTGCGTTCCTCCGGCCCCAGCGCGGAGTTCTGCGCGACCGCCTCGTCGAAGACCTCCGGCAGTGCGGTGGTCCGTGCGCCGGGGACACCCAGCAGTTCCATCTCCATTGCGTGCGGACTCAGGGCCTGCTGTATGGCCGCGTACCGGCGGAGGAGCTCTTCCCACGTACGGGGATCGGCCGCCTCCCGGTCGAGTACGTCCCTGAAGAGTTCCCCTCCGTCGGGCAGCAGCGACCAGCCGCGGCCGGTGTCGACGGCAAGCGGCTCCAGTACGTGCTCGGGCACCCAGCGAGCGAGTGCCTCAGTCAGCGCGGCTTCGAAAGCGCTAGCCGGTGGATTCGCCTTGAACCAGACGGCGTCACGCCCCTCGACGGGCACCCGCACCAGGACGGACCACGGCCGCAGTCGAACGCTCCGGCCCCCGGTCGCCCGCAAGCCATGCGCGGCAAGCTCGCCCTCCACCCAGCCGAGGGCCTCGGCCCGCCAGACCTCCTGCTCCCAGGGAGTGACCGCGCTCTGGTACTGCCCCCGGTCCACGATGGCCGACGCCTCTTCTCGCATCGCGCCATCCCAGCACCACGGCCGAAGAACGGCCACCGATTTCCTCCGGGCCGAACCGGCTCGCGGAACGCGGGAAGACCCGGCCTTACGGTCTCCCCCGACATCGCGCCCCGGTCACCTTGCCGGTCACGCCGCCGGAGCGGGCGCCTCGGCGGCGGTCGGCTGCTGCTCCGTCGCCTCGGTCCCGGGTGCGGCCTCCCGTGCGGCAGGGATGAGGGCGGCGACCGCGGCGGCGACCAGTGCCACCCCGCAACCGATCAGCAGTCCGGTGCGGAAGCCGTCCTCCGAAGGCAGGGTGAATCCGCCCGTGGTGGTGGTCGTCTCGGCGAGCACCACACCGATCACCGCGGCGGCGGAGGACGTGCCCAGCGAGCGCATCAGGGTGTTGAAGCTGTTCGCGGAGGCCGTCTCGGACGGCGGCACCGTGCTCATGATCAGCGCGGGCATCGCCCCGTACGCGAAACCGACCCCGGAGCTGACGACGAGGGCGACGACGAGCAGGCCCCAGGTGGAGCCCATGAGCACCAGGGACAGGCCGTATCCGGCGGCGATCACCAGCGCGCCCAGGATCAGGGTGACCTTGGGACCGCGCGTGGCCGTGAGCCTTCCGCCGAGCGGAGAGATCACCATCATCATCACGCCGGCCGGTGCCATCCACAGGCCCATGGCCAGCATGGACTGCCCCAGACCGTAGCCGGTCGCCTCAGGCAACTGCAGGAGCTGCGGAGAGATGAGCGACTGCCCGTACATACCGAAGCCGACGAGGACCGAGGCGACGTTGGTGAGCAGGACACGCGGGTGGGCGGTGGTGCGCAGGTCCACCAGCGGATCACGGGTGCGCAGCTCCCAGAAGCCCCAGACGAGCAGGAGCACCACGGCGGCGGCGAACAGGCCGAGCGTGGTCCCGGAAGCCCAGCCCCAGTCGGCCCCCTTGGAGACCGCGAGCAGCAGGCACAGCACTCCGCCGCCGAGACCGAGGGCGCCGGCGAAGTCGAAGCGCTGCCCCTTGGCGCCCGCAGGGGTGCCGGGGACGAGGAACCAGATCATGGCGGTGACCGCCAGCGCGAGGGCGGCGGCACCCCAGAACAGCACCCGCCAGCTGGCGTACTGGGCGACCGCGGCCGCGATGGGCAGGCCCAGACCGGCGCCGATCCCCAGCGAGGCGCTCACCAGCGCGATGGAGGAGCTGAGCTTCTCCTGCGGCACCACGTCGCGCAGCAGGCTGATGCCGAGCGGCACCACGCCCATGCCGATACCCTGCAGCCCGCGGCCCACGACCATCGGCACGACGGACGAGGACAGCGCGCACACCACCGAGCCGGCCACCAGCGGGACGCAGCACACGAGCAGTATGCGCCGCTTGCCGTACAGGTCACCGAGGCGTCCGCCGACCGGACCGAAGACCGCGCCCGTCAGCAGCGTGGCGGTCACCACCCATGAGGCGTTCGAGGAACTGGTGCCGAGGATCGCCGGCAGATCCGTGAGCAGCGGCGTCACCAGGGTCATCATGATCGAGGCGACTATGCCGGCGAGCGCGAGGGTCGCGATGACACCTCTCGAACGCGCGGTCGGCAGGGGGGTGGCCATCAGCAGGGATCTCCTCGGTGCGTGGAACCGGTGACAGGGCGAGCGCCGTACGGTGCGACGGGCGCGCCGCAGGCATCGTACACACGACGTGCATGATGCACGCCGCGGGCACGGAGCACGGCACGGGTACGAGGCACGGCACGGGTACGATGCATGGGCGAGGTGTCCGGGGATGTCCGGGGTATCCGGGGGTTCCCGGGTGTCCTGGGTGTCCTGGGTGGGGGACGCCTCCGGCCATCCGCGGCACCCGTGAGAAGGAAGACAGCGACTGTGGACGAGCCCACGCGCCGGGTCGAGTACGAGAACATGCTCCTCGGCCGCTACCAGCACCTGAGCAGGAGCAAAGGGCGCCCCAAGGGGTCCACCCTGGAGAGGAGCGCGTACATCCTGCTCAGCCGTATCCGGGCACAGGGACGGCCGATGTCCGTCAGCGAGCTCAGCGAGGCGTTCGGCCTGGACGCGTCCACTCTTCGCCGCCAGACCGCCGCCGCTCTGAAGGCGGGCCTGGTCGAGCCCACGCTCGACCCGGAGGGAGGCATGGCTCGCAAGTTCCGCATCACCGAGGAGGGCGAGCGCCGTCTCGACGAGGAACGCGAGGGCAACGTCCACGCCCTCGCCATGGTCATGGGCGGCTGGTCCGACGAGGACGTCACCCGCTTCGCCGACTACCTTCAGCGGTTCAACACCGACATCGAGCGCCTCCACGGCCATCCGTGGCCGCGCCCGTAAGCTCGTCGTTCGACCGGTGGGGTTCGAACGGAACACGTACCCGCGGCGTCTGAGGTACATGAAAGCATCGCGCCAAGCCGCCATCCTGCTCCTGAGTGCCGGGCTGTCGCTCTCCGGCTGCTCCTCCTCGTCCGACAACCCGGGCGACGAGGGGTACACCGGTCCCACCCTGCCCG
>NZ_VJZE01000402.1 GCF_009377205.1 Streptomyces phyllanthi
CCCCAGGGATGGGACGGGTAGGGGCGGCGGGGGCGAGGGAAAACCGGCCCGGCCCCCAGCACCGCCCCTAGCGTTCCGTCAGCTTGCCGTCGGCCACCTCGAAGCGCCGCGTCACCCGGACCGCGTCCAGCATCCGGCGGTCGTGGGTCACCAGCAGCAACGTGCCCTCGTACGCGTCCAGTGCCGACTCCAGCTGCTCGATGGCCGGGAGGTCCAGGTGGTTGGTCGGCTCGTCCAGGACCAGCAGGTTGACGCCTCTGCCCTGGAGCAGGGCGAGCGCGGCCCGGGTGCGCTCGCCCGGGGAAAGGGTCGCCGCAGGGCGCAGGACGTGGTTCCGCTTCAGGCCGAACTTGGCCAGGAGGGTGCGGACCTCGACCGGTTCCGTGTCCGGTACGGCCGCGCAGAACGCGTCGAGCAGTGACTCCGAGCCGTGGAACAGTCCGCGGGCCTGGTCGACCTCGCCGACCAGGACGCCGGAGCCCAGGGAGCCATGGCCCGCGTCCAGCGGGACACGGCCCAGCAGGGCGCCGAGCAGTGTCGACTTTCCGGCGCCGTTCGCGCCCGTCACGGCGACCCGGTCCGCCCAGTCCAGCTGGAGTGACACCGGGCCGAGCACGAAGTCGCCGCGGCGCACCTCGGCGTCCCGCAGGGTCGCGACCACCGCGCCCGACCGCGGGGCGGACGCGATGCTCATCCGCAGCTCCCACTCCTTGCGCGGCTCCTCGACGACCTCCAGCCGTTCGATCATGCGCTGGGTCTGCCGCGCCTTGGCCGCCTGCTTCTCGCTCGCCTCGCTGCGGAACTTGCGGCCGATCTTGTCGTTGTCGTTGCCCGCCTTGCGGCGCGCGTTCTTCACGCCCTTGTCCATCCAGGTGCGCTGCATCTGGGCGCGGTCCTGGAGGGCCGACTTCTTGTCGGCGTACTCCTCGTAGTCCTCGCGCGCGTGCCGGCGCGCCGTGTCACGCTCCTCCAGGTAGGCCTCGTATCCGCCGCCGTAGAGGTTGATCTGCCCCTGGGCGAGGTCGAGTTCGAGGACCTTGGTGACCGTGCGGGTCAGGAACTCGCGGTCGTGGCTGACGACGACCGTGCCGGCGCGCAGACCGCCCACGAAGCGTTCGAGCCGCTCCAGGCCGTCGAGGTCCAGGTCGTTGGTGGGCTCGTCGAGGAGGAACACGTCGTAGCGGGACAGCAGCAGGGAGGCCAGTCCGGCCCTTGCCGCCTGGCCGCCGGACAGGCCCGTCATCAGCTGGTCCAGGTCCACGCCCAGGCCCAGCGAGCCGGTGACCTCCTCCGCCCGCTCGTCGAGGTCGGCGCCGCCCAGGGCGAGCCAGCGTTCCAGGCTCGTCGCGTAGGCATCGTCCGCGCCGGGCGCCCCGTCGACGAGCGCCTGCGTGGCCTCGTCCATCGCGCGCTGCGCCTCGGCGACACCCGTGCGCCGCGCCAGGAACTCCCGTACCGTCTCGCCCGCCCGGCGCTCGGGCTCCTGGGGCAGATGGCCCACGGTCGCGGCGGGCGGGGAGAGCCGCAGCTCGCCCTGCTCGGGCGCGAGCAGCCCGGCGAGCATGCGCAGCAGTGTGGACTTGCCCGCACCATTGGCCCCGACCAGCCCGATCACGTCTCCGGGCGCGACAACGAGGTCGAGCCCGGAGAAGAGCGAGCGGTCGCCGTGGCCGGCGGAGAGATTCTTGGCGACGAGAGTGGCGGTCACAGGAGGCGATCCTAACGACCACGGGACGTGCGTTCCCCCTGGCACCCGATCAGGCCGTCATCGGCTCCACCAGCACCGTCCCCGACGAACGTGCCACGACGAACGACTCTCCCTTCCGGGCCCTCTCGTTCACCGCGATACGGTGCCGGCCCGCGGGCAGGATGCCGTCGAACACCTCGTAGGTGTGGGTGCGGTACAGGCGGTCGAGGCGGTATGCCGTCACCTGCACCCGGCAGGTGGACGTGATCTCGATCCCCGCCTCGCCGTCGACGGCGACCAGCCGGGTCAGACGGCGCCGGGCCGCCGGGCTGCGGTCCAGGGCGCTCTCGATCTGGGCCACGAGCAACGGGATGATGGGGGCGAGCCCATCGACGTACGCGACCTCGACCCCCGCGTGCTCGAAGGCCCGGCGTACGGCGGCGCGCTCCTCCTCGCCGACGGCGCGGCCGAAGGCCACCGCACCGTAGGTGCGCAGCTCGTCCGCGGGGACGTCGGTGGCGTCGTGGGTGATCTCGGCACCGATACCGATCGTGCGCAGAGCGGCGGCGAGCTTGGCGAGGACGGCGACGCGGGCGCCGATGAGGAGCACGCGGCGGCGGGCCGAGGGGTCGGCTCCGTCCAGCAGGGACCGCAGGGCGCCGCGGTACCCGGGGCCGTGGAAGCGGAATGGTCCGATGCCGTGGTAGCCGTTCCGCTCCAGGTCGGCCGTCTCCTCCGTCTGCCACGCGAAGTCACGCCACACGTAGTCGTCGCCGTCCTTCTGTATGACCGCGGTGACGGCCCCGCAGGCGAGGTCCTCGCACTCGGGACAGCCGTAGATGACGTACCGTCCGCCGGTCAACGGTGCGTCGGCCTCCAGCAGCAGACCGCGTACCTGGGCGGTGAAGATCGCGGGTGGTACGTCGGAGGCGAGCGGGGAGACGGCGTCGAGGTCGGAGAGCTGGAACAGCAGCGGGCGTCCGTCGACGATGAAGTCGACGAAGTCCCGGTGCACCCGGTAGTCACCGTTGGCGAGGACGCCACCGGCACGCATCGCCGGTGCCAGGCCGAAGGTCGCGTACTCGGCAGACATGGTGTGAGTATCCCCAGAGCGGGAGCAATGTGAGCACGGCATGACAGATTCCGCATCCGTCTCCCGGCGCCCGGTGGGGAGTTGGCGGCCCGGCCCGGCGGGACGGGCGTACGCGTGGTCGAGGGCGTACGGGGCGGGACGCCACTGGACGCGCCCCTGCTCCCTGCTCCCTGCTCCCTGCTCCCTGCCCGAACGGACCGCCTGGCTCAGTGCTGCCTGCCGATCGGGTCGCCCTCCGTCTCCGTGCCCTGACCGGGTCCGACCCTGATCTCGAACTCGCCGTCGTACTTCTTGTAGCCCTCGATGACGGCGAGTTCGACGGCCTCGGAGGCCATCTCCTCGCGCACCATCACCGGGTCCCGGCGCAGGTCGCGCATCAGGGCGACGCACATGCCGATCATCACCAGGACGAAGGGCGCGGCGGCGAGGATCGTGAGGTTCTGCAGGCCGGTGAGCGCGTCGCCCTGTCCGCTGCCGACGAGCAGCATGATCGCGGCGACGGCTCCGGTGACGATGCCCCAGAACACGACGACGAACCGGCCGGGTTCGAGCGCGCCCTTCTGCGAGAGCGTGCCCATCACGATGGACGCCGCGTCGGCGCCGGACACGAAGAAGATACCGACGAGGATCATCACGAGCAGGCTGGTGACCGTGGCGATGGGGTAGTCCCGGAGGACGGCGAAGAGCTGGCCCTCGGGGGTTTCCTCCTCGCCGAGCCGACCGCCCTCCTGGAGCTTCATCGCCGTACCGCCGAAGACCGCGAACCAGACCAGGCTGACCGTGCTGGGGACCAGGATCACACCGCCGACGAACTGCCGGATGGTGCGGCCACGGCTGATACGGGCGATGAACATGCCGACGAACGGCGTCCAGGAGATCCACCACGCCCAGTAGAAGACGGTCCAGCTGCCCAGCCAGTCCGCCACGCCCTGGCCGCCGGACGCCTCGGTGCGGCCGGCCATCTCGGGCAGCTCACCGAGGAAGGAGAAGACCGAGGTCGGCAGCAGGTCGAGGATGAGGATGGTCGGGCCGGCGACGAACACGAACAGGGCGAGCACGAGGGCCAGCACCATGTTGGTGTTGGACAGCCACTGGATGCCCTTCTCCACACCGGACACCGCCGAGGCGACGAAGGCCAGGGTGAGGACGGCGATGATCGTGACGAGCAGACCGGTGCTCACCTTGTCCATCCAGTTCAGCTCCTGGACGCCGGAGCCGATCTGAAGGGCGCCGAGGCCGAGGGAGGCCGCGGAGCCGAAGATCGTGGCGACGATCGCGAGGACGTCGATGACCCGGCCGCCGGCGCCGTTGGCGTGCTTCTCGCCGATCAGCGGGGTGAAGACGGCGCTGATGGTCTGGCGGCGCTTCTTGCGGAACGTGCTGTAGGCGATGGCGAGGCCGACGACGGCGTAGATCGCCCACGGGTGCAGCGTCCAGTGGAAGAGGGTGGTCGCCATCGCCGTCTCCATGCGCTCGCCGGAGCCCTGGGGGCTGGTGCCCGGCGGGGGCGAGGTGTAGTGCGAGAGCGGCTCGCTGACGCCGTAGAACATCAGGCCGATACCCATGCCCGCGCTGAACATCATCGCGACCCAGGACACCGTGCGGAACTCGGGCTTCTCGCCCTCCGCGCCGAGGTGGATACGGCCGTAGCGGCTGGCCGCGAGCCAGAGGGCGAAGATGACGAAGCAGGAGGCCGCCAGCATGAAGGCCCAGCCGCCGTTGTGGATCAGCCCGCCGAGCATCTTCCCGGACACGTCCTCGAGCGAGTCGGTCGCGGTGGCGCCCCAGATGACGAAGGCCAGGGTGAGCGCGGCCGTCACGCCGAAGACGACGCGGTCCGTCTCCGGCCGTCCGCCGCCCCTGAGGCCCGATTCCGAGCCGGGCAGGGCGGCGGCGCCGTGGTGGTGGTCATCGTCCGGGATGCGCTGTCTCTCGTCGTTCACAGGCCGCACCTTTCCCCGTATGGGCTGCGCAAACGACGCCGTTGTCGTTCCGTTACCCCTGAGGAAACATCAGCGCCGCGCAGGGCGCGACCTCGGCTTCTCAGCAGTCGTCGTCGGGCTCCCCCGCCGTAAGCCGGTACGGGGCGCGCTCGTCGAACAGCAGCGGCACGAGTGCGCGCAGCGACTGGCGCAGCGGTACGAGGGTGCCGTCGCCGTCCTGTCGTACGCGCACGCCGTGCAGGGCGAGCTCGTCCCTCACCCGCGTGTACTGGTCGTCGGTGAGCCGGTAGCCGCAGGGCGGGGCCTGGATCACCTCGGTGGGTTCGGCGGGGTCGTTGTCGGCGCCGCCGACGTAGACCGGCCCGGTGTCCCGGTATCCGGCCACCCGTGCCGCCGCGGTGGTCGCGTCGACCTGCCGTCCGCGTTCACCCGCGAAGCCGAACAGCCCCTTCAGCGCCTGGAGCTGGGAGTTCACCCGGCGCCGGTTGTTGGCCGGCTCCCCGGCCCCGTCGGTCAGGGGTTCCACGCGGCTCTCGATGAGCAGTCCGACCGCGTGCTTGACGCCCGACATGTTGCGCAGGATGCGTTCCTGTCCGTCGCCCGCGACCTGCCGGACCGGTTCGCCGGTGACGGGGTCGGTCCAGATGCCGTACGTCCCTGTCGTGTACCCCGCGGCCTGTGCGGCGGGCCGTACGTACGCCTCGGACAGGGTCCGGGCCTCCTCGTGGACGGCGGCGTCGGTGTTGAGGTTGCGCGGCCAGAGGTCGAAGAGGTCCTTGTCGTAGTAGCGCGGTGTGGCGCCGTACTCGTGCAGGTCGTAGACGATGTCCGGCCTGCGGTCGCGGATGACCGCGGCCATCGCCCGCGCCTCGGCCGTCGCCAGTGAGAGGTGGTCGCGGTTGATGTCGACGCCGTCGCTGTTGCCGCGTGTGCCGGCGGCCCGGCCGTCGGGGTTGGCGGTGGGCACGACGAGCACGGTGGTGCGCTTCAGGAACTCCTTGGTCCGCCTGTCCTTCGTGTACGCGAGGTCGCGGACCGTGGTGAGGCACGCCTCGCGGCCTGAGGGCTCGTCACCGTGCTGGCTGCAGATCAGGAGCACGGTGCGGGTCGTGGGTCGCGTGCCGATGCGGACGAGCCGCAGTGGGCGGTCCTGCTCGGTGGTGCCGATGCGGGTGATCGACACGCGGTCGCTCGCCCGGTCGACGGCGGTCAGGAACTCCCGCTCCTCGGGCTGGCTGGTCCAGCGCGCCCCGTTCGTCTGCTCGAATCCGGTGCGGGGCGGGGTGCCCGTGACCGGGGCCGCGTGGGCCGGGGTCGACAGCAAGGGTGCGGTCAGGGCTGCGGTCAGGGCGGCGGCGGTCACCGCGGCGGTGCGGGGTTTCATACGGCTCCCGGGATGCGGTGGGCGGCGCGCGGGCCGCGTACGCCGTCGAGGACGGACGCGTCCGGAGCGGCGGTGGCGCCCTTCGTCGCCCGCGCGAAGGCGTCGGCGCCTCCGGCCAGCGGTACGCGGGCGGTCGTACGGGACAGGTCGAGCGTCAGCGTGGGCGTGGACGACGGGGGGTCGATGAGGTCCCTGTCGGTGCCCGCGACGATGAGCGCGAGGCGGTGGCCGGCGGGGATCACGTGGTCGCTGACGTGCAGGTCGAGCGTGATCGTGTACGGCTTGCCCGGGGTGAGCGGGGCGCCCTTCCGGTCGGAGGCGTGGTTGCCGAGGTCGGCCCAGCCGCGGCTGAGGACGGTGTAGTCGACGTCGGCGGTCTTCGCCCGTGTCTCCCTGAAGCAGGAGCTGTCACCGGGGGTGCTCGGGCCCCAGCAGGTGCGCTCGGTGAGCGTGGTGATGCCCTCGCCGGGACCGGCGTAGTCACGGATGGTGTCCGGGCCCACGTCCACCAGGACCGCCGAGAGGTGCGCGGTCGAGGTCGTGGGGGTCGCGGTGACGGTCACCGTGGAGGAGCCGGACAGCCGCAGGGGCTTGGTCAGGGGCTTGGTGACGAAGCCTGCCTTGTCGGGGGTCGGCTGGTCGATGTGCGCGGCCCAGTCGGTCTCGCTGTACCGCGGGTCGTCGGTGAAGGTCTCGGTGCCCGAGCCCCGGCGCAGACCGAGGGTGCCGACGCCCGCCTGGGTGCCCTGGTCGGGGCGCAGGCTCACGGTCCGGGTGCTGCGGGGCGGCCAGACGTGGGATGTCACCCACTCGTCGGGGTGCCGTTCGATGTCGGCCATGGGCTCGTCGTCGACGCCGTTGTCGTAGCCGAGGAGTTCGTGGTCGAACCACCGGTGCAGGGTGTCGACCCACGCGGCCCTGCGGAAGTCGAACGGGTCCACGTGCCCGACCTGGGAGATCCAGATCTTCCGCTCGACGCCGTTCCTCGCCAGGGCGTCCCACCACTGGCCGAAGTGCTTGGGGCGGACGTTGAGGTCCTGCCCGCCGTGGACGACGAAGACGCTGGCCTTCACCTTGCGGGCGTCCTTGACGTAGTCGCGCTCGGTCCACAGCGGGGTCCAGTCGCCGGTGCGCGGTGCCCCCTCGACGAGCCTTTGCTGGACGGCGGCGCACTTGGCGCGGGCCTCGGGGCTCTCGACGGCGTTGGACAGCCAGTCGGGGCCGGAGTCGTACAGCGGGGCGCCCTTGGCGAAGTAGTAGTCGTACCAGGAGGAGATGGCGCCGATGGGGACGATGGTCTCCAGGCCCTCGACTCCGGTGGCGGCGACACCGTTGGCGATGGTGCCGTCGTAGCTCTTGCCGATCATGCCGGTTCTGCCGTTGGTCCAGGTCGCCTTGGCCCGGACGGTGCCCGTGCGGCTCGTGTAGCCCTTCGCGCGGCCGTTCAGCCAGTCGACGACGGCCTTCGCGGACCGGATGTCGGAGCGGCCGCCGACGTCGACGCAGCCGTCGGAGCGGTTGGTGCCGGCGAGGTCGACACCGACGAAGGCGTAGCCGCGGGGCACGAAGTAGTTGTCGTAGAAGAGCGGCATCTGGACAACGTTGCCGTTTGCGTCGTACGTCTTCCGCTGGCTCTCGTTGCCGCGTCCGCAGCAGGAGTAGTACGGGCTCGCGTCCATGATCACGGGTATCTCGCGGCCCTGCCGGGCGAGTTCGCGGGGCCGGACGATGTCGGCGGCGACGCGGTCGGTCCTCCCGTCGCCGTCGCCGTCGAGTCCCGTGTCGACCCATACGGACTCGCGGATGGCGTTCTCGTACGAGTAGACGGGCTTGCTCTCCCCGGGCGCGGGTGTGCCGTGGGAGACCGCCGGGGTGAGGAGGGTGGCCATCAGGGCGGCGGTGGCCGCCGTCGCGAGCGATCTCCAGGTCATGAAGCGCCTGCGGCGCGCAGGTATGGGCATGCGCGGACGGTACTGCCGTCAACTGCCGTGCAAAAGAGGGCCTGTTGGGGCAGGTGGGGGTTCGGTCGGAGCAAACGGGAGTTTCGGCCGGGATCTGGCTTGAAAGGTGCGCTGGCCGTGGTCACTCATGTCGGCCGAATGGCGATCCTGTTGAGCTGGCCCACCAGTGGCACGGCGACCTCGTGTCCGTCGCCGGGTGGAAGGACATCTGGCTCGACGAGGGCTTCGCCCGGTACGCGCAGTGGCTGTGGTCCGAGCACGAGGGCGAGGGGACGGCGCAGGAGCTCGCGGACCACGTGTACGCGTCGCATCCGGCCGGCGATCGCTTCTGGACAGTCAGGCCGGGTGACCCGGGGCCGGAGAACCAGTTCGACATCGCCGTGTACGACCGGGGTGCGCTGGCCGTCCAGGCCCTGCGGAACGAGATCGGCGACGAGGGGGCGGGGCTGCGGAACGAGATCGGCGA
>NZ_VJZE01000403.1 GCF_009377205.1 Streptomyces phyllanthi
CGGTGGAGTCGCAGCCCGTGGGCCGTGAGCGGCAAGAGCGCCGGGCATGGCAAGGGGCGGGTGCCACGGTGAGCACCCGCCCCTTGCCGGCCACCGGTCGGGAGACCGGCGTCAGCCGGTGACCTTCTCGATGACGACCGTGCCGAGACCGGCGGCGGTGCCGCGGCCGTTGACCAGGCGGACCTCGCCGAAGAACTGCCGGCCGGCCGCACCGGCCGAGCGGACCAGGACCTCGGCGGAGACCTTCGCGGAGGCACCGCTCGCGAGCGAGACGGTCTTGTCGGCGTCGACGTTCACCGAGCCCAGCGCGGACGAGAAGTACACGTCCTTGTAGGCGTACGTCGTCGAGCCGGACGGCACGCTGTAACCGTCGATCCGGACCGTGTACGTACCGGCGGCGGGCTTGGTCAGGCTGACCGCCTCCTCCGAGTCGCCGTCGGCGGACTGGCCGACCGTCGCGCCGTCCTTGAGCACGAACAGGTCGAGGTCGGCGGCCGGGTCGGAGGGGTTACCGATGGAGATGTCGAGGCGCTCGACACCCTCGGGGACCTCCACGGTCCTCGTCTGGACCTCGTGGTGCGCGATGGTCGGCGTCTCCAGCTTCGCCGAGCCCAGCGGGCCGCCCTGCAGCTTGCCCTCGATGGCGGCGAACGCGTTGGTCACGGTCCAGTCGGCGGCGATCGGGGTGCCGACCTTCGCCTCGGGGATCGTGGTCACGGCCGGGTCGAAGGCGGTGCCGAGCACCGACACGTCCAGCTTGAAGGGGTTGTCGAGGTGGGGCGAGGTGCGCCGCGACTCGACCTCGATCTCCCAGACGCCCGGCTGCGGGTCGAGGTAGGTCCGCAGGTCGGGACGGCAGGTGTTGGGGTCGGAGGGCAGCGAGTAGTCCGCGTAGCAGTAGATGGTCGCGCTGTCCTCGACGGCCACGCCGTACGGGTGGATGGAGATGAACCGCGTCTGGCTCTTCTCCTTCAGCCCGCCGAGCGCCACCTCCAGGGTCTTCGCACCCTCCGGCACCGTCACGAAGTACGACGTGGTGCTGTTGCGCTGCACGGAGGAGGAGGCGGACACGGCGTACGACGGCTTCGCCAGCGGCTGCGAGACGACGACCGTGGCGAGGATCTGCTTGTCCACGCCCTCGGTGCGCTCGTCGTCGGCCTCCAGGATGGCGCTGTGCACGCCCGCGGACTTGGCCTGCGCCTGGACCTTGACGGTGACCGGCTTGTTCAGCGGCAGCACGATGTCGTCGTCGCCGAGGAGACGGAAGGTGCCGTCGTTGTTCTTCCACTCCAGCTCGTGCCGGACCGGACGGTCGGGCCCGGAGGTGCGGGTGATGGTGACGTCGTACGTCTTCTTCTGCTTGGCCTTCAGGCCGCCCTCGCGGTCGTAGAGGCCGGTGCCGAAGCCGGGGGTCGCCAGGAACTGGTCGATCGCGGTGTCGACCGGGGCCTTGACCGTGTAGTCGTGGGCGGTGGCGCCGTCCTTGATGGCGTCCCAGGCCTGCACGATACGGATCAGACCGGCGCCCTGCTCGTGCGCCTGCACGTCCTTGATCTTGCGCGCGGTGCTGGTCAGCGCGGTGCGCAGGGTGAGCGGGGAGAGCTCGATCTTGCGCTGCTTGGCGGCGGACAGCAGCAGCGCGCTCGCGCCCGCGGCCTGCGGAGAGGACATCGAGGTGCCCTGGAGCATGCCGTAGCCGGGCGGCAGGCTGTAGCCGGACTCGGCGACAGGAGCCCCGGGTGCCCAGGTCTGGATGGTGTTGATCGCCGCGCCGGGGGCGGTGATGGTCGGGGTGAAGCCGCCGTCCTCACGCGGGCCGCGCGAGGAGAAGGGGAACATGGCGTACTTCGTCTTCACGACCGAGCCGTAGTTGGCGGCCCAGGTCTCCTTGGAGACGGAGGCGCCCACGGAGAGCACCTTGTCGGCGAGGCCGGGGTCACCGATGGTGTTGATGCCGGGGCCCTCGTTGCCCGCGGAGATCACCAACTGGACGCCGTACTCGTCGATGAGGCGCGTGTAGAGCCTGGCGCGGGCGTTGTTGCCGTCGTTCAGCTGCGGCAGGCCGCCGATCGACATGTTGACGATGTCGACGCCGCGCTTGGTGACGAGGTCGATCATGCCCTCGGTGAGCGCGACGTTGGTGCAGCCGCCGGTCCAGGTGCAGGCGCGCGAGGAGACCAGCTTGGCGCCGGGCGCCGCGCCGTTCATCTTGCCGCCGAAGAGGCTGTTGGCGGCGGTGATGCCCGCCACGTGCGTGCCGTGCCGGCCTTCGATGACACCGATGTTGACGTAGTCGGACTTGTCGCCGGCCGCGTTGAAGACGACGTCCTTGCGGGTCTCGACCACGAACGGGATGCGCTCGGCGATCGGCGTGGCGGGGTCGTCCGTACCGAAGTAACCGATCTGGAAGTCGTCCTTGTACGGCTTCAGCGCCTTCTCGTCGGTGAAGTCGGCGTCACCGTCGAGGTCCACCCGGACCGTGCCCGCGGCCGCGTCGTACAGCACGCCCCACACGTCGGTGGTGTCGCCGTCCCGGTTGAGGTCACCGGCCATGTCGCCACCGAGGGTGGCCGTCTCCGCGAACGTACGGAACTTGAACTCGCCCGCGGGCGCCTGCCAGGTCTTGCCGCCGGCGGTGAACACCGGGCCGGTCACGGGGGAGTTCATCCTCAGCCAGGTGCCGTCGCCGTCGGCCACCGGGTCCGTGGCCGTCACCCAGTCGACGATCTTGCGCTCGCCCGTGGTGGTCTTCTGCAGGGCCGGGTGCGCGATGTCGACACCGGAGTCCAGGATGCCGATGGTCACGCCACGTCCGTCGTACGTGGGGTGGTCCTCCACGAAGGAGACCGCGCCGGTCTCGAAGGACGGGTTGTACGGGTTCGTGGCGGGCGTGCTCTTCCCGGGCGCCGCGTACCCGGTGCCCGTCGCCGAAGAACTTCGGTCGCCCGAGCCCTGCGGGGTCGGGTCGTCCAGCTTGATCTCCTGCTTGAGGTCGATCGCCTGGACGGAGGACAGTTTCTGCGCGGCCGCGATGGCCTTGTCCGCCTTGGCGGTGGGGACGGTGACCCGGACGTAGCCGAGCTTGTCGACGGTCTTGCCGACGAGGGAACCGCCGACCGCGTCCAGCTGCTCGGCGACCTGCTCGGTCTGCCCCGGAGCGGTGGCGATCATCATCGTGACGTTCTTGTCGCCGTTCGCCTCGGCCTCGGCGAGCAGCTCGGCGTCGGCCGAACCGAGCTTCTTGTCGGCGGACTTGACGGCGCCGTCGGACGGGGCGGAGGTTGGGGGTACCTCCCACGCGTTAAGCGGTGGGGGAGGGTCGTCCGCGGAGAAGGCCAGGGGTATCGGCCCGGCCGCGGAGAGCGCGGCCACCAGTCCCGCGGCCACGGCGATACGCGCCGCGCGTCTCGCACCCGATATCGGGGTGCGCTGGGGGGTGAGGGTCATCTGGATCCCTTGTACGTAAAGGAACGATCGACAGTGAATCGACGGTGCAGCACGGTGATCCGAGCGAAGGGACGGATCATGGGTGTCCGGTGTGCGCCGGCTGTGTGCGGGGCCGGACGATCGCTCAGCCTTACGCATGAGACCGCTGTTTGGGGAGGGTCTGCACGAGACCCGAGCGAATCATGGGGAAATCCCCAACATGGCGGGGGAGTTGACAGCGCGCGATGTACCGACATGTCCGCCGATGTGACCCGTAATCAGCTCCCCGCCACCGGTCGTCTGTGTAACGTCTGTGCATGCGCGAGGAGTTGAGGGTGGCGGCGTACGCCGTGTGCGTACGCGACGGGCAGCTGCTGCTGGCCCGCTGGGTGGCCCGTGACGGCAGCAAGCGGTGGACGCTGCCGGGTGGCGGTATGGACCACGGCGAGGATCCGTACAACACGGTGATCCGCGAGGTCGAGGAGGAGACCGGGTTCGAGGTCGAGCCGACCCTCCTGCTCGGCATCGACTCCAACAGGCGCCACTATCCGCGCCGCCTCGGCGCCGTCGCCGACTTCCACGCCCTGCGCGTCGTCTACGAGGCCCGCGTCACCGGCGGCGCACTCCGCCACGAGACGAACGGCTCCACCGACATGGCCGCCTGGCACCCGCTGGACACCGTGCCCTCGCTGGACCGGGTGGGGCTGGTGGACGCGGGCCTCGCCCTGTGGCGTGAACGCCCGCCCTCCGGGCACGCCCGGGAGTAGGCGAGGCGGGGGAGTGGCACTCCCGTGAGACAGGGGAGCGGCACCCCGTGAAGCGGGGGAGCAGCACCCCGCGAGACAGGTGCACTACCCCGCTAGATGAACAGGGAGTGACCGCGTCCCTTCCGTCTCCCTTACGTTCGGGAAGCCTCCGTGAACGCGCAGGGTGGGCCAAGATCCACGTACGGTGATCGGTGTTGCCCGTTGCCGCCCAGTTAACGTGCAGGCCATCCCCGGTGCCAACGATCCAGTACGAGCGGACTGCTCGCGTGCCGAGCCGTCCGCGACCACCACTGACGCGTTTGCACTCGGGGAGATCGCGCCATGTCGCGCATACGCTCTGTCGCCACCGCTGCCACCGCTGCCACCGCTGCCACCGCTCGTGACCGCCGTGCCTTCCTCGCCGCCACCGGCGCGGTCGGCCTCTCGGCGGGCATCGGACTCGCCCTGCGGCCCGGCGCCGACGCCCCGGCCCACGCCGCCGCCCAGGACACGTCCGCGGTCCTCCTGTCCTCCCGCCAGGCGCCCGCCGCGCCCCTCGCGCCCTACACGCGCGGCACGACCCTCGGCTCGGTCGCGGCGCCCCGCGGCGGCTCCGGCTACATCCGGCTCGGCGACGGCCCCGCGTGGGAGCGCGTCGTCCGCGGCGACCTCGCCGCCCCCCGCTCGGGCCGGGAGAACCGCCGTACGGCCCTCGCGGCCTTCGTGCAGTTCACCGACCTGCACGTGGTGGACGTCCAGCACCCCCTGCGGTACGAGTACCTGCGTGCCCAGACCGCGAGTGCCTGGCGTCCGCAGGAAGCGCTGTCGGTGGCCGGCGCGGTGTCGCTGGTCGAGCGGGTCAACGCGCTGCGGGGAGCCCCCGTCACCGGCTCCCCGCTCCATTTCGTCATGACGACGGGCGACAACACCGACAACAACTCCCGCACCGAGCTGGACTGGTTCCTGAAGGTGATGAGCGGTGGCCGTGTCACCCCCAACTCCGGTGACCCGCGCCGCTACGAGGGCGTCCAGGACAGCGGACTGAAGCTGTACTGGCAGCCCGAGGCGGACCTGCGCGACGCCGACAAGCAGCTCGGCTTCCCGAAGATCGACGGCTTCCTCGACGCCGCGATCCGCGAGGTGAACAGCCCCGGCCTGAACCTGCCCTGGTACTCCACGGTCGGCAACCACGACTCCCTGCCCGGCGGCTGCTACGCCCCCGGCGACTCCTTCTTCGCCGACTTCGCGGTCGGCGGCAGGAAGCTGATGGACCTGGACGAGCAGGCGGGCCGGGCGATCTGGGACAACGTCCAGTCGGGCGGCGACCCCAGAGGTGCCGACTGGAAGGCGATCATCAAGTCCCAGGCCCGCGCGATGCGCTCGGTCACCCCGGACGAGAACCGCGCCCCCTTCACCTCGCTGGAGTACCTCAAGGCCCACCTCGACCCGGCCCACACCGGCCCCGGCCCGGTCGGCCACGGCTACTCGCAGGCGAACGTGGACGCCGGCACCCAGTACTACGTCTTCCGCATCGCCGACGACGTCATCGGCATCAGCCTCGACTCCACCGACCCGGGCGGCCACTACGAGGGCTCACTCGGCACGGCCCAGCTGAAGTGGCTGGAGCGGACGCTGAAGGAGCACGACGAGGACGGCTCGTACGCGATCGTCTTCAGCCATCACACCAGCAGGACGATGCGCAACCTCCGCGAGGACCCCACCCACCCGGGAGAGTCCCGCCACGGCGGCGACGAGCTCCTCTCCCTCCTCGGCCGCCACCGCAACGTCCTCGCCTGGGTCAACGGCCACAGCCACCGCAACCGGATCACCCCGCACTCGTACGCCGACGGCGGTTCCTTCTGGGAGGTCTCGACCGCCTCCCACATCGACTTCCCGCAGCTCGCCCGCGTCATCGAGCTGACGGACAACAAGGACGGCACGATCTCCCTGTTCAGCACGCTCATCGAGTCGGCGGCCCCGCACGGCACGGACTTCGCCGACCTCTCCCAGACCGGCCTGGCGTCCCTGTACCGCGAACTGTCCTTCAACGCGCCGGGCAGGCGCGACACGCTGACGGGCGACCCGGGGGACCGGAACGTGGAGCTCGTCCTGCGAAAGGGCTGAAAACCGCTCAACCGGTACACGGCGGTTCAACCCTCTCACCCCCGGCGGGGTCCCCCCTCCCGACCGGCCTTCCTCGGCCGGCGCATCAGGACAAGGGGGAACCATGTCAGTACGTGCGGGACTGGTGGCCGCGATCACCGTTGCGACGGCGACGGCGATGGCGTTGGCGGTACCGGCGGCCGCCGCCTCGGCATCGGCGAGAGGCCAGGAAGCGGGGGTCGACCGGGGGGCCGGCCACAGCGCCACCCGGAAGGCCATGGACGCCGCCGTCGAGGAGGGCGTCCCCGGGGTGGCCCTCCAGGCCAAGGACGGACGCGGGGTCTGGAAGGCGACGTCGGGCGTCGGCAACCTGAGGACCGGAAAGCCGCGCAGCGCCCAGGACCGCTACCGCGTGGGCAGCATCACCAAGACCTTCGTGTCCACGGTGCTGCTCCAGCTCGAGGCGGAGGGAAGGCTGTCGCTGGACGACAAGGTGGAGAAGTGGCTGCCGGGCCTGGTGCGCGGCAACGGCCACGACGGCCGCAAGGTGACGCTCCGCCAGCTCCTGAACCACACGAGCGGCATCTTCAACTACACGGACGACGAGACGTTCGTCCGCACGTACTTCCTGAAGGAGGGCTTCTTCAAGCACCGCTACGACACGGGGACACCGGAACAGCTGGTCGGCACCGCCATGAACCACAAGCCGGACTTCGCCCCGGGCACCTCCTGGAACTACTCGAACACGAACTACGTCCTGGCCGGCATGGTGATCGAGAAGGCCACCGGCAACCCGTACGGGGACGAGATCCGCACCCGCGTCATCGAACCCCTCGGGCTGCACGCCACCCTCGTCCCCGGCACCTACCCGAAGGTGCCCGGTCCGAGCAGCCGCGCCTACGGCAAGCTCGCCGAGACGACGACGGGCCCGACGTACGACGTCACGGAGCTGAACCCCTCCCTGGCCTACGCGGCGGGCGAGATGATCTCCGACTCGTCGGACCTGAACCGCTTCTACGCGGCGCTGCTCAAGGGCAGGCTGCTCCCGAAGAAGCAGCTGAACGAGATGAAGACCACCGTCAGGGTGGACGGGATCCCGAACGCGGGCTACGGCCTCGGCCTCATCGAACAGAAGCTGAGCTGCGGCGTCACCGTCTGGGGCCACGGCGGCGGCATCCACGGCTCCTCCTCCGAAGCACTCACGACGACCGACGGCCGCCACTCCCTCGCCTTCAACTTCAACGGGGACTGGGCGGGGGACAGCCAGGCGATCGTGGAGGCGGAGTTCTGCCGTAAGCAGTAACCGGGCGTGCTCGGGGGCGATGTGCGGGCCGCCCGGCGATGTGTGCCCGAGCGTCCTGAGGACAGACGAGGTCGAGCTCCGGGTTGTTCCGGCGGTTCCACCAGCCGCCGACCGCCTCGGTCTCCGGCCGGGCGTCCAGCTCACTCTCTGTGGGCCGGCGTCGCACCACGAGAAGGGGCCGCCCGCAGCCCGGCGGCCCCTCCGCTTGTCGTGCTTGTCGCCGGCCCGGCTATCGCGGGAGCACCACGACGTACGCCGCCGGGTCGCGGTCCGCCGAGGCCAGGAGGGCCGTGCGGACCACCGAGGCCTGTTGCTCCAGGCAGTCGCGGAGTTTCCTGGGGGTGATGTGGACGACCGTGATGCCCAGGCGCTCCAGGGTCTCGCGTTTACGGGCGTACTCCGACCAGAGGGCGTCCTCCTCCTGGCGCGGGGCGCGGGTGTCCAGTTCCACGGCGACGGCCTGGTCCGGCCAGTACGCGTCCAGGCCGCCCAGGTGAGGGCCGCCGGGCAGGCGCAGGTCCACGTTCCAGACCGGGTCGGGCAGGCCGTACTCCTCGACCATCCGGTAGAGGCGGTCCTCGGCGATCGACCGGCCCTCGGCGAGGAGGGAGTCGACCGCCTCCACCACGTGCGGGCGGCTGAGCAGCCTCGCCTGGGTCAGCTCCCGGACCACCGCCCCCGGTTCGCAGTGGCCGGCACGGACCGCCTCCGTCAGCAGGCGGCGTACGGCACCCGCGTCCGACAGGTCCGCCACCGCGTCGGCGAGGGCGCGGGGAACCGGGGCGACCGGGAGGCCCATGACGGCGGCCGGGGTGGGGAGCGTGGGGGTGCGCAGGACGCGGACGCAGCCCGTGGAGCGGAGGCGGCGCAGACGGGGGACGAGGACGTCGATCCGGTTCAGGGAGGGCAGCGGGGGCGCCGATGTGAAGCCGTACAGGGCGAGGGC
>NZ_VJZE01000404.1 GCF_009377205.1 Streptomyces phyllanthi
CCCCTGCCCGTCCCCTCCCGTCCACCTGTCCGTCCACCTGTCCGTCCACCTGTCCGTCGCCTGTCCTCAAGCGCCGGACGGGCCGCTCTCCGTGCCCCGTATTGTTGAAGGGTCTGTGTTTCCTTCCGGTCCAGAAAGGCCCCAGCCGCCATGGTGCAGATCAAGACCCCCGAGCAGATCGCCAAGATGCGCGAGGCGGGGCTGGTCGTCGCCGCAATCCACGCGGCCACCCGTGAGGCGGCCGTGCCGGGTGCCACCACGAAGGACCTCGACGAGGTGGCCCGCAAGGTGATCGCGGAGCACGGGGCCAAGTCGAACTTCCTGGGCTACGGCGGGTTCCCGGCGACCATCTGCACCTCCGTGAACGAGGTCGTCGTCCACGGGATCCCGAGTGACGAGGTCGTCCTGAAGGACGGCGACATCATCTCCATCGACGCGGGCGCGATCGTCGACGGCTGGCACGGGGACGCGGCCTTCACCGCCTTCGTGGGCTCCGGTCACGCTCCCGAGCTCGTCGAGCTCTCCCGGGTGACCGAGGAGTCGATGTGGGCGGGCCTCGCGGCGGTGAAGCAGGGGAACCGGCTCGTGGACGTCTCCCGGGCGATCGAGACGTACATCCGGCGCCAGCCGAAGCCGGGCGGCGGCAAGTACGGGATCGTCGAGGACTACGGCGGTCACGGCATCGGTACCGAGATGCACATGGACCCGCATCTGCTGAACTACGTCGACCGGCGCCGGGGCAAGGGCCCGAAGCTGGTCCCCGGCTTCTGCCTCGCCATCGAGCCGATGGTCTCCCTCGGCACCCCGAAGACCAGGGTCCTGGAGGACGACTGGACCGTCATCACGACGGACGGCACATGGTCCTCCCACTGGGAGCACTCGGTGGCGCTGACGGAGGAGGGCCCGCTGGTGCTGACGGCGCCGGACGGGGGCAAGGCGAAGCTGGCGGAGTACGGGGTCAGCGCGGCGCCGGATCCGCTGGCCTGAGGGCGGGCTGCCCCGAAGCCGGGAAGACGCCCTGGGGGAGGTCGCTTAATGATCTCTCTGCGTGGGCAGCCTCTCTCGATTCGTGTTTCTCGGGGCGCTGACGTAGACTGACTCGTCGGCTCTCGTGTACCCGTATGCCCGCGTTCGGTTACACGAAGTCGATCAAGGTAGTCGATTCGAAGGGCGAAGCGTGGCCAAGAAGCAAGGTGCCATCGAGATCGAGGGCACTGTCGTCGAGTCTCTTCCGAACGCCATGTTCAAGGTCGAGCTCCAGAACGGCCACCAGGTCCTGGCACACATCAGCGGCAAGATGCGTATGCACTACATCCGCATCCTCCCTGACGACCGGGTCGTGGTGGAGCTGTCTCCGTACGACCTGACGCGTGGCCGGATCGTTTACCGCTACAAGTAGATCTTGCCCACATCCCGCCCGAGCGGGGTCGCCGGCAACTGACCCGGAGAACCTCACATCCCATGAAGGTCAAGCCGAGCGTCAAGAAGATCTGCGACAAGTGCAGGGTGATCCGCCGTCACGGCCGGGTCATGGTCATCTGCGACAACCCGCGCCACAAGCAGCGCCAGGGCTGACGCACGACCGCACCCTCTGCGATTCGCAGAACTTCGCGCGACGCGAGCTGAATGTGTTCATACGCAGGGCCCGGAGCCGAGTGATCGGTTCCGATACCCCCGGTCGGAGGCCGGGGACCCAGTTCGTACCTGGTACGGCGGCTGGGAGTCGGTCCTGTGGAAGACCTCCGCAATCAACTGGAGCCATTGAATGGCACGCGTTTCCGGTGTTGACATCCCGCGCGACAAGCGCGTGGAGGTCGCCCTCACCTACGTGTTCGGCATCGGCCGGACCCTCTCGCAGCAGACGCTGGCCGAGACCGGCGTCAACCCCGACACCCGCGTTCGCGACCTGACCGAGGAAGAGCTCGTCAGGATCCGCGAGTACGTGGACAACAACATCAGGACCGAGGGTGACCTCCGTCGTGAGATCCAGGCCGACATCCGCCGCAAGGTCGAGATCGGCTGCTACCAGGGTCTCCGCCACCGCCGTGGCCTGCCCGTCCGCGGTCAGCGCACCAGCACCAACGCCCGCACCCGCAAGGGCCCGCGTCGCGCCATCGCCGGCAAGAAGAAGCCGGGCAAGAAGTAGTCCGCAGCGGACGCTCGTCAGCGGTCTTGAAGAGCGGTTTCGCCAGAGCGGTTTCGCTGTAGGACCGACCACCTCCCGTAGGAGTTACAGACATGCCCCCCAAGGGACGTCAGGGCGCTGCCAAGAAGGTGCGCCGCAAGGAAAAGAAGAACGTCGCTCACGGCCACGCGCACATCAAGAGCACGTTCAACAACACCATCGTTTCGATCACGGACCCCTCCGGCAACGTGATCTCCTGGGCCTCCGCCGGCCACGTCGGCTTCAAGGGCTCGCGCAAGTCCACCCCCTTCGCCGCGCAGATGGCCGCCGAGTCGGCTGCCCGCCGCGCGCAGGAGCACGGCATGCGCAAGGTCGACGTCTTCGTGAAGGGCCCGGGATCGGGTCGTGAGACGGCGATCCGTTCGCTCCAGGCGACCGGTCTCGAGGTCGGCTCCATCCAGGACGTCACCCCGACCCCGCACAACGGCTGCCGTCCGCCGAAGCGTCGCCGGGTCTGACGTCTGGCGCGTTCCGGGCTGTACGAGCTGTGGTATCGGGCGGTACGTCTCCGTAAGGGTCGTACCGCCCGTACTCTTGCAGTACCCGCCTTTTTCACGGAGGCGGTTCCGTCGGGCGTCATATAGCGGGCGCCCACGACTGAAGGATCTGATCCACACATGCTGATCGCTCAGCGTCCCTCGTTGACCGAAGAGGTCGTCGACGAGTTCCGCTCCCGGTTCGTGATCGAGCCGCTGGAGCCGGGCTTCGGCTACACCCTCGGCAACTCCCTCCGCCGGACCCTTCTCTCCTCGATCCCCGGTGCCGCCGTCACCTCCATCCGGATCGACGGTGTCCTGCACGAGTTCACCACCGTGCCGGGCGTCAAGGAGGACGTCACCGACCTGATCCTCAACATCAAGCAGCTGGTCGTCTCCTCGGAGCACGACGAGCCCGTCGTGATGTACCTGCGCAAGCAGGGCCCGGGGCTGGTCACCGCCGCCGACATCGCGCCCCCGGCCGGTGTCGAGGTGCACAACCCCGACCTCGTCCTCGCCACGCTCAACGGCAAGGGCAAGCTGGAGATGGAGCTGACCGTCGAGCGCGGTCGCGGCTACGTCTCCGCCGTGCAGAACAAGCAGGTGGGCCAGGAGATCGGCCGTATCCCGGTCGACTCCATCTACAGCCCCGTGCTGAAGGTCACGTACAAGGTCGAGGCGACCCGTGTCGAGCAGCGCACCGACTTCGACAAGCTGATCGTCGACGTCGAGACCAAGCAGGCGATGCGTCCGCGTGACGCCATGGCCTCCGCCGGTAAGACGCTGGTCGAGCTGTTCGGTCTCGCCCGCGAGCTGAACATCGACGCCGAGGGCATCGACATGGGTCCGTCCCCGACGGACGCCGCCCTCGCCGCCGATCTGGCGCTGCCGATCGAGGAGCTGGAGCTCACCGTTCGGTCGTACAACTGCCTCAAGCGTGAGGGCATCCACTCCGTGGGTGAGCTCGTGGCGCGTTCCGAGGCCGACCTCCTCGACATTCGTAACTTCGGTGCGAAGTCGATCGACGAGGTCAAGGCGAAGCTGGCCGGCATGGGCCTGGCGCTCAAGGACAGCCCGCCCGGATTCGACCCCACGGCCGCTGCCGACGCCTTCGGCGCCGACGACGACGCGGACGCCGGTTTCGTCGAGACCGAGCAGTACTGACCGGTTCCACCTCCGGGGGTCTCGCAGAGACCCCCGGATCTCCGACAGGCGACCGTCTGCTCGGATACTGACCCCGGTACCTGACACGGCCGGGGCAGATACATAGGAGAAAGAAATGCCGAAGCCCACCAAGGGTGCCCGTCTGGGCGGCAGTGCCGCGCACGAGAAGCTGCTCCTCGCGAACCTCGCGAAGGCGCTGTTCGAGCACGGCCGCATCACCACCACCGAGGCGAAGGCCCGCCGTCTGCGGCCGTACGCCGAGCGTCTGGTCACCAAGGCGAAGAAGGGCGACCTTCACAACCGTCGCCAGGTGCTCCAGGTCATCACGGACAAGAGCGTCGTCCACACGCTCTTCACCGAGATCGGCCCGCGGTACGAGAACCGTCCGGGTGGCTACACCCGTATCACCAAGATCGGCAACCGCCGTGGCGACAACGCGCCCATGGCTGTGATCGAGCTGGTCGAGGCGCTGACGGTCGCGCAGCAGGCCACCGGTGAGGCCGAGGCCGCCACCAAGCGTGCGGTCAAGGAAGACGCCCTCAAGAAGGAGGAGGCCGTCGAGGCCAAGTCCGACGAGGCCGTGGAGGAGACCAAGGCCGAGGACGCCGCCGAGGAGTCCAAGGACGCCTGAGGTTGACCTCGCGTCGAGCGGGTCCGTCCGTTGGGGCGGGCCCGCTTTCGCGTTCGCGGGGGCCTGAGAGGATCTACCTGTGAGTGACGAAGTACAGCCCGGACATGTGCGCGTACGGCTTGATCTCTCCTACGACGGCACCGAGTTCTCCGGCTGGGCCAAGCAGGCCGGGGGGCGGCGGACCGTACAGGGGGAGATCGAGGACGCCCTGCGGACGGTGACGCGGTCCAAGGGGGACACGTACGAGTTGACCGTGGCCGGGCGCACCGATGCCGGGGTGCATGCGCGGGGGCAGGTGGCGCATGTGGATCTGCCGGTGGAGGTGTGGGGCGAGCACCGTGGAAAGCTGCTGAAACGGCTGGCGGGGCGGTTGCCCAGGGATGTGCGGGTGTGGGCCCTCAGGGAGGCTCCCGCGGGGTTCAACGCGCGGTTCTCGGCTGTCTGGCGGCGGTACGCCTACCGGGTCACCGACAACCCCGGTGGCGTGGATCCGCTGCTGCGGAACCATGTGCTGTGGCATGACTGGCCCCTCGACGTCGAGGTCATGAACGAGGCCGCCGGGCGGTTGCTGGGGGAGCATGACTTCGCCGCGTACTGCAAGAAGCGTGAGGGCGCCACGACCATTCGTACGTTGCAGGAGCTGGGTCTCGTGCGGGGTGATGACGGGATCATCACCGCCACCGTGCGTGCCGATGCCTTCTGCCACAACATGGTGCGGTCCCTTGTCGGCGCGTTGCTGTTCGTGGGGGATGGGCATCGGCCGGCTGACTGGCCCGGGAAGGTGCTGGCCGCGGGTGTACGGGACTCCGCCGTGCACGTCGTACGGCCGCACGGGCTGACGCTGGAGGAAGTCGGGTACCCCGCGGACGAGTTGCTGGCCGCGCGGAACAAGGAGGCGCGGAACAAGCGGAGTCTTCCTGCGGCCGGGTGCTGTTGAGGGGGCGTCAGGGTGGGTGACCTCGGTCGTCCGCGGCTGTGAGGCGTGGGGGTCGGGGGCTGCCCGCAGAGGGGTTCGCCCCCGGCGCCCCTACTCGTTGGCCGCTGCCGAGGCCTGGGCCTCGCCGCGGCGGCGGATCTGGCGGAAGGCGAACTCGGCCAGGTCGTCGCCGGTGGAGAAGACCGCGGAGTCCTTCTCGGTGACGTCCTTGCCGTTGGTGAAGCCGGCCAGGGTGAAGTACGCGTAGCGGCCGTACGAGTTCATCGTGCGGCGGCAGATCGCCGTGCTGCAGAACGAGGGGATGCCGGAGCCCGGCAGCGGGGTGACGAGGCTCTTGGAGTCCGCGTCCTTCTTGGCCTTGGCCGCCTGGGCCTCGGTGTCGAAGAGGGCGACGCCGACCGTGACGGCGACGCCGTCCCTGGCGTAGCTGACGCGCAGGACGCGTGTGCAGTCGTTCTTGGTGAGCACCGCGTCGAGGCTGTTCTGGACCGCCGAGGCGCAATCGGTCGTGGAGGCCGTCGCGCCCTTCTTGTAGACGGACTCGCCCATCGTCAGCCGCGTACCCGGGAACAGGCTCTCCGCGCTGAGCGGGGCCGTGTCCTTCTTGACGTCGGAGATGAAGTCCTTCGGGTTCAGCGGGGGAGGAGCCGAGGTCGGGGCGAACGACGGTTCGGGGTCGTCGCTGGCGCTCGGGATGTCCGCCGTGGCGGGCAGGCCGCTGGTGGGGTTGTTCGACGCGTCCGCGTCACCGTCCGTGGAGACGACGGCCACCGCGACGGCGGCCCCGATCGCGACCGTGGCGAGGGCGCCGCCGACGGTCATCAGTAGGCGTCGGCGCTTGTTGCGCGACTCGGACGCCTCGGCGAGTGCCGCCCAGTCAGGGGTCTGGCCGCCTTGACCGGACCACTGCGGCTGCTGCGAACCCGGTTTCCAGGGATCCCACTGAGGTTCCCCTTGCCCAAAACTCATGGGTCGCATTTTAGACGGGTGTTGGGGTGTGGTGTTCAGTCTCATGGGGCAATGAGCTCCCACTGTGACGTGAGTGATTGCCCATCAAAGAGACATTCCCGGTCGCTCTGGTCCTGTACTCCGGCTTGCCGCGGCCGTTTCTGACGGCGGGTCGGGAAGCTCTGTCATCGAACGCTGTTCGTACAGTGCTCCAGTTGCCCCGGTTCCGTTTTCCTTTCCCGTTCCCTTCCCGTTCCTTCCCGTTCCTTCCCGACCGCTTCCCGGTTTCCGACCGTTTCTTGATCGTGCGAGGAGTCGTGCATGTCGCCCCTGAACAGAAGATCCGCTCTCGCCGCGCTGGCCGGAGCGGCGGCCGCCTCGCCGCTGCTGCCGGGGCCCGGTACGGCTGTCGCCCGCGCGGCCACGGACACGGCCGCCACCGCGAGCGCCACCGTGGGCGCCACGTCGGCCACCGCCGTTGATGTCGCCCGGCAGGGCAGCTCTCTGCTGGTCTCCGCCAACGACCCGGCGTGGTTTCCGGAGCACGCCGCCGGGGCCCTCACGGCGACTCCCGTGGCGGCCACCGCATCCGCGCCGGCCCTGCTGGAGGTGACCGACGGCCGGGGATGGCTCGCGACCCTGACGCATGGGGCGAAGACGGTGACCGTGCGGGGGCCGCGACGCTGGTTAACGGAACAGAAGAAGCCGTTCACCGACACGTTCGCGCGCACTCCCGCCTCCGGCTGGGGCGCCTCTCCCGGCGGCGGCACCTGGTCCACCCACAACGGCGCTGATGCCGACTACCGCGTCGAGGACGGCCGGGGAGTCATCGAACTGACCGCGGCGAACGCGAGCCGGCACGCCTTCCTCTCCTCCGACCGGGACATCGCCGATCTGAACGCCACGGCCGTGTTCGGCTTCGACCGGGCCCCCTCCGGCGCCGCCGCCTCCCTCGCCCTGTCCTTCGCGTACGACGACATGGACAACCACTACCGGGCCAGACTCAACGTCACCGCGGCCGGTGCGGTACAGCTGCTGCTGGAGAAGGAGGAGGCCGACGCCGTCACGGTGCTGGGCGCCGCCCAGCAGGTCGGCACCGGGTTCACCGCCTCCGACCGCTGGCGCGTACGGGTGGAGAAGGAGGGCTCGGCGCTGCGGACGCGCGCCTGGCGGGACGGGACGGCGGAACCGTCCTCCTGGCAGCACAGTGTGACGGACCCCACCTTCACGCAGGGCCGGGTCGGGGTTCGCGCGCTCGCCTCCTCCGGCAGCACGGCGCTGCCCCTGAAGGCGCTGGTGAGCGAGTTCGCGGTGGAGTCGGCGTACTGGGCGGATCCCCCCGTGGTCAGCCACGAGACCTGGGTGCGCGTGCTGCCCGAACCGTTCGACGGCGGCTGGACGAACGCGATGGAGCAGCGGATACGCGCCTGGGCGGCCGACACCTCGCCCGACGCGCTCGCGTACGGGGCGATGTTCCTGCCCGGCGGGGCCACCGTCCGCTCCTCGGTCCTCGACGGCGTCCAGGTGCTGGGCGAGGCGGGCTACGGCCCGCTGAAGGCGGACGGAACCCGCCGCGAGGGCGCCGACTTCCACGAGTACATGGGCGTGGAGTGGACGTTCCCGAACGGTGAGCGGAGGCCGTACGCGGGCCTTCAGTGGGAGGGCAACCTCGATTGCTCCGGCCTCGTCCGTATGGTGTACGGCCACCACATGGGCCTGCCCCTGGTGTACGAACGCGACCACGACGGTGTGAACCTGCCCCGGCTGTCCCGGGACCAGGCGGCCTCGGGTCCCGGTGTGGTCGTGGCGCGGGCCACGGCCGCGGCGCCCTCCCTGGCAGGGCTGCGCATCGGCGACCTGGTCTGCTTCGACGCCACGGACGACGACACCGACGACACCACGGACGAGGACGGCGTGGTCGACCACGTGGGCATCTACGTGGGCGAGGACCAGCACGGCAACCCGCGCTTCCTGTCGAGTCGCAAGACCCCGAACGGCCCGACCATCGGGGACCTGGGCGGCCCCTCGACACTCAACGGCACGGGGCTGTACGCCCGGACGCTCCGCTTGATCCGCCGGTTCTAGTACGTCGGCCTCAGGTGACACGCCGGTTCCGGTACGCCGGTTCCGGCAGGGGTGCGCGGTCCGGCCTCCCCCGCCCGCCC
>NZ_VJZE01000405.1 GCF_009377205.1 Streptomyces phyllanthi
CCCCGCTTCACCGAACGTCTCGACGGCGCCGCCTCCGCCCTCGTCCGCCCCTACGTCCTCACCCCGCACGAGCGCCGCCACCAACGCGCACGCCGTCGCGCACTCTGCCTCGCCGCCCTCGGCACCGACACGGGCCCGAGCCACATCCACGGAGTCCGCGTGGGGGCCGCCCGATGATCCGCATGTGCGCCCGCTGCGAGCGCACCACCGACAGCCCGGTCGTGGTCCACGAGGTCCACGCGGCCACCGGGCCCGGCTTCCACGTCTACGCCTGCGCGGAATGCGCCCGGCACTACGCGCCGCAGCAGGATCCCCTCGCTCTGATCGACGCCACCCTGCGAGCATCCCGCATGACGATCCGCGTCTACACAGCCGGAGTCGACGGCACCACCAGCCGGGAGCGTTGCGCGGTCCGTACCTGGACCGGCGACCGCGTGGCCGCGCCCCCGCCGATGACCGCGTACCCGGCCTGCGCCTGCCCCGAATGCCGGACGGTACTGCAGCCGGGACAGCCGGGACAGCCGGGACAGCCGGGACAGCCGGGACAGCCGCGACCGCCGGGGTAACCGGAACCACCGGAACCACCGCGACCGCCGGGATCCGGCGCCGTTCACGGAGGTGCCCGAGGGCCTGCCGGACGGGGTGGCGTCCCCGTACGGCAGGCCGGATCGCGCGATGCTGATGCCACGACTGCGTACGTACACGAGCGACGAGCGACGAGCGCCTTACGGCCGCGCGGGAACCAGGAGCCGCCATGAGAAAGATCATCCTGATGATGTCCGTGTCCCTCGACGGCTACTTCGAGGGCCCGAACCGCGAGATCGACTGGCACCTGGTCGACGAGGAGCTGCACACCCACTTCAACCAGGAGCTCAGGGAGATGGGCGCCTTCCTCAGCGGGCGTGTGACGTACGAACTCATGGCGGACTTCTGGCCCACCGCCGACCGTGATCCGAACAGCAGCGGACCCATGGCCGACTTCGCGGGGATCTGGCGGAACATGCCGAAGATCGTGTTCTCGCGGACCCTTCAGCACGCCCAGTGGCACACGACGATCGTGCGGGACGTCGTCGTCGAGGACATCCGGGCGCTCAAGGCACAGGAAGGCGGCGACCTGGCCCTCGGTGGCGCCGACCTCTCCGCCGAGTTCATGCGGCACGACCTGGTCGACGAGTACCGGATCTACGTCCACCCGGTCATCCTCGGCAGAGGCAGACCGCTGTTCCCGGAGTCCGACACCAGAAGGGCCCTGCGGCTGGTCGAGAACTGGCGGTTCAGCAACGGGGTCGTCATGCTGCGCTACGAGCGATCCGACTCCGCCGAGGCATAGCCGACGTGTAAGGCGGCTGGACCGGTAATGCTGTTGTACGGGTCCCGTGGCCGTGGGTAGGAAGTCCCCATGACTGGACTCGGCGCTGTCTTCCGGCCCCAACTGCCTCCCGAGAGGCTGCGTGCGATCGCCCGCCTCGCCGACCAGGCCGGCCTGGAGGAGCTCTGGCTCTGGGAGGACTGTTTCCTGGAGGGAGGCATCTCGACCGCGGCCGCCGCCCTAGCGTGGACGGAGCGGGTGCGGGTGGGGGTCGGGCTGCTGCCCGTTCCGTTGCGGAACGTCGCCGTCACCGCGATGGAGGCCGCCACGCTGCACCGCCTGTTCCCGGGGCGGGCGATCCTGGCCGTCGGACACGGGGTGCAGGACTGGATGGGACAGGTCGGCGCCCGGGCCGAGTCACCGCTGACGCTGCTGCGCGAGCACCTGCTGGCCCTGCGCGCGCTGCTCGACGGGGAGCGGATCACGACCGACGGCCGGTACGTGAAGCTGGACGACGTGGCGCTCGACTGGCCCCCGGAGGCCGGGGTGGAGGTCCTGGCCGGGGCGACCGGACCGCGCACCCTGCGGCTCTCCGGCGAGGCGGCGAGCGGCACGGTCCTCCACGCGGGTACGCCCCCGGAGGGCGTACGCCGGGCCCGCCGGCTCATCGACGAGGGGCGGGAGTCGGCCGGCCGCACCGACCCCCACAAGGTGGTCGTCTACCTCCTCACGGCGACCGACGCGACGACGGCGACGACCGCGACCAGGGCGACGACCGCGACCAGGGCGACCGGCCCGGACGCCACCGCCCGCCTCCGGGCCGAACTGGAGGCCGAGGGACTGGTCTCGGTCCCCGACCTCGGGGTCGCCGGTGACGCGGGCGCCGTCGCGAAGGCCGTGGAGCGCCTGGCGGAGGCGGGCGCCGACACGGTGATCCTCCAGCCGACCGCGGACGAACCGGACCCGGAGGGCTTCGTGCGCTTCGTGGCGACCGAGGTGCGTCCTCTCGTCCCCTGACGGACGGCCGAAACCGCACGTCAGCCGCCGCTGTTGGAAGTCCCCGCCCCGGGAAAACCGGTCGCGCCCCGCCTTCCGCCTTGCGAGGATCCCCTCATGTCCGCCGCCGACCACCCCCACCGCGCCCCCGACACAGGCGACCACCCTCGTCGCACCTTCGAGGACCTCGTCACCGAGGCCGAGAGCGCCCCGACGGAGGGCTGGGACTTCTCCTGGTTCGAGGGCCGGGCCACGGAGGAGCGGCCCTCGTGGGGGTACGCGCGGTCGATGGCCGAGCGGATCGCCCGCGCCTCCGCGGCGCTCGACCTCCAGACCGGGGGAGGGGAGGTCCTGGCCTCCGCCCCGGCGTTCGCCCCCCTCACCGTCGCCACCGAGGGCTGGCCCCCGAACGCGGCGAGGGCCACCGCCCTCCTCCACCCGCGCGGCGCCGTGGTCGTCGCCTGCCCGGAGGACGCCCCGCTGCCGTTCGCGAACGAGGCGTTCGACCTGGTCACCAGCCGTCACCCGGTCAGCCCGCGGTGGGACGAGATCGTGCGCGTCCTCAGGCCGGGCGGCACGTACTTCGCCCAGCACGTGGGCCCCCGCAGCGTCTTCGAGGTCGTCGAGTACTTCCTCGGTCCGCAGCCGGAGGAGCAGAGCAGCGACCGCCACCCCGACCGCGAGCGCGCGGACGCCGAGGCCGCCGGGCTGGAGATCGTCGACCTGCGTGCGGAGCGGCTGCGGGTGGAGTTCTTCGACATCGGCGCCGTCGTGCACTTCCTGCGCAAGGTCGTGTGGATGGTGCCCGGATTCACCGTCGACGCGTACCGGCCCAGGCTTCTCGCGCTGCACGAGCGGATCGAGGCGGAGGGCCCCTTCGTGGCCCACAGCACCCGACACCTCTTCGAGGCCCGCAAGCCCGCCCGCTGACGGTACGGAGCCCCGGCCCCCGTGCTCCGGCGGACCACCGACAGCGACCACGGCCCAGTCCAGGGCGGCCGCACGGCTACCGCCCTGGACTGGGCCGCCCTCACGCGTGCGGCCCCACGGTCACCTTCCCGATCGCCAACTCGGCCCGAGCCTCCAGCACCTCCCCGACCCGCTCGACCCGCTCGACCCGCTCGACCAACTCCCGCTCCCGCGCTGCCGTCAGCCGCCTCAACGGTTCCACGGTCACCGCCGTACGCCGCCCCCGGCGCCGTTGGTGCCACACCCCGGCGACCGTCCCGTCGACCAGCAGCACGCGGTCATGGGACGACGCCAGGGCGGAAAGAGGACAGAACCTGACCGCTGTCCGCGCGCCGCGAGAGCACCACACCTTCGCGGTCCGCCCTGAATGTCCAAGTTTGCCCAGGTCAAGCCCTTGCAGTGTCCACATCGTTATCGGCTGCGGCTCGCCTGGGTGCTGGGCTCCGGGCTAAGTTCAGACCAAGGTAATTCGCGTGAGCAAAGCTGCGCGGGAGGTACCGCGCAGAGGAGGGGGCTGCGCGGTGCCGTGCCGATCAGGCCGGTGGCCCTCACCAGTCCCGTACGACGACTCTCGCTCCGCGCCGTACACCCCACCGCTCCAGGGACCCGGCCTCCGCCTCCAGGACGTACCGGGCGCGGAAACGCGGCAGCCCCACCCGCCCCGGAGGCATCGTCCGCACCGAGATCACCGTGAACGTCCGGTCCAGGTAGGCGACGTCGACCGTGAACCGCATCCCCAGCGTGTGCACCGCGCTCGCCGGGCTCAGCAACAGCGCGCCGTCGATCCCGTCGCGCCCCAGCAGTCCGCGCCTCCGGTCCCGCGCCGACTCCGCGAGCTCCAACGGCACCGGACCGGCCGTCTCCGGCGTCGTGAACGTGGCCATGACCGCGAAGTTAGCGGATGGCGTCAAGCGTGCGTTCCCCGAGCGGTTCACCCGTGCGGGGCGGGGCGGAACGTGTCGCCCCACGTCCCACGAGTGGACGCAAAACCCCTGGATCCCTCCGGATGTCACCCGATTGCCTTGGAATGCGCTGCGATCCGGCCACCGTCACCCCCTGAACGAACGCTTCCGCGGCCGCCCGCGCGTTGTCAGCCGATTTCGGAGAGTAGTAATTCGGCGCCAATGCACGCAGCATCACTTACGAAGGGTTATGGTGGAAACCCCCCCTCGGGCCGGTCCGTCTCCCCCCCACGGACCGGCCCGTTTTTTTGTGCCCGCGAGGGGCACCCGCCGGAAGGGCACGGGGGCTCCGGTGTCCCGCGCGGCTCCACCCCCTGGCGGCGGCCCCCCAGCAGTCCCAGCGGCCCCCTCGTCGGACGCTCTTGGGGGCAGCGGCTAGGCTTTCGCTCAGGGGACCGCATTCGCCACGGAGGGGCTGACTAACACGTGAACCTGCGCGACAACCTGCGCCGCCTGCTGGTCAGGGTCTACGCACGCAGGGTGGAAGGCCACCTCGACCACGACCAGGTGCCCAAGCACATCGGCGTGATCATGGACGGCAACCGGCGCTGGGCGAAGGCCGCGGGCTCCACCACGGCGCAGGGCCACCGGGCGGGGGCGCACAAGATCGAGGAGTTCCTCGGCTGGTGCTCCGAGACGGACGTCGAGGTCGTCACCCTCTGGCTGTTCTCCACCGACAACTTCGGCAGGCCGCAGGAGGAGCTGGTCCCGCTCTTCGGGATCATCGAGGACGTCGTACGCTCCCTCGCCGCCGACGGCCGCTGGCGGGTCCACCACGTGGGCACCCTCGACCAGCTCCCCGGGCAGCTGCAGACCGCCCTGAAGGAGGCCGAGGAGACCACCGCGCACGTCGACGGGATACTGGTCAACGTCGCCATCGGCTACGGCGGACGCCAGGAGATCGCCGACGCCGTGCGCTCGATGGTCCTCGACGCCCGCGAGAGGGGCGTGTCGATGGAGGAGCTCGCCGAGTCCGTCGACGTCGACATGATCGGCAGGCACCTCTACACCGGTGACCAGCCCGACCCGGACCTCGTCATCCGCACCAGCGGCGAACAGCGCCTGTCGGGGTTCATGCTGTGGCAGACCGCTCATTCGGAGTACTACTTCTGCGAGGTTTTCTGGCCGGCCTTCCGCAAGGTCGACTTCCTGCGCGCCCTGCGTGACTACGCCGCAAGACACCGGCGTTACGGAGGCTGAGCCTCCGCACTCTCCTCCGGGTCATACGGCCCTGGCTGGGGCGGAAGTAACGAGGAGTTCACCAGCGCGCCGTTGCGAGGCGTGGCATGGCGGCGCATGTTCGAGGGCATAAGCCAGTCAGGTCGACGCCCGAACCACGGGTGTCGGATCTCAGCGGGCGGCACGGGGCCGTCCGCCCGGGAGGCCCTTTGCACCAGCCCGACCGTGTGGTCATCGCACGGACGAAGAAGCTCAGGGCCGGTCCTCGGCCCGTGCAACGGTGCCATCGACCGGTCCAGTTCCTCTTCGTCGCTCCCCGACCTCATCCGAGGGGGTACGTCCTTCCGTGGTGACCAGCACAAAGCGCCACAAGCCAGACCGGCGCACCTACGTTCTCGACACCAGCGTCCTGCTGGCCGACCCGAACGCCCTGAACCGCTTCGACGAGCACGAAGTCGTGCTGCCGATCGTCGTGGTCACAGAGCTGGAGGCCAAGCGGCACCATCCCGAACTCGGCTACTTCGCCCGGCAGGCCCTGCGCCTGCTCGACGAGTTCCGGGTGCGGCACGGTCGCCTCGACGCCCCCATCCCGATCGGGGACCTCGGGGGAACGATCCGTGTCGAGCTCAACCACTCGGACCCCAGCGTCCTGCCGACCGGCTACCGCCTGGGGGACAACGACTCCCGCATCCTCGCGGTCGCCCGCAATCTGCAGGCCGAGGGGTACGACGTCACCGTCGTCTCGAAGGACCTCCCGCTCAGGATCAAGGCGTCCTCCGTCGGTCTCCTGGCCGAGGAGTACCGCGCGGAGCTCGCGATCACGGATGCCTCCGGCTGGACCGGAATGTCCGAACTCACCCTTGCGGGCGAGCAGGTGGACATCCTCTTCGAGGAAGGCACCGTCTTTTGCCCCGAGGTGGCCGACCTCCCCGTGCACACGGGCCTGACGATCCAGTCCGAGCGCGGCAAGGCACTGGGACGGGTGAGCCCCGAGGGCAACATCCGCCTCGTACGAGGGGACCGGGAGGCGTTCGGCATCAAGGGCCGCAGCGCCGAGCAGCGTGTCGCGCTCGACCTGCTGCTCGACCCGGACGTGGGCATCGTGTCCATGGGCGGCCGGGCCGGCACCGGCAAGTCGGCGCTCGCTCTGTGCGCGGGCCTGGAAGCGGTTCTGGAGCGGCGTCAGCACCAGAAGGTCATGGTCTTCCGGCCGCTGTACGCGGTGGGCGGTCAGGAGCTCGGCTACCTGCCCGGCAGCGAGGCCGAGAAGATGAGCCCCTGGGCGCAGGCGGTCTTCGACACGCTCTCGGCGGTCACGTCCCGCGAGGTCATCGAGGAGGTCACCGCGCGCGGGATGCTGGAGGTGCTCCCGCTCACCCATATCCGCGGCCGCTCGCTGCACGACGCGTTCGTGATCGTGGATGAGGCGCAGTCCCTGGAGCGAAACGTTCTTCTGACCGTTCTGTCCCGAATCGGCGCGAATTCGCGGGTGGTTCTCACTCATGACGTGGCCCAGCGGGACAATCTGCGGGTCGGCCGGTACGACGGTGTCGTGGCCGTGGTCGAGAAGCTGAAGGGGCATCCGCTGTTCGCGCATGTCACCCTGACGCGGTCCGAAAGGTCCCAGATCGCAGCCCTTGTGACCGAAATGCTGGAGGACGGACAGATCTGACCGGAATGCTCAACTTCGGTTAGCTACTCACGGGTTGGCGCCGTCCAGCAAAGGCGATGAGCCTAGCTGGGCGGCGCCTCGGCGTGTGCGGCTTTCCTCAAATCCCTGGGGGCAAACTGGGTGTGAGCTTTCACACGCAACGGGGAATTGCCTTGCGGTGTCGGGTTACGGCAGAGTCTCACTTCTGTCAGGCCCCGCATACGGCACACCGGTACCCCCAGCGGTACGGAACAACAGAAGCACCACGGTTAACTCCATAGCGATGTCGTATGCCGCCCGAGTCACCACGCGGCGCTCCTCGCGAGGGAGTTGTCCACCGGGCCCGTGCCTCCGTGACCCCGTAGGTGGGAGGCCAGTGCCAGGGGCACGATTGCGTCCGCCAGGGTCACCGAAGCGGACGATGCTGGAAGGAAACCGTGTGAGCCGGATTTCGGTCCGGGGATTCGCAGTGGCCTCGGCCACCGCGGTCACCGCTGTCGGAAGCGTCGTCGGAGTTGCCTCGGGCAGCACCGCGCAGAATGTCGACGCCGAGACGACAGCAAGCGACGCGACCCTCCTCTCGGACATACCCATGGGCCAGCAGGCCCAGGTGCAGACCGCGTCCCTGACGCAGCAGGCCGACGCACAGGCCGTCGCCGCGGACAACAGCGCCCGCAAGGACGCCGAGGAGACGGCCCGCAAGAAGGCCGCCTCGGACGCGGTCGCCAAGCAGAAGGCCGCGGAGAAGGCCGAGGCCGACCGCAAGGCCAAGGAGGAGGCCGCCAGCCGTTCCGCCACGCGGGACGCCTCCAGCTTCCCGGTCCAGGCGTCGTACACCATCGCTGAAGTCCAGGAGATGGCGCGGCAGATCGTCCCGGCCGGCCAGTTCACCTGCTTCAGCAACATCGTGGACCACGAGTCGAGCTGGAACTACCGGGCCGACAACCCCACTTCCGACGCCTACGGTCTCGTGCAGGCGCTGCCGGGCTCGAAGATGGCCTCCGCCGGCGCCGACTGGGCGACGAACCCGGCCACCCAGATCAAGTGGGGCCTGAACTACATGAACGAGCGCTACGGCAGCCCGTGCGGCGCCTGGAACTTCTGGCAGGCCAACAACTGGTACTGACCCCTGGTCCGAGCCGTATGGCCGTACCGCTGCTCAGCCCTCGTGAGCCCCTCACCGTCCTTTGGTGAGGGGCTCACGCCATGTACGGTCGAGCCGACGACTCCGGAGGGAGTGGTGGGGCGCAACGGGGGAAGAGGACGGATCATGTCACGAGTGCCAGGGTGGCTCGGCCGGATCGGCGCCGGACTGTCCGCATGGGGAGAGCGCCTGCAGCGACGTCGGGCCGAGGCGGAGGCCCGGCACGCGGAGGAGTCCGGGGACACCTCCTCAGACGTGCCGGACACGGGCACCTCGGTACCGGAGTACGTCCCACC
>NZ_VJZE01000406.1 GCF_009377205.1 Streptomyces phyllanthi
GCCCTCGAAGGCAAGCGGATCTCGGTGGAGTTCGACGGCGTCTACATGGACTCGTACGTCTACTGCAACGGCACCGAGGCCGGCCGGCACCCCTACGGGTACACCGGGTTCGCCCTCGACCTCACCGACCTGCTGCACACCGACGGCACCACCGCCAACGTCATCGCGGTCAAGGTCCAGAACCGGCTCCCCAGCAGCCGCTGGTACTCGGGCAGCGGCATCTACCGCGCGGCCCGTCTGGTCGTCACCGACCCCGTGCACGTCCAGCGCTGGGGCACGTACGTGACGACCGAGGAGCTGAGCGACGAGCGCGCCCTCCTGCGCGCCCGGACCACCGTCGTCAACGAGTCGGGCACCAGTGCCCAGGTCACCGTGAGATCCCGCGTCGTCGACCCCGGCGGACGTACGGTCGCGCGCGCGGAGTCCACGGTCACGGCCGGCTCCGCCCCCGAGACCGCCGTCCACGAACTCGCCGTCCCGGACCCGAAGCTGTGGGACATCGACACCCCCCGGCTCTACACCCTGCGCACGCAGCTCCGCGTCGACGGCCGCACGGTCGACACCTGTGAAACCCCCTTCGGTGTCCGCCACTTCACCATCGACGCCGACGACGGCCTCGTCCTGAACGGCCGTTACGTCAAACTGCGGGGCGTCAACCTCCACCACGACCTCGGCGCCCTTGGCGCGGCCGTCGACGCGGACGCCGTGGAGCGGCAGCTGGTCATCATGAAGAGCATGGGCGTCAACGCCCTGCGCACCTCCCACAACCCGCCCGCGCCCGAGGTGCTCGCGGCCTGCGAACGCCTCGGTCTCGTGATGATCGTGGAGGCCTTCGACTGCTGGCGGAGCGGCAAGAACCGGTACGACTACGGCCGCTTCTTCGACGAGTGGGCCGACAGGGACATCGCCGAGATGGTGCTCGCGGCCCGCAACTCGCCCGCCGTCATCATGTGGTCCATCGGCAACGAGATCTCCGAGTTCACCTCCACCGCGGGCCTCGCCATCGCGGACCGGCTGATCGCCGGGGTGAAGAAGTACGACGACACCCGCCCCCTCGTGATCGGTTCCCACCGGCACCGCAGCGTGCCCGCCGAGGGCTCGCCGGCCGACCTGATCCTCGCCAAGCTCGACGGCCTGGGCGTCAACTACAACTCGGCCGCCTCGGTCGACGCCCTCCACGCCCGCTACCCGAAGCTGTTCCTGTTCGAGTCGGAGTCGTCCTCGGAGACCGCGACCCGCGGCACCTACCAGGAGCCGGAGCGCCTCAACACCGGTGAGAACCACACACCTGGCAGGCGTGCCACCTCCTCGTACGACAACAACCTGGCCACGTGGACGTACAGCGGCGAGTACGGGCTGAAGAAGGACCGGGACCGGAAGTGGTTCACGGGGGAGTTCCTGTGGTCCGGCATCGACTACATCGGTGAGCCCACGCCGTACAACGTCTTTCCCGTGAAGGCGTCCTTCTTCGGCGCGGTCGACACGGCCGGGTTCCCCAAGGACATGTACTACCTGTTCAGAAGCCAGTGGACGGACGAGCCCATGGTCCATCTGCTGCCCATGACCTGGAACCACGAGAAGGGCGACGTGGTCGAGGTGTGGGCGTACTCCAACGTCGACACCGTCGAGCTGTTCCTCAACGGCAGGTCACTCGGCACCAGGAGGTTCGACCGGAAGAGGACCACCGACGGCCGTCCGTACCTGGAGACCACCGAGCCCACCGGCGACGACAAGACCGTCACCTCCGGCCCCTACCCGGGCAGCTACACCAGCCCGAACGGCAGCGCGGGCAAGCTCCATCTCACCTGGAAGGTCCCGTTCGCCCCGGGCGAGCTCAAGGCGGTGGCGCGCCGCGGCGGCCGCACCGTGGCGACGGACCTCCTGCGCACGGCGGGACGACCCCAAGCGGTCCGCCTCACCGCCGACCGCGAGTCCCTTGCCGCCGACGGCCGTTCCCTGTGCTTCGTGACCGCCGAGGTGGTCGACGCGCGAGGCGTGGTCGTGCCCGGCGCCGAGCACCTGATCACCTTCGACGTCGACGGCGGCTCCCTGGCGGGCCTCGACAACGGGCGCGAGGAGAGCGCCGAGCGCTACCAGGCGAGCACCCGGACGGCCTTCCACGGCAAGGCGCTCGCGATCGTACGGTCCGGCGTCGAGCCCGGACACCTGAAGGTGACGGCCCGCGCGGACGGACTGCGCAGGGGCACCGTGACCGTCCGCACCACCCCGGCGCGCTCGAGGTCGACCACGCCGCCGGCCGAGTTCGAGCCGGACCTGCCGCCCGCCCCCGACCACCCGTTCGCCGACGCCAGTTACTCAGGCCGCCCCGACACGCTCCCGGCGGCCATGCTCGACGGCGACCCGGCCACCGGCTGGTCCAACGCCTTCAACAAGCCGGCCACGGGCCTCCTGCCCGCGTTCAACGGCGCCCGCGCCGAGGACTGGGTCTCGGTCGACTGGGGCCGGACCCTGACGGTCGACCGGGCGGAGGTCTCCTTCACCGTCGACGCCACGCACACCCTGCCCGCCTCGGTCGAGGTGTCGGTATGGGACGGCGAACGGTACGTGCCCGCCGAGGGCGTGAGGACCGACCGTGCCACCGCGTCCGACACCCCCACGGTGATCACCTTCGATCCGGTGCGCGGCTCACGGCTGCGCCTCCTGCTGACCAGCGCGCACCCGGGCGCGGTCGAGGGAGCCGTGCGGATCAGCCGCCTGGACGTGCCCGGGCGGTAGCGGTCGGCATCCCCTCCGGTACCGCACCAGGACCACGGTGACCTGCGGATATTTACGAGTAAGTACCCGCGCGGTACCGTGAGGGGCATGCCAGCTCTGAATGTGGAGTTCAGCGACCGCGAACTCGAGGACCTGCGGCAGATCGCCAAGGAGCGCGGTACGTCGATGAAGGCGCTCGTGCGCGAGGCCGCCGCGGCCGACATAGTGCGCCACCGGGCGCTGAAGGAGGGCGCCGAGGCCTTCCGGCAGTTCTTCACGGCGCACGCGGACGAGTTCGCCGCCGCGTTCCCCGAGGACGAACCGGCCGCCAGGGGCGAACGGCGGGCCGTCTGACCGATGGCTCCTCCCGTCATCCACATCGACGTGCCCTGGCTGCTCCAGCGCCACGAAGAGGTCCTGCCCGACCAGCCGACGGTCAACGACTTCTCCGCCCTCGTCGCCGCCGTGGCCCGCCACCGCGTCGACCCGCCGCGCCTCGGCGTGGACTCCGACCCGGCCTGGCGTGCCGCGGCACTGCTGCACACCCTGGCCCTGCTCAAGCCCCTGCCGTCCGCCAACGCCCGCTTCGCCTGCGCCACCGCCGTGGCGTACATGTTCGTGAGCGGCGTCGGCATCGACCCGCCGTACGGCGCCCTGGTGGACCTCGCACGCGATCTGATCTCCGGCAAGGTGGACGTGTACGCGGCCGCGGACCGGCTCCGCTCCTGGCAGATCTGAGCGCCCGGTCCCCGAGGCGCTCCCAGCAGTCCTCAAGGCGCCCCATGCCCAGGGGCGCCGGACACCGCCGCCACCATCCGACCGCTCCCCAACAGCCGTGTACCCCAGGCGATCCGGTGTCCGGCACGGCCCTCGGGGCCGCCGACCCAGGGCGGGAGGATCAGGGTCGGCGGCCCGTTTCGCGCAGGAGAGCCGCCGTCCTGCGCGGGGCCTTCTGAATTGGCCGCGACCAGTGGACACCGAAAGGCGCACGGCCGGGAGCGTGCGCGCGCCGCCGGAGTGTGCGTCCGGTTCACACGGGGCGCGTGAAAACCCGAATGGCATGGGAGCCGGGGGAGTTGTGTGCTTGTGCGTCCGTAACTCCATGATCGTCTCGGCGTGTTCAGACGGTCACAACCGCGCAAGAACGGCACTCACCACCGCATGCGGACCCAGGTGTGTTCTGACTTTCCTTCAGTGGTGCTCATGTTGCCCAAGTGCCTTGTTAGCCATGAGTAACTTGTGCAAGGGTGAACTTCCCTGCGTACGGGCAATGGCCAGGTCTGAGAAGCCGCTCGGCTTTCGGTTCGTCGACGGGCTCAAAAGGCCCTCGGCCGACGGTCACCGTGCGGCCCTCCCTCAGTCCCCGGGCCGCCGTTTTCCCGGCGCACCGCCCCAAAGGGTCCGCCCGCCGGCAGCTCCTTTTCGGCAACTCCCTGTGTGCCACCTTTGCGCCTCGGAAGGAAACCGCTCTGTGCACACCCCCCATCCGCCTCGCCCGTCCTACGCGCCCCGCCCCGGCGTGGTCCCCGGGGTATCGGACGAGAACCTCGCCGCCCAGCTGAGAGGCGGGCCGGAGAGCGAGGCCGGCGACCCCGTCGCGGTGCTGATGACACGGCACTGGCAGTCGGCGTACGACTACGCGGTCATCTGCCTCGCTACTTCGGCGAACGTCGCCTCGATGGTCACGGCGGCCTCCTTCCACCAGGTGCTGGAGGGGCTGATACGGGGGGAGTCCGGTA
This sequence comes from Streptomyces phyllanthi, assembly GCF_009377205.1. Lineage (GTDB taxonomy): Bacteria > Actinomycetota > Actinomycetes > Streptomycetales > Streptomycetaceae > Streptomyces > Streptomyces phyllanthi. Next base: position 4,455 of record NZ_VJZE01000406.1, read on the forward strand.
CGGCCCTGCGGCCCCGGCTCCTGGTGACCGTACGGGACATGGTCAAGGAGTGGTCCGCGGAGGACACCCTCGCCGGCGTTCTGCCGGACCTGAGAAAGCCCGCCGGGGGGCGCGGTATGCGCGCCGCGAAGTCCATGACCCCGGAAAATCGCAAGCTCGCCGAGCGCTCTTTCCAGGCCCTCCCCGGACTCGCGCAGTGCCTGCTGTGGCACACCGAGGTGGAAGCGGAACCGATAACCATTCCCGCCGGTCTGTTGGGCATGGGGCCCGACACCGCGGCGGCGACACTCGAGCAGGCCCGCGAGCAATTCCGCCAGGGCTGTGTGCGCGCTCACCGGGAACTCGCGCCGAGCAAGGATTGCCGCTTCTACAACCGCCTGCTGGATGTGCCGATTCGGCGCGGCGGGGCTCTCCTCCCCGATGTGCAACAACATCTGCTGGAGTGCCGTTACTGCCGTTACGCCGCCGAGCAGCTCAGCCATTTCGAGGGCTCGCTGGGCGGACTGCTCGCCGAGGCCGTACTCGGCTGGGGGGCGCGCCGTTACCTCGACTCACGGCCCGACCGCGCCCCGCAGGGCGGCTCCGGCCAGGGCGGCGGCCGGCGCGGCGCGAACGGCGGACGGCACCGGCTGCTGTCCCGGATCCCGCCCCAGCGCCGCACCCGCGGCACCTCGGGGCCGCGGGGCGGCAGGACCCTGCTGACCGGTGTCGGGGCCGCCTCGGGCGCCCTGGTCGCGCTCGTCCTCTCCATCGCCCTGCTCTCGGACGACGGCACCGGCGCCGACCCCGCCGCGTCGACCAGCGCCACCGGCGACCGCAGCACCGCGGCCGACCCCGGGGACACGCCCGCGCCCACGTCTTCCGCGCCCCCCAACTCGGCCGGGATGCCCACGGCACCCGACGAGACGCGGCTGCGCAACCTCGCCGCCGACCTGTGCCTCGACATCCGCGGCGGCAAGGCGGAGAACGGCGCCACGACCGAGCTCGCGGTGTGCTCCTCCGCCTGGACCCAGAAGTGGTCGTACGAGGAGGACGGCCAGCTGCGCAGCGTCGCCAACCCCGAGCTGTGCCTGGACTCGCACGTGGACGCCGGGGTCGTCATCCTCGGCAAGTGCGTCACCCGGAAGTCCGACCGCGCCGACGACGTGCGCTACGACCTGACCGTGCAGGGTGAGTTGCTGCCCCGCTGGGAGGAGGAGCTCGCGGTCGCGCCCACCGGCAGGGAGGCCAAGGCGGACATCGTGGTGAAGGCACGGGACGGCTCGGACACGCAGCGCTGGGTGACCGACGGCGTGTCGGCCACTCCCGAGTCGCTGTCGATCGCCGGCTCCGGCGCGCCCTCGACCGACCCCGCGGCCACGGGCACGCCCCTCGCCGACGGGGCACCCGAGCGGGAGCGGACGGGCGACCCGGCCCCGGCCGCTTCGCCGGAGAGCTACGAGAAGGCCGAGGAGGGCGCTGTCCGGTCCGTCACCGACGACACCGACCTGGAGGCCGGCGGCTCGGTTCCCGATGGTGATGACACGAGCAACGTTCCCTCTCTGCCGCTGACCACGTCACTTCCCCTCACCCTTCCCGGAAGCGACCTGTTGGCCTGACGCGCGGGCGGGGCGCCCCGGCCGCTCACGGCCAGGGCGCCCCCGCCGCTCACCCCTCCACGAGGTCCCCCGCGCCGACCGTCCCGGGCCGGGCGTGCCCGGACAGCGCGAGCGTCAGGTCGAACTCCGCGAGCAGGCAGCGGATCACATGCTCCACGCCCGCCTGCCCGTCGAGGGCGAGCCCGTACACGTACGGGCGCCCCACGAGCACGGCCTCGGCGCCCAGCGCGAGCGCCTTGAACATGTCGTCGCCCGTGCGGACACCGCTGTCGAAGAGCACGGTCATCCGGTCGCCCACGGCCTCGGCCACCCGCGGCAGCGCGTCGGCCGCCGCGACCGATCCGGCCACCTGACGGCCGCCGTGGTTGGAGACCACCACCCCGTCCATCCCGGCGTCGAGGGCGAGCCGGGCGTCGTCCGGGTGCAGGACGCCCTTCAGGACGATCGGCCCGTCCCAGTTGTCCCGCAGGAACCCCAGATCCGGCCAGGTCTTGCCGGGGTCCGCGAACAGGCTCACGAAGCGCAGTACGGCCGCGTCGGGGTCCTCGTGCACCGGCTTGGCCAGACCCGCCTGGAAGACCGGGTCGGAGAAGTAGTTCGCCGTGCCGACACCGTGCAGGAACGGCAGGTACGCCTGGTCGAGGTCGCGCGGCCGCCAGGCGAGCAGCGGCGTGTCGAGGGTGACGACCAGCACGGAGTACCCGGCGGCCTTCGCCCGGTCCAGGAAACTCCGGGTGACCTCCTGGTCCTTCGACCAGTACAGCTGGAACCAGCGCTCCGCTTCGCCCATCGCCTCCGCGACCTCCTCCATGGGCGTGCTGGAGGCCGAGGACAGCACGTACGGCACGCCCTGCGCGGCGGCGGCGCGGGCGGCAGCGGGCTCCGCGTCCGGGTGCGTGATCGACAGGACGCCCACCGGGGCCAGCGCCAGGGGAGCGGGCAGCGCACGGCCCAGCACCTCGACCGACAGGTCCCGTTCCCGCACGTCGCGCAGCATCCGCGGCACGATCGCGCGCCGTTCCAGGGCGGCCCGGTTGGCGCGGGCCGTGCTGCCGTCGCCCGCACTGCCCGCCACGTAGCCGACCGGGCCGGGCCCGAGCCGCCGCTCGACGAGCTCCTCCAGCCGGGACAGATCGGTGGGCAGCCGTGGCACGGCGCCCGTCAGACCGTTGAGATAGATCTCGTACTGGAAGTCGGCCCAGTGCTTCGCCATCGGTACGTCCCGCCTCTCGTCCCCAAGACCGTTGAAGATCGCGCCTGTACGCGGACGATCCTGGCGACCGGACGGCGGGCCGTCCACTGCCGTGCCGTGCTCCTCTCCGGCCCGTGGTTCACCCCTCCTCGGACGACTCGTTCCGCGACGGCGTCTCCTCCTCCCTGTCCGGCCCCTGCGCCCGCACCCGCCGTACGTGCTCCAGCGACTCCCGCAGCTCGGTGAGCCAGTCGTCGGTGTGGCGCTGGACCAGGCGGACGCACCAGGCGAGGGCGTCGCTGCGGCTGCGGGCGACGCCGGCCGCGACGAGTGTGTCCAGGACCTGGCGCTCCGGCTGGCGCAGCCGGGTCATCACGGGGGCCGCGACATGCGTGAACAGGGCACGCTCGCCCGCGCACTCCACGCCCCAGGAGACCTTTCTGCCGAACCGGTGCTCGGCCTCGCGCGCCACCGCCATGCGGTCCTCGCGGGTGCGCTCGCGGAACTCCTGGACACGGGCCCGTACGGCCGCCTCCTTCTCGGCGGCAGAGGCCCCCTCGGTGAGGCGCGGCTCGGGGATGCGGCCGATGACGGTGATCTCCTCCCGGTCCACCGTCACCGCCGCGAGGCTCTCGAAGAGATCGTCCGGAAGGCGGCCGGAGAACCAGCCGCGCAGTTTCTCGTGCTGCTCTGCTGTAATCATGTAATGACGATTACTCCGCAAGGAAAGGAACGCAAGAGGTCCAGGTGAGGGTTCGCCCAGGACGGAAAACGGAACGTTTCAGGCCGATTGCCGAGCCATGCGGATCCGGCCAGGTGGACGCCTCAAGCGATCAAGGACCGCTCAGTTGAGGGGCGCGCTCATTCGACTTCCGTAACATCACGCCACTGATTCAATACTGAAAGTTACCGAAACGTGTGGGGTCGATGTGCCTTTCCGTGCCGGACTCGGCAGACTCGCGCTCGCCGATCCGGCACCCGCCCGGACCGCCCGACGCGTACGTACCCCGTCCGCGGGCGGCCCGGCATTCCGACCGAGCGGAGAGATGCACACCATGCCGAACACCGCGCGCTGGGCAGCGACCCTCACTGTGGCGGCCACCGCCGTCTGCGGACCCCTCGCGGGCTCCGCCCTCGCCTCCCCCGGGGGCGCTGCCGCCGGGCTCTACGCCCCGTCCGCGCTCGTGCTCACCGTGGGCCACGGCGAGAGCGCGGCCACCGCCGCCCCCGCCCGCGCCGTCACGCTGACC
>NZ_VJZE01000407.1 GCF_009377205.1 Streptomyces phyllanthi
ACCCCAAGCAGACCCGCCCCGCCCTCAGAGATGTCTCCCTGGAGGTCGAGAAGGGCGAGTTCGTGTTCCTCGTGGGGTCCTCCGGCTCCGGAAAGTCCACCTTCCTGCGGCTGATCCTGCGCGAGGAGCGGGCCAGTCACGGTCAGGTGCACGTCCTGGGCAAGGACCTCGCGCGGCTGTCCAACTGGAAGGTGCCGCAGATGCGCCGCCAGCTGGGCACCGTGTTCCAGGACTTCCGGCTGCTGCCGAACAAGACGGTCGGCGAGAACGTCGCGTTCGCGCAGGAGGTCATCGGCAAGTCGCGCGGCGAGATCCGCAAGTCCGTGCCGCAGGTGCTCGACCTCGTCGGGCTCGGCGGCAAGGAGGACCGGATGCCCGGAGAGTTGTCCGGTGGTGAACAGCAGCGCGTGGCCATCGCGCGCGCCTTCGTCAACCGGCCCAAGCTCCTCATCGCCGACGAACCCACCGGCAACCTCGACCCCCAGACCTCCGTCGGCATCATGAAGCTGCTCGACCGGATCAACCGGACCGGTACGACCGTGGTGATGGCGACCCACGACCAGAACATCGTGGACCAGATGCGCAAGCGCGTCATCGAGCTGGAGAAGGGCCGTCTCGTCCGCGACCAGGCGCGCGGCGTCTACGGCTACCAGCACTGACCCCCGTCCACGGAAAGGCTCCAGGAAGACGCCATGCGCGCGCAGTTCGTTCTCTCGGAGATCGGTGTCGGTCTCCGCCGCAACCTGACGATGACCTTCGCCGTCATCGTCTCCGTCGGCCTCTCCCTGGCCCTGTTCGGTGGCTCGCTCCTGATGAGCGACCAGGTCAACCAGATGAAGGGCTACTGGTACGACAAGGTCAACGTCTCGATCTTCCTCTGCAACAAGAGCGACGCGGAGTCCGACCCCAACTGCGCCAAGGGCGCCGTCACCACCGAGCAGAAGGAACAGATCAAGACCGACCTCGACAAGATGTCGGTCGTCGACAACGTGCTGTACGAGTCGCAGGACCAGGCGTACAAGCACTACAAGGAGCAGTTCGGCGACTCCCCGCTGGCCAGCAGCCTCACCCCCGACCAGATGCAGGAGTCGTACCGCATCAAGCTGAAGAACCCGGAGAAGTACCAGGTCATCGCGAGTGCCTTCAACGGCCGGGCCGGTGTGCAGTCCGTGCAGGACCAAAAGGGCATCCTGGACAATCTGTTCACGCTTCTCGGGTATCTCAACTGGGCGGCGCGCGGCGTGATGTTCGTCATGCTGGTCGTGGCGCTGCTGCTGATCGTCAACACGGTGCGCGTCTCGGCGTTCAGCCGTCGGCGTGAGACCGGGATCATGCGGCTGGTGGGCGCCTCCGGCTTCTACATCCAGGCGCCGTTCATCATGGAGGCCGCCGTCGCCGGGCTGATCGGCGGCACCATCGCGTGCGCGTTCCTCGTGGCCGGGCAGTACTTCGTGATCGACAACGGCGTGGCCCTGTCGGAGAAGCTCCAACTCATCAACTTCGTGGGCTGGGACGCCGTACTCACCAAGCTGCCGCTCATCCTCGCGGCGAGCTTCCTGATGCCCGCGCTGGCCGCTTTCTTCGCGTTGCGCAAGTACCTCAAGGTGTGACGCACGCCCAACGGGGCCGTCCCGCCAACCAGGGGTACGCCGTCAAGGGTTCGCCTAGACTCACCGGCATGTCAGGTCAAGACCTGTTCTGCAGGCCCCGCCGCCTCCGCCGCGGGGCGGCCCTGACATTCGTCTTCGCGGGCGTCCTCGCGGCGGGCGCCGCGACCGGCTCGTTCGGCGCCTCCGCGGGGCAGGGCGGCCAGGACCGCGAGTCCGCCGCCACCTCGCGTTCCACGCCCGCGGGCAGCCACGAGGACGTCGCCGAGGCCGCCGCGGAGGCCATGGCCGACGGCAAGTCCCCCGTGGAGGCCGCCGAGCGAGCCGTCAGCCGCAGCGGTGACCGCTGGGGCGCGGTGTACTCCCGGGGCGAGTACGAGGAGTTCGAGGAGGCCCTCGACGGTGCGTACACCGGCGTGGGTCTGTGGGCCCGGCGCGAGGCGGACGGCCGGATCGAGGTCGCCCGCGTCCGGGAGGGCTCGCCCGCCGACGACGCCGGGATCCGCGAGGGCGACCGCCTGCGCAGTATCGACGGCAGGAGCGCCGACGGCCGGCCCGTCACCGAGGTCGTGTCGTTACTGCGCGGTGACGCCGAGGACGCCCCCGTCGGCACGACGGTCTCCCTGGGACTGCAGCGCGGCGATCACGTGTGGAACGAGACCCTGCGAAGGGCCCGCCTCTCCACGGACTCCGTGACCGTCCGCAGACTCACCGACAGGGTCACCGTCATCAAGGTCGCCGCGTTCACCAAGGGGTCGGGCGAGCGCGTGGGCGCCGCCGTGGAGCGGGCGCCCGCCGGTACCGGGATCGTCCTCGACCTGCGCGGCAACTCCGGCGGACTGGTCGCCGAGGCCGTCACCGCCGCCTCCGCGTTCCTCGACGGGGGCCTCGTCGCCACGTACGACGTCAACGGCGACCAGCGCGCCCTGCACGCCGACCTCGGCGGCGACACCACGAGACCCCTGGTCGCACTCGTCGACGGCGGCACGATGAGCGCGGCCGAACTGCTCACCGGCGCTCTTCAGGACCGCGGCCGCGCGGTCGTCGTGGGCACCCGCACCTTCGGCAAGGGCTCGGTCCAGATGCCGAGCCGCCTCCCCGACGGCTCCGTCGCCGAGCTGACCGTCGGCCACTACCGCACCCCCTCCGGTCGCGGTGTCGACGGCCGGGGCATCACCCCCGACCTGGAGGCCGACGAGGGCGTCCTGGAGCGGGCGGAGACGGTCCTGAGCGGACTCGGGGACCCTTCATAGCGGCCCGTGGCCTCCTCGCGGCGACCATGCCCCGCGGTCCGCGTAATCGACTTTCCGCTCACCCCCTCCGTAGTGCCAAAATGGCCAGCACTATGGCTAAGGAAAAAGGGCGCAAGCTGATCGCGCAGAACAAGAAGGCGCGGCACGACTACCTGATCATCGACACCTACGAGGCCGGGCTGGTCCTCACGGGGACCGAGGTCAAGTCGCTGCGTCAGGGGCGGGCCTCGCTCGTCGACGGCTTCGTGCAGCTGGACGGCCACGAGGCGTGGCTGCACAACGTGCACGTGCCGGAGTACAGCCAGGGCACCTGGACCAACCACAGCGCCCGCCGCAAGCGCAAGCTGCTGCTGCACCGGGCGGAGATCGACAAGCTGGAGTCCAAGTCCCAGGAGACGGGTCACACGATCGTGCCCCTCGCGCTGTACTTCAAGGACGGCCGCGCCAAGATCGAGATCGCGCTAGCCAAGGGCAAGAAGGAGTACGACAAGCGGCAGACGCTCCGCGAGAAGCAGGACCGCCGTGAGACCGAGCGCGCGGTGTCCGCGGTGCGGCGGCAGCAGCGGGCCTGAGTGCGGGCCTCCTGCGCCCCGGCGGGGGCGCGGGGAATATCAGTGGCATCGTCGGGCGTTGGTCACGTACGATGGCATCTGCACCCCACGGTGGGTGCGCTGTTTGAAAAATACACATGGGGATGATCGGTTTCGACAGCGGCTGTCGAAGCAGGGGAAGCGTGTCGAGGAAGCGGCCATGATCTCGTAAACCACAGGCCGAAAAAAATAATCGCCAATTCCAAGAGCGATCTCTCCCAGAGCAAGCTCGCCCTCGCTGCCTGATTAGGCAGTAAGGACAAGCTTCTCTACTAAAGGGAGTGTCAGCCCGGGGATGTTCCCGACCCGGATCCTGGCATCAGCTAGGGGACTAAACCTTGATCCCGGTCACGGGGTGAAGAGGGAAATCAAACAGTGACTGAGCCCGTCGGAGACTTGTCCGCGTGATCTCCGGGGCCGAGAAAAGCACAGCGGACTGCACACGGAGAAGCCCTGGTTCCGCACCGTTGGACGCGGGTTCGATTCCCGCCATCTCCACGATCGGGGGTCCTCGGACCTCCTCTCCCATGTGAGCAAAGGCCCCGTCGCTTTCGAGCGGCGGGGCCTTTGTCGTGCCGTGGCGGTTCGGCCTTGAGCGGTACGGCTCTGGCGGACGCGCTTCGAGAGGGTCTGGGGGCGCCCAGCGACTGGCCGGACATCCCGGGCCATCGTGGGTGGTGCGCTACGACCAGCGAACTGGGCCCTGCCGCGTACCGAGGGTGAAGTGCCCGTCACGGCGGGTGAGTTCAACCTGTAGTCTTACCTCGTGACGTGCCCGATGGGTGCGTCCTCCCTTCATTCCGGGCCCCTGCCTCGTCGGGGCCCGGCCCGACGAGAGCGGTCCCGGGACCTGGTGATGGCCGCCTCACGTCGAAGGGAGGACGCCCTCAGATGGGCTGTCACGAGGAGCAGAACCCGACTCTCGTCATGCGGCTGATCCGACTCCTGCCGGAGCGGGCGGCGAAGCGCGCGAGGAGGTGGCTGCTCTGGTGGCTCAGCAGGTAGCCGGATATCCCCATACTAGGTGGGGACATCCGACGGGCTCCTGTTGAGCCTGGGCCCCGCTCGGAGTACCCGCTCCGATGTGGGGCCCACCTTTTCTCTGGTGGCTCGGCAGGTAGCCGGATATCCCCATACAGGGTGGGGACATCCGACGGGCTCCTGCTGAGATTGGGCCTCCGCCTGGGTAAAGCACTTACCAGCCCAGTGCGGGAACCCTCCCTGCGTCCAAGTACAGCACAGCGCCCACCCCGACGGCACCACACACCGGCCACTCGTCACGCGAGCGAGCGACGTGCGGTACTCGCCCGTTCCGTCAGCCGGGGCGGGAGCCGGGTGGTGTCGGGTACGGGCAGGCCGGCCAGCTTCCTCGTCAGGAGTTCCACGGCCCGTTCGCCCACCTCGGTGGACGGGATGGCGATCGAGGTGACGGGGACGCGGAGGTGCTCGGCGAGTTCGTCCGGGCACAGGGCGGTGACGGACAGGTCGCCGGGGACGCGCAGGCCGAGCTGCTCGAAGGCGTCGATCAGGGGTTCCAGGACCGCCTCGTTGTGCACCACCACACCCGTCAGCGCGGGCTGTTCGCGCAGCAGTTGTTCGGCGACCGTGCGGGCGGCGGCGGGTGTGGCCTCGCAGGGGTGGACCGAGGATCTGAGCCCGTTGCGGGCGGCCGCCTCCGTGAAACCCTGGACGACACGTTGCGCGAAGGCCGTCTGACGGACGTACACCTCCGGAGGTGATCCGATCAGCGCCACGACCCGGTGCCCCAGCGCCGCCAGATGCTCCACGCACACCTCGCCCGCAGCCCTGAAGTCGAGGTCGATGCAGGTCAGTCCGGCGGGCTCGGCCGGGAAGCCGATCATCACCGACGGCAGGTCGAGCGCCCGCAGCAGCGGCAGGCGGGGGTCGTGGAGCTGGACGTCCATCACGATCAGCGCGTCCACCAGGGCCGTGTCCGCGACCCGCCGCAGACCCTCCTCGCCCTCCTCCTGTGTCAGCAGCAGGACGTCCTGGTCGTGCGCCCGGGCCGCCGTCACCACCGACACCGCGAACCGCATCACCACCGGTACGTTGATCCCGGCCCGCAGCGGGACCACCAGCGCCAGCACGTTGGACCTGCTGCCGGCCAGCGCCCGGGCGCCCGCGTGCGGGCGGTAGCCCAGCTCGCGGATGGACTCCTCGACACGTGCCCGGGTCTCGGCCGAGATCGGGCGCTTGCCGCTGAGCGTGTACGAGACCGTGCTGGGGGAGACCCCGGCGTGCCGTGCCACATCAGTGATCTTTACCATCACCCGCACCCACTTCCCGTTCCAGTTCCAGCGTCAGGAAGCCCGCCCCCGTCTTCCCCCGCACCTCGCGGTCGCCCGACGCCAGCCCCCAGGGCGCCGACGGGTCGCCGCACGAGGCGCGCAGGGTGTCGCCCTCGCGGACCACCGTGAAGGTCACGTCCCCGACGAGCACCGTCACCTGGGCCCCGCGCTCCAGCCCGTACGCGCGCAGGGTGACCCCGTCGGCGTACGCGTAGTCGGGCCGGTCGTCCACCGCGCCCACCGGGATCACCGCGCCGGGCCGGACGAGGAGCGGCACGCTTGTGAAGCCGTGGCGCTCACGCACCCAGCGCGGTCCGGTCACCGTGCGCCCGCTCACGAAGTGCGTCCAGGTGCCCTCGGGCACGTAGTACGTCACGTCGCCCTCGTCGCTGAAGACCGGTGCCACGAGCAGATCCGGCCCGAGCATGTACTGCCGCTCCAGGTGCGCGCACCCGGGGTCGTCGGGGAACTCCAGCACCATCGCCCGCATCACCGGCACGCCCTCCGTGTGGGCGGTGCGCGCGGCCTCGTACAGGTACGGCATGAGGCGCAGCTTCAGCCGGGCGAACTCGCGCAGTACGTCCACGGATTCGTCGTCGAACAGCCAGGGCACGCGGTAGGAGGAGGAGCCGTGCAGGCGGCTGTGCGAGGAGAGGAGTCCGAAGGCGATCCACCGCTTGAAGAGGGCCGGGGTCGGGGTGCCCTCGAAGCCGCCGATGTCGTGGCTCCAGAAGCCGAAGCCCGACAGCCCCAGTGACAGCCCTCCGCGCAGTGACTCGGCCATCGCCTCGTACGTCGACTCGCAGTCGCCGCCCCAGTGCACGGGGAACCGCTGGCTGCCGGCCGTCGCCGAGCGGGCGAAGACCACGGCCTCCTCCTCGCCGCGGTGCTTGCGCAGTACGTCGAAGACGGTCCGGTTGTAGAGGTACGTGTAGTAGTTGTGCATCCGCTCCGGGTCGGAGCCGTCCGCGTACGCCACGTCGACCGGCACGCGTTCCCCGAAGTCGGTCTTGAAGCAGTCGACGCCCTGGGCGAGCAGTGCCTCCAGCTTGGACGCGTACCAGTCGCGGGCGGCCGGGCTGGTGAAGTCGACGAGTGCCATGCCCGGCTGCCACAGGTCCCACTGCCATACGCTCCCGTCGGGCCTGCGCAGCAGATGGCCGAGCGCCTTGCCCTCCGCGAACAGCGGTGAGCGCTGGGCGATGTACGGGTTGATCCACACGCAGATCCGCAGGCCCTTCGACTTGAGCCGGGCCAGCATGCCCTCCGGGTCGGGGAACACCCGCGGGTCCCACCGGAAGTCGCACCAGTGGAACTCGCGCATCCAGAAGCAGTCGAAGTGGAAGACCGAGAGGGGGAGTTCGCGCTCCCGCATGCCCTCGATGAAGGACGTCACCGTCTCCTCGTCGTAGGAGGTTGTGAAGGACGTCGACAGCCACAGCCCGAACGACCAGGCGGGCGGGAGCGCCGGGCGGCCGGTGAGCGCGGTGTACTTGCGGAGGATCTCCTTCGGGGTGGGGCCGTAGATGACGTAGTACGTGAGCTGCTGGCTCTCCACGCTGAACTGGACCCGGGACACCGCCTCCGAGCCGACCTCGAAGGAGACCTTGCCGGGGTGGTCGACGAAGACGCCGTACCCCGCGTCCGTGAGGTAGAAGGGCACGTTCTTGTACGCCTGTTCGGTCGCCGTGCCGCCGTCGGCGTTCCAGATGTCGACGACCTGGCCGTTCTTGACGAGGGGGCCGAAGCGCTCGCCCAGGCCGTACACGGAGGTGCCGACGCCCAGGTTCAGCTGCTCGCGCAGGTAGTGGGCGCCCGTCGCGTCGCGCATGATGCCCATGGCCTTGGGGCCGCTGGTGGTGAGGGTGCGGCCGTGGGCGAGGAAGTCGACCTGCCAGGGGCCGGTGCGGGAGACCCGGACGGAGAGCGCGCCCGCGGTGAGGGTCGCCTGCTCGTCGTCGTACGAGGTCTGGGCCGCGAACTCCTCGCTCGTGACCTCGAAGCGGGGCCCGCGCGGCTCCTCCCCCTCGAAGTGGGTGAACGTGACGCCGATGACGTCGGGCAGCGGCGCGTGCGCGGTGATCGTCACGACCGGTCCCTTCAGCAGGTCGCCGCGGTGGCGGATGGGCTGGGTGGGCGCGTGGAGCTCCAGCGTGCCCGGCCCGTCCGTCACGTCGAGGACCTGGCATGGATGAGCCGCGGTGACACCTTCGCGCAGCAGCCAGTAGCCGTCGGTGAACTTCAAGCCCGTACCCCTTACTTGACCGCACCGACGGCGATGCCGCGGGTGAGCGTAGGTGCATCAGGGCGTCACGCGGTGACCGTCCGGGTGACGAACGGCATGGTCGAACCCTTTCACCGGGTGACGTCGAAGCGCTTCGACGGGGGACGGTATGTGGGGGCCGTGAGCGCGTCAATGGGGCCTGCGGGAATCGGCCGTCGCCCTGCTGCCAAGGGATCGGCTCCGTCGGGCGGCACCGGTACGGGCGCGTCGGGTCACGAGCTGCCCCACGGTGATCAGCAAAGCGCTCACCACCGCCGCCACCGGCACTGCGAACCCGGTGGTCGGTGAGGTGTGCTCGGCGATCCAGCCGCCGGTCGCCGAGCCGCAGGCGATGCCGGCCAGCAGGCCTGTGACCGCCAGGGTCATGCCCTCGTTCAGGCGGTGCTCGGGGGTGTGGTTCTGGATCAGGGTCATGGTGGTGATCATCGTGGGGGCGGT
>NZ_VJZE01000408.1 GCF_009377205.1 Streptomyces phyllanthi
GTGTGGGGGGTTCGACGGGTACGGGGCTCAGCGGGAGCGGGAGAGTTCCGTGAGCAGGGCCCGACGGTCGATCTTGCCGTTGGGGTTGAGCGGCAGCACGTCGAGGACGGAGATCCGGCGGGGCAGCATGTACGGCGGCAGCCGGTCGCCCAGCCCGGCGAACAGCCGGTCGGGGTCGCAGCCGGTGCCGGAGACCACGGCCTCCAGCTCCGGTTCGCCGTCGGAGGCGGGCACCGCGAGCACGATCGCGTCGCGTACGCCGTCCTGCTCGCGCAGCATGGCCTCGATCTCACCGAGCTCGATCCGGTGACCGCGGATCTTCACCTGGTGGTCGGTGCGGCCCAGGTGGATCAGCTGGCCGTCCCGCAGGGCGACGCGGTCTCCGGTGCGGTACCAGTGCCCCTCGGCCGGCTCGCCGGTCGGGTCGAGGTCCACGAAGCGGCCGGGGTTGTCGGCCGGGTCGAGGTAGCCGGGGAAGCGCTGGGGGCCGCGCATGCACAGCTCGCCGCTGTCGGACTGCTCGCCGGCCTCGTCCAGCAGCAGGAAGTCCAGGTCCGGGAAGCAGCTGCCGATCGGGGCCGTCCCGTTGGGGGTCTCGGGCCAGTCGGCCGGGTCGGCCGGGAAGCGGTAGCCCGTGCAGGAGATGGTGAGCTCGGTCGGGCCGTACAGCACTTCGAGGGCGCTGTCCGGCGCGGCCGCGGCCCATTCGCGGGCCGCCGCCAGGGTGAGGGGCTCCCCGCCGAAGACGCTCCACCTCAGGGTGGGCGTGCTGCCCGGCTTCAGGGTGCCGAGCCGGGAGGCGAAGGTGATCAGCGACGGCACCGAGAACCAGTGGGTGAGCCGCAGGGCGTTGATGGTCTTCACCGGGGACAGCAGCTGACCGCGGGTGGGTACCACCAGCGTCCCGCCGCCGGCCCAGGCCACGAACAGGTCGTGCACCGAGGCGTCGAAGGTGAGCTCGAAGGTCTGCGAGAGACGGCTGCCCGGACCGATGCCGTACCGGGAGGCCACGTGGCCCAGATTGGCGGAGATGTTCCGGTGGGTGATCGGCACGCCCTTCGGCGTACCGGTCGAGCCGGACGTGAAGATGATGTACGCGAGGTCGTCCGGACCGACCGGCGGGCACTCCAGGTCGGGGCGCGGCTCGGCGGCCAGTTCCGTCAACTCGGCTGAGTTCAGGACGAGTTGGGGAACCTCCAGATCGGCTCGGGGCGCCTCGGCGAGGACCAGGTCCGCTCGCGCGGCCCGGACGATGTCCGCGGTCCGTCCGGGCGGGTGCTCCGGATTGAGCGGTACGACGGTGGCGCCGGCCCGCAGGATCCCCAGGTACCCCGCGTACGCGAGCACCGACCGGCCGGCCAGCAGCCCGACCCGCCGAGGCGTGGCGTCGGCCCCCGCCGGCTGCCTGGTGATCCGTCCCGCGATCCGCTCCGCGAGGTCGCGCAGCTGTGCGTAGGTGAGTTGCTCACCGCCGGTCTCCAGAGCTACGGCTGAGTCCCCGAACTCGTCGGCGGACCGGGCGAACCAGGCGTAGAGGGTCGGGGGACGCACCCGCTCGCCCCGGTGCGTCGCGCCCCCGTCCGGCGCGGTGCTCGTGCCGTCCCCGGTGGCCTGTCTCCGTGGATCGCTCATCGCGCCGCGGCCTCCAGCGCCCGGGTCCATTCGCGGAGTTCACCGACCGTGCGCAGACTGCCGAACTCCTCGGGGTCGATCTCGTGTCCGGACCGCTTGGTCAGCTCGACGACGATACGCAGCTTCGCGAGGGAGTCGATCCCGATCTCGGTGAGGGTGGAGCCGTCGTCGAAACCGGTGCGGGCGTGTTCGCGCAGGACCCAGGCGGTCAGGTCGCCGTCGTCGCCGGAGTGCTCCTCACCCGGCCAGTACCGTTGCGTCTGCCACGGATAGAGGGGCAGCGGGACGTAGTTGCCGCCCTTCCTGAACTCCTTGTCCCAGTCCACGTCCTTGCCCGCGCGGTAGTGGTCGGCGAGCTCACAGTCGCCGCCCGCGTCCGGTGCTCCGGTGAGCGCCGCGACCAGTTCGTCGTGGGACGCGCCGACGACCGCCATCCGGTGCGGGTGGTGCTGCCGGCGGGTGGCGGCGCTGAAGCAGATGTCCCGCACCGAGTACGCGAAGCCCGGTCCGCCGGGGGAGAGGTAGTCGGCGTACCGGCGGGCCAGCGCGTCGAGCGCGTCGGGTGTGCGGGCGGAGAGCACGAGCACATGCGGCTTGCCGGGTTTCTCGTCCTTCACACGGGACTTCGGCGGGCCGGCCTGGCGTACGACCACGTGCGCGTTGAGCGCGGAGGAGCCCTGGCCGGAGACTCCCGCGAGGGCCGGGCGGCCCCGGTCGGGCAGGATCCGCGGTGTCCTCGGCACCTCCAGCGGCAGCTGGTCCCACGGGACCTCGGGGTTCGGGGTGTCCAGGTGGAGGCTGGCCGGTATCTGCCCGTGCTCCAGGCACAGCACCGTCTTGACCAGCCCGGCCAGGCCGCCAGCGGCCTCCGCGTGCCCGATGTTCGTCTTCACCGAACCGACCAGCAACGGTCGCCCGGCGGGCCGTCCCCGGCCCAGCACCTCGCCCAGCGCGCTGAGCTCCAGCGGGTCGAAGGCGGGGGAGCCGGACCCGTGCGCCTCCACGAAGTCCACCTCCGCGGGGTTCACCCCGGCGTCCTCGTACGCCCAGCGCAGCACCTCCAGCTGCCCGGTGAGCGAGGCGTTGAGCACCGAGCGGCTGGTGTGGCCGTCGTTGCCGACGGCGCTGCCCTGGATGACGGCGCGTATGCGGTCCCCGTCGGCGAGCGCGGCCGTAAGCGGCTTCAGTACGACGACGCCGACCGCGTCACTGGGCGCGTGCCCGTCGGCGCTCGCGTCCCCGAACCGGACACGGCCGTCGGCGGACATCCCTCCGGCCGCGGTCATCACCATGCCCTCGTCGGGGCGCAGCGTGAGGTTCACCCCGGCCACGAGCGCCAAGGGGGACTCCCCAGCCCTGAGGCTCTGCACGGCCTGGTGCACGGCGGTCAGCGACGAGGAGCACGCCGTGTCCACGACAACACTGGGCCCGCGCAGATCGAAGAAGTGCGACAGGCGGGCGGACAGCAGCGAGCGGAAGTTGTGGAGCTGGGCGGCCGTCACCCCGTCGGAGCCCTGACGGAGCGCCAGTTCCAGGTAGTCGGCGCGGGCGTTGCCCACGAAGACCCCGGCACGGCTGCCGGCCAGCAGGTCGGGCCGCTGGCCCGCGTCCTCCAGCGCCTCCCACGCGGTCATCAGCAGCAGCCGCTGCTGTGGGTCGAGTTCGACCGCCTCGGTGGTGGACATCCCGAAGAACTCGGCGTCGAAGTCGGCGACGTCCACGTATCCCGCGCGCCGGCTGGCCAGCCTGCCGGGGCCGGGACGGGGGTCGTACAGGGCGTCGACGTCGTAACGTTCGGGCGGCGTCTCGCTCGTGGCGTCGGCACCTCTGCGCAGCAGGGCCCACAGTTCATCGGCCCCGGACGCGCCCGGGAGCCGGCAGGCCATACCGATCACTGCCACTGACCGTGCGTCCACGTCCGACCTCTTCAACGGAACTCTCCTTCGGTGCCTCGTCGATGAACGTGTGTGCTGGCGCGCTTGACGTCCGCTCCGCCGCAGGGGATGCCGACGGCGAAGCGGATGGGAACAGGGTTACGAGTGTGGAGTGAGCTCCCGGACACCGTCGTACCGGGGGTCTCAAACGTTCAGCCGGTCGCGCCGCTTCCGCTCTCGCCGGAACGGCCGACCGGAGCGGCTAAGCGGAACGGTGGCCGACCGCTCCGGATCGTGCACCGTGGCACTGTGCACTGAGTGGATCTTGGCGCGAAACCGCCTGAGGCGCCAGAGTGTTCCAGCCCACACTGGCGTCGCTGTGCCCGCTGCTCGAACCGCAGTTGACCCACCGACCCAAGCCCTCTCTCCCCCGTGCACCGTACGAGCGATCGTCGAAAACCGGCCCACCGGACGATTGTCGTACGCAAAATCGTTTCCGCTCGTTTCGCGCTCAAGGATTGGCGGGAAGTGATCGGCCGAGGTTGAAACCCGTAAATATTTGGACAGACTTCTAGATTGGGCATGAGCATGACCTGCCGGGGGGTGGGGTGGTCGCCGGGGCCGCGAGTGTCCCGTGAGCGTCCCGTGAGGGACCCGTGAGTGTCCGGATACCAAGTCACGGTGACCGCCGGAGCGTTGACGATGAGCAGAGCGCGACGGAATTTAACGGACGGGGTGATCCGCGGAGTCCGATATTCTGCTTTCATCTGACCTCATGGATCCCCTGACCACATCCGACCAGGCGCGCCATGCCGGCGAGCAGCGCAAGCTGCGACTGCAGGTTCTCGGCCTCAACAGCGTCGAGGCGGAAGCCACCTTCGACCGTGTGGCCCGGCTCGCGGCCAGCTTCACCCAGACTCCGCTGGCCATGGTGAACTTCATCAACGACGAGCGGCAGATGTTCCGCGGCATGTACGTGCCCACGGCGTCGCCCGACGACAAGCCGGACCCCGACAGCGGCGGCATCGTCTTCGACCTCAGTGACATCGCGCGTGAGGCCCCCAACGACTACGGTTTCTGTCCCCACGTGGTGGCTCAGGGGTCCCAACTCGCCCTGGACGATGTCTTCGACTACCCGCGCTTCAAGGGAAACCCGCTGGTCAACGACATGGGTGTGCGCTCCTACCTGGGCACCCCGCTGCGTGACAACACCGGCATGATCCTCGGCACCGTGTGCGTCGCCGACTTCAAGCCCCGGGTCTGGGACCGCAAGATCCGCGAGCACATGCAGGAGCTCACCGAGACCCTGCTCGCGGACTTCAAGCTGCGCGACAGCCTGCTCGCCCAGCAGCAGGAACTGTTCGCGGTGTTCGACGGCGCCCCCTTCCCCATCATGCTCACCGAGGGCCCGAACCATCTGCTGCGGTACGCCAACGGCAAGCAGGGTCAGGCCTTCGGTATGGTCCCGCAGTTCAGCCCGGGCCGGCTGGCGCTGCCCGGCCTCGAGTCCATCGGGGTCTTCAACGCGATGGACGAGGCCTTCCACACGGGACACGCCGCCACGCTCGGCCGGGCGCAGATCACCACCTACGACTTCCCGCAGCCCCAGGAGTTCAGCTTCCTGTGCACCCCGGTGCGCACCTCGCCCGGCTCGCCCATCAGCGGTGTCCTGACCGTGGCCATGAACATCACAGGTCAGGCCTACCCCGGCCATGAGCAGCAGGCGTTCGCGGCCAACGTCCAGGAGCGCTTCGAGCGACTCGGCTCCGCTGGTGTCTCCGGGGCGTTCCCGGGGGCGCGGATGTAGGGAGCGCGTGCGCTGGTCCACGGGTGCGCTGGTCCACGGGTGCACTGGTTCACGGGTGCTCGGGTGCTCGGGTGCTCGGGTTGAGGAGTATGCGCGGCTGGAGTGGACCTGGTCGGATCCGGCCTCGATGGCCGGGATGCGAGCCAGGGTAAGCGGAACCGCTTTCGGGGTGCGGCCGGGCGTGCGGCCCGGGCACGGATGGGCGGTGGCCCCGGGTCGGGCATGTCAGCGGGAGCGGTGGCGCATCTCGCGGGGACTCACGCCGAAGCGCTGGCGGAACGCCGTGCTCAGGGTGCTCGCCGAGGAGAAGCCCGAGGCATGGGCCAGATCCGTGATCGTCATGTGCTCGCACTCCGCGCACCGGAGGCGGTCACGGACCAGGCGGAGCCGCTCCTCGCGGATCAGCTCGCGGGGCGTGGTGCCCGCGCGCTGGAGGGCGAGTTGTATCTGGCGCAGCGACCAGCCCAGGGCGCGCGCCATCGACGTACCCGTGAGGCCCGGGTCGGAGGCGTGCTCGCGTACATGGCGGCGGACCATCGCCTCGACCTCGCCCAGATGACCGGGCGAGTCGGGGCGGTCGTCGCCCGCGGCGAGCATGCAGACCAGTTCGACGACGCGGTCGGAGACGGCGTCGAACTGCGGGTCGCTGAGGTGGTCTCGCTCCTCGTACAGGTCGTTCAGCATGGAGTTCACGATCCGGCCCAGGCCCCGGGTCAGATCGAGACCGGCCGCCACCGGTGACCTGCGGTTCAGCGGGCCGTTGACCTCGTGGGCCGGGATGGTCAGGATGAACGCCTGCGTGTCCGCGTTCTGCAGGCACAGGAAGGGCTCCCCGAACGTGACCAGCGTGCCGGTCCCCGGGGTGAGCCTGGCCTCCTGGCCGTCCTGGCGCAGCACGATCTCCCCGCGCACCGGAAGCAGCAGACGGTAGTCCTCGTCCGGGTCCTGCCGCACCTGACGGGGGGTCCGGCTGTACTCGATGGCGTCCGAGGCGTACTTGACGAGCTGGTAGGTCCCGGTGCGCTGGCGGACGGTCTCGCCACGGAAGTTGTCGGGCCGGGCGTATCTGAAGCCCATCCGGGACTGGTACGTCCCGATGTGCTCGCTCCAGAAGTCGGCCCGCTCGAGCGGATCCACCCCTCGTGTGGTCCGCGACTCGACGGTGTAGCTTCCCGCGGGCAACGCTTCCCCTTCGCAGTCCCGGGTCCCGACGGTTTCGTACATGCCTACTTGTACGGCCGGGCGTCACCATCCGTTCGCGAGCTCGGGCCGTTACTGCGGGAAACCCTAGTGGCCCCCGGTGGACAGGGGGAGGCCGTCAGTCAGTGCATATGCCGGAGTGGAGTGCTGTGCGCGATCGCTGTTGTGCGCCGTTGTGCGCCACACGCACCACACGCACCACCTGTGCGCCCCACGACAACTTCCCTGCGCGTCACGGAAAGTACGCGCGCCGTCGCACGCCTAGCATCGAACGCTCTTCCCACTCATGCCCGCCCGTGGCGGACGACTTGAGGACAAGGCGACCTGAGCACGTGACGTAAGGACTTGTGACCTCATGACCGAGCCGATACCGGAGGCGGTGACCTGGCTCCTTGCCGCGGCCCTGATCGCCACCGCCGTGCTTCTGGTGCGTCAGCACGGGATCACCCGCCGCCAGCGCGCACGGAACGCGGACCTCGCGGACGGACTGCGCGCCCGGGACGAGGAGCTGCGCCATCTGGTCCTGGTCCGCCTGCCCGCCCTCGCGGACGCCCCGCACCGGTCCGGGCCCGGCCCCGGACCCGGTCCGCTCGACTCCCGGCTGGCCGACACGGAGTTCGCGAAGGGCCTCGACGAGGTCCTGGTCCGCCTGTCCGGCGCCGTGGAGCACGCGCAGACCCGCGCCGACCAATCCGCGAAGGCGGCGCTCAAGGCGTCCATGCGCTCCATCCAGGCCCTCGCCAACGAACAGCAGCTGTCCATCTCCGAGATGCAGGACCGGCACGACCGCCCCGATGTGCTGCGCGACCTGCTCGAGATCGACCACACCAACGCCCAGTTCGGCCGCCGCGCCCAGGCCATCGCCGTCCTGTGCGGCTCCTGGCCCGGGCGCCGGCGCGCGACCTCGCCGCTGGTCGAGGTCGTCCGCGGTGCGACGTCCCGGATCCGCGACTACCGGCGCGTCCACGTCAACTCCCAGATCGAGATCTCCATCGAGAGCCGCGCGGTGGAACCCGTCGTCCTCGCCGTCGCCGAACTGCTCGACAACGCGGCCCGCCACTCGCAGCCCAACGCCTCCGTCGAGGTCACCGTCCAGCCGGTACACAACGGCGCGTGTGTGATCGTCGACGACGCCGGCGTCGGTATGGACGGACAGGCGGTCGAGCGCGCGGGCGAACTGCTGAGCGGGCGGCGCGCGGTGGACGTGACCCGCCTCGACGACCCGCCCCAGTTCGGCTTCGCCGTCATCGGCGTGCTCGCCCGGCGTTACGGCTTCAGTGTCTCCGTGGACACGCGCTCGCCGTACGGCGGTGTCCGCGCCGTGGTGCTCGTACCGTCCGCCCTGCTCACACAGGAGGAGGCCCCCGCCGAGGAGCCGCCGGCCGTGCTGCCCCGCACACCGGAGCCCGAGCGTGTGCCCGTGCCCGTGCCCGTGCCCGAGCGCGTGACCGTGCCCGAGCCGGCCCCGCGCCCCGCGCGGGCCGAGGGCACCACGGCGGGCGGCCTGCCCAAGCGGCGCCGTCGCACGCCCGCTAAGCCGTCCGCCGTACCGTCCGCGTCCGCCGCGTCCGCCGCCGAGGAAGCCGAGGAACCTCCCACCCGCTCGCCCGAGGAGAACGCCCGCATCATGGGCGCCTTCGCCCGCGGCACGCGCTCCGGCCGGGAGGCGGGGGAGCGGGCGGCGGCCGACGAAGCTCTGCACGACAAGAGGGAGCCGTTCGGATTCGGGAACGAGGAGCCCCCGGAACCGCTCCGGAGCGAGCCGGCGCCGGAACCGGAGCCGGAGCCGGTGCCCGCACGGCAGGAGTACGTAGGGGAGGCCGTACGGGAGGAAGCCGTCCACGAGGAGGGCGTAGGGGCCGGGGGCACGCCGGCCGCCCTGGAGCTCGAACCCCTGCCGGGTGCGGCGGAGCACGAGCCCGCCCCGGTGGCGGCCCTGGG
>NZ_VJZE01000409.1 GCF_009377205.1 Streptomyces phyllanthi
CCCCCAACATCTCCCGCAACTCCGTCAACGCCTGCCGCCCCATGTCACCCACGAGCGCCGCGTTCTTCACAGCCTTCTCAGGATCCTTCCGGGCAACCGCCTGCAACGCCGCCGCATGCACCACCATCAACGACACCCGGTGCGCCACCACGTCATGCATCTCCCGGGCGATCCGCGTCCGCTCCTCACCCCGAGCCCACTCCGCACGCTCCTCGGCGCGCTCGGCCAGGAGCTGCAACTCCCGCTCCAACGAGTCCGCCCGCTCCCGCAGACTCTCCATGAGCCGCCGCCGCGCCCCCACGTACAAGCCGAGCAGAACCGGCGGCGCGGTCACTCCTATCGCCATCGTCACCGACGCGAACGCCGGGAACCAGTCCGCCCCCACCGGCGACCCGTCGCTCCCGATGTCCCCCTGCGAGGTCTGCACGTACACGACAATCAGCACACCCACGAACGCCATCGCCGACAGCGCCCCGATGATCCGCCGAGGCGCCTCCGACGCGGCCAGCGTGTACAGCCCGACCATGCTCATCAGATAGCCCATGTCCGCGGGCATGACCGCGATCGCGACGAGCACGACCGCCACGGGCCACATCCGCCGCACCAGCAACATGGACCCGGCGATCCCCCCGAACGCCACACCCACGGCCGCGGGCAGCCCCGCGTCCCGCGCGAACGCCTCCCCCTGCACCCCGCACTCCACCGCGGACACCAGCGCGAGCCCCGCGTCGAGCGCCGCCCCGCGCCAGCGCCTCCACCACCACGGCCCGGCCCTGGTCCCGGCCTCGATACGGTCTTCCCCCGTCGTGGTCATGCCTCCAGCCTACGGGCGCGACCCATCGCTTTTCCGGCGAGTTTCCCTTACCGGCGTACACCACGCCCCGCAATCGAACAGAAGCGAAACGCACCGGAATCCCTCGAACTGCTGAATCGCTCGTCGTTCGACCACGGAACCTCTCATTCCGCCCAGACGGTATGCCCATGGCACATCTACAGGGCAGTACTGGGCCGACGTGGTGGGCGTTGACGTACCGGCCTTCAGCAGGGCGACCCTTGAGAAGCACAACCCGCGAACCGTGCGCGAGAACTCCAACGACAGCCACCCCGGCTGCCTCGCGATCCACGTCCGACAGGGCGCCGACCCATACCGTCGCATGGAAGGCGCCTGGTACGGCATAGTAGGGGCTGCACCTGACTCCGATCTAGGAAATCGGACATAGTGCCCATACCATCCCGGGTCGTCTAATGGTAGGACAAAGAGTTTTGGTCTCTTGAATGAGGGTTCGATTCCTTCCCCGGGAGCCACAGCACGCGACTCCTCAGTTCGGGTCCTGACAGGCCACGCAGCCCCGTCAGGGCCCGTTCCCATTTCACCCCCACAACCCCCCGGTATCCTGCGGATGTCCACCCCCCACACATCCGAAGCCGAAGGGCACACCCGTGAGCGCCAACCGCCCGGCAGCCGTCGTCGTACTCGCAGCGGGTGAGGGCACCCGTATGAAGTCGGCCACACCCAAGGTCCTGCACAGCCTCTGTGGCCGTTCTCTCGTCGGTCACGTACTCGCCGCCGCGCGCGAGCTGGAGCCGGAGAACCTGGTCGTCGTGGTGGGGCACGCCCGCGAGAAGGTGAGCGCGCACCTCGCCGAGATCGACCCCGGTGTGCGGACGGCCGTACAGGCGGAGCAGAACGGGACCGGGCATGCCGTACGGATGGGTCTGGAGGAGCTCGGCGGCGGTGTCGACGGGACCGTGGTCGTCGTCTGCGGGGACACGCCCCTGCTGACCGCACAGACGCTGAAGGCCCTCGCCGCGACCCACTCCGCCGACGGCAACGCCGTCACGGTGCTGACCGCCGAGGTCCCGGACGCGACCGGGTACGGGCGGATCGTGCGCGACGGAATCAGCGGTGCCGTCACGGCGATCGTGGAGCACAAGGACGCCACCGAGTCCCAGCGCGCGATCCGGGAGATCAACTCCGGTGTCTTCGCCTTCGACGGGCAGCTGCTCGCCGACGCCCTGGGCAAGGTGCGTACCGACAACAGCCAGGGCGAGGAGTACCTCACCGACGTGCTCGGCATCCTGCGTGAGGCGGGTCATCGCGTGGGCGCCTCGGTCGCGGGCGACCACCGTGAGATCGCCGGCATCAACAACCGGGTGCAGCTCTCCCAGGCGCGGCGGATCCTCAACGACCGGCTGCTGACGGAGGCCATGCTCGCGGGTGTCACCGTGATCGATCCCGCCACCACCTGGGTCGATGTGACCGTGACGTTCGAGCAGGACGCGGTCGTGCACCCGGGGACGCAGCTGCACGGCTCCACGCACATCGGCGAGGGCGCCGAGGTGGGGCCCAACTCGCGGCTCACGGACACCCGGGTCGGAGCGGGTGCCCGCGTCGACAACACGGTCGCCGACCGTGCAGAGGTCGGTCCGCAGGCCTCCGTCGGCCCGTTCGCGTATCTGCGCCCCGGTAGTCGCCTCGGTGTGAAGTCCAAGATCGGTACGTACGTGGAGACGAAGAACGCCTCCATCGGTGAGGGGACGAAGATCCCGCATCTCTCCTACGTCGGTGACGCGACGATCGGGGACTACACGAACATCGGCGCGGCGAGTGTGTTCGTGAACTACGACGGGGAGAGCAAGCACCACACCACCGTCGGCTCGCACTGTAAGACGGGTTCGGACAACATGTTTGTGGCGCCTGTCACGGTGGGGGATGGTGCGTACACCGCGGCGGGGTCGGTGATCACGAAGGACGTACCGCCCGGTTCGCTGGCCGTGGCCCGTGGTCAGCAGCGGAATATCGAGGGTTGGGTGGCTCGTAAGCGTCCGGGGAGTGCGGCGGCGAGGGCGGCCGAGGCGGCCTCTCGCCAGGGCGAAGAGGCGAGCTGACCGGAAACGGGTGGGTCGGGCACGGCGTACCGTGATACGTGCACACACCCGCACCCCCCAGCTGAGACGACCTCTCATGCCCAGCTGAGACACCTCTGAGGAGACAGTGCTGTGACCGGGATCAAGACGACCGGGGAGAAGAAGTTGATGTTCTTCTCCGGCCGCGCCCACCCCGAGCTTGCCGAGGAGGTCGCCCACCAGCTGGGTGTCGGGGTTGTTCCGACGAAGGCCTTCGACTTCGCGAACGGCGAGATCTATATCCGTTATCAGGAGTCGGCGCGTGGTGCGGACTGTTTCCTGATGCAGAGCCACACGGCTCCGATCAACAAGTGGATCATGGAGCAGTTGATCATGATCGATGCTCTGAAGCGGGCGTCCGCGCGGAGCATCACGGTGATCGTGCCGTTCTACGGTTACGCCCGTCAGGACAAGAAGCACCGGGGACGTGAACCGATCTCGGCGCGTCTGATCGCGGATCTGATGAAGACGGCGGGTGCGGACCGGATTCTCACGGTGGATCTGCACACGGACCAGATCCAGGGTTTCTTCGACGGTCCGGTGGATCATCTGTTCGCGCTGCCGCTGCTGGCGGACTATGTGGGCGGCAAGGTGGACCGTACGAAGCTGACGGTGGTCTCGCCGGACGCGGGTCGTGTACGGGTCGCCGACCGGTACTGCGACCGGCTGGGCGCGCCGCTGGCGATCGTGCACAAGCGGCGTGACAAGGACGTGGCGAACCAGGTCACCGTGCATGAGGTGGTCGGTGATGTGCGGGGTCGTGTCTGTGTGCTGGTGGACGACATGATCGACACGGGTGGCACGATCTGCGCGGCGGCGGAGGCGCTGTACTCGCATGGTGCCGAGGACGTGATCGTGACGGCGACGCATGGTGTGCTGTCGGGTCCGGCGGCGGACCGTCTGAAGAACTCCAAGGTGAGTGAGTTCGTGTTCACGAACACGCTGCCGACTCCGGGTGAGCTGGAGTTGGACAAGATCAAGGTGCTGTCGATCGCGCCGACGATCGCGAGTGCGGTGCGTGAGGTGTTCGAGGACGGTTCGGTGACGAGCCTGTTCGACGAGCAGTAGGTCTTCCCAGCAAGGTCCTTCAGGGGCCTTCGAAGATCCTTTTGGGTGCGGCCTCCCTCTCCGAGTAGACTGCTGCAGTTGCTCGGCGAGGGAGGCCGTACCGCTTCGTAAGGGGCTTGTGCGGCTGTCCGTTATCGACGCGCTCTTCGTAGCAGGCCGTTCGTGGCCGGGTGACCCACGACCGATTCCTGAGTACTACGAGGAGTGATCATGTCCGAGGTGAAGCTCGCCGCCGAGACGCGTACCGAGTTCGGTAAGGGTGCCGCGCGTCGTATCCGCCGTGACAGCAAGGTTCCGGGTGTGCTGTACGGCCACGGTTCGGACCCGCTGCACCTGACGCTGCCGGGTCACGAGCTGCTGATGGCGCTGCGTACGCCGAACGTTCTGATCTCGCTGTCGATCGACGGCAAGAGCAACGAGCTGGCGATTCCGAAGTCCGTGCAGCGTGACCCGATCAAGGGTTTCCTGGAGCACGTCGACCTGCTGCTGGTGAAGCGTGGCGAGAAGGTCAACGTCGAGATCCCGGTGCACACCGAGGGTGAGCTGGCTCCGGGTGGCAACCTGCTGGAGCACGTGCTGAACGCGCTGCCGGTGGAGGCGGAGGCCACGCACATCCCCGAGTCCGTGACGGTTTCCGTCGAGGGTCTTGAGTCCGGTGCCTCGGTTCTGGCCAAGGACATCACGCTGCCGTCGGGTGTCTCGCTGGCGGTCGACGGGGACGCGGTCGTCCTGCAGGTTCTGTCCGCGCAGGCGGAGGAGCCGTCCGAGGAGGCCGCGGAGGGCGAGGCGTCCGCGGAGGCCTGATCCCTTCAGGGTTCCGGTTCCTGCCCACGGCAGAATTGCTCTCGGCCGCCGGGCTCCGTGCCGCGCACGGGGCCCGGCGGCTGTCGCGTATCGGGCGCGTATCGCGGGAGTGGTGCGTGTATTGAAGGAGACATGGACGTGACGACCGACGCGGGCGCCCCGTGGCTCGTCGTGGGCCTGGGTAATCCCGGTCCCGGGTATGCGATGAACCGGCACAATGTGGGGTTCATGGTGGCCGATCTGCTGGCGGAGCGGGTCGGTGGGAGGTTCAAGCGGGCGCAGAAGGCGCAGGCGCAGGTGGTGGAGGGCCGGATCGGTCCTCCGGGGCCGGCGAACCGCCGGGTGGTTCTGGCGAAGCCGATGTCGTACATGAACCTGTCGGGTGGTCCGGTGAACGCGCTGCGTGAGTTCTACAAGGTGCCTGTCGGGAACATCGTGGCGATCCATGACGAGCTGGACATCGACTACGGCACGCTCCGGCTGAAGCTGGGGGGTGGGGACAACGGTCACAACGGGTTGAAGTCGATGACGAAGGCGATGGGGCCGGACTATCACCGGGTGCGGTTCGGGATCGGGCGTCCTCCGGGTCGTATGCAGGTCGCGGATTTCGTGTTGAAGGATTTCTCGGGCGTGGAGCGCAAGGAGCTCGACTACTTCGTGGACCGTGCGGCGGATTCGGTGGAGTGTCTGCTGTCGGAGGGGCTGGAGCGGGCGCAGAGCGCGTACAACTCCTGAGCCGGCTGGTTCGCGGTCGGGCTGATTCGCGGTCGGGCTGATTCGCGGTCGGGCTGGGTGGGGTTCGGCGGGGTCCGGTGCTGTCGGGCGGGTCGATGTACGGGGACAACTGCCGACTTGTCGCCCACGGGAGTTGACCGACCGCGGGGCCATGGCCAAGGATCGCCGCCATGCCTGCCACTGCCGTCTCCCGTACGTCCCGCGAGGGGGCGTCTGCCGTGCTGCGGTTCGGGCGGATCGCGGCGATGGGTGCGGTCGCGGTGCTGATCCTGATCGCGGGTGTGTGGTCCTCGTGGGGTACCGCTCAGCATGTGATGCTGACGAAGGGCCGTGAGCAGGGTGCGATGTCGGTGACGCGGTGTGCGGGGGATGTCTGCACGGGGCCTTACACGCCGGCCTCCGAGGGGTCGCGGGCGCGTGCGCGGGTCGAGATCGAGCAGTCGGTGGCGGTGCGCCAGGGGCAGACGTATGCCGTGGCGGTGAAGCCGGGCAGCAGCGATGTGGTCCGTATCGGCCCTTCGGGGCTTCTCTACGCGTGGGTGCCGTTCGGGGGTGCGCTTCTGCTCGCGTCGGTGGTGGTGGCGGGTGGTCTGCGGCTGAACCGGCTGGCATGGGTGATGGGTGGCTGTGGGCTGGCGTTGATCACGGCGGCGTTCGTGGCGCTCTGAGCGGTCGGCTCGGCGCGTATGGAAAATCTGTGCGCCTCCTGATCGTTACGAGGGAACATTGACGCGAGGCGTGACTCATCGGGCATAAGCGGCGTTCTGCCACGTGACCGGATCTCACCGGAACTGGAAGTCGAGCCGCCCCCTCCGCACCTTCCGTTCCCTTCTTGAAGATGGATCTGCCCATGCGCACCCTCATCCGCGCCGGCGCGCTCGCCGTCGCCACGTCAGCCGCGTTGCTGATCGCACCCGCTGCCCACGCCACGCCGCTCGGCGAGGACGGCACCGTGAAGCTCCACGACGCGGTCTCCGGCAAGGCGCTCCTCAAGAACGCGCCGCACGTCTGCAGCTTCTACGTCGACGCCTTCGGTTTTGGTGGCGTCAAGGAGGTCAACTGGCGCATCGAGGCGTGGACCCCGGCCGGCGGTGTGGCGGGTGACCTCGTGAAGTCGGGCACGGTCAAGCTGGACTCCGACGGTCACGGCCGTACCGAGGACCTGTCCCTGCCGGACGGCCACTACAAGCTGTTCTGGTTCGACGGCAACGGCGGCTTGGTGAAGGACGTGGCGAAGCACAAGGTCTTCTGGAAGGACTGCTCGGGCGGCGTCCCGGCCGAGAACCTGCCCGCGCCCGACGAGTCGGAGTCCGCGTCGGCTCCCCCGTCGGACGCTCCGGGGGCTGCCGACGGCGGCGGTGACGGCGGCAGCGGCGGCCGGGGTGCCGACGGCGACAGTGGTGGCGCGGCCCGTGCGGCCGCCGGGTCGTCCTCCTCGTCCCGGCACGATCTCGCCGAGACGGGCAGCGGCGCCCCGGTCGGTGTCCTCGCCGCGGTCGCGGTCGCGTTCATCGCCGGGGGCGGTTTCCTGTTCTTCCGCCGCCGCAGGGGCAGCCAGGGCTGAGCCGGCCGTTGCAGGTGGCTGAGGGGCGCCCCCGGGGTCGTACGACTCCGGGGGCGCCCCTTTGCGCTGTGTGCGGGGTGGTGTGTCAGCCGGTGTTGCGCAGGCCGGCCGCGACGCCGTTGACGGTGAGCAGCAGGGCGCGGGAGAGCAGCGGGTCGGGTGTCTCTCCGGCGGCCGCGGCGTCGCGCTGGCGCTTCAGGAGGGTGACCTGGAGGTAGGAGATGGGGTCGAGGTAGGCGTCGCGTATGGCGAAGGTCTGCTGGAGGACGGGGTCGGCGTCCAGGAGCCGGTCCTCGCCGGTGATCCGCAGGACTTCGCGGACGGTGAGTTCGTGTTCGGCCTCGATGGTGGTGAAGACGTGCTTGAGGTGGTCGGGGACGAGGGTGTCGACGTAGTGGCGGGCGATGCGCAGGTCGGTCTTGGCGAGGGTCATCTCGACGTTGGAGACGAAGTTGCGGAAGAAGTGCCACTGTTCGTGCATTTCTTCGAGCACGGTGTCGAGGCCGGCCTCGCGGAGGGCCTTGAGTCCGGAGCCGACGCCGAACCAGCCGGGGACGATCTGCCGTGACTGGGTCCAGCCGAACACCCAGGGGATGGCGCGGAGTCCGTCGAGTCCGGCGCCGGAGTCGGGGCGGCGGGAGGGCCGGGAGCCGAGGTGCAGGTCGGCGAGCTGGTCGACGGGGGTGGAGGCGAAGAAGTAGGAGGGCAGGTCGGGGTCTTCGACGAGCCCCCGGTAGGCGGCGTGGGCGGCGTCGGAGACGAGGTCCATGGCCGCGTCCCAGCGGGCGAGTGCCTCGACGGACTGGCGGGGGGCGGTGTGCAGGGCGGAGGCCTGGAGGGTGGCGGCGACGGTGAGTTCCAGGTTCTCGCGGGCCAGGGAGGGGACGAGGTACTTGTCGGAGATGACCTCGCCCTGTTCGGTGACCTTGATCTCGCCTTCGAGGGTGCCCCAGGGCTGGGCGAGGATCGCGTCGTGGGAGGGGCCGCCGCCGCGTCCCACGGTTCCCCCGCGGCCGTGGAAGAGGCGCAGCCGTACGCCGTAGCGGTGGGCGACGTCGCGGAGGCGGCGCTGGGCGCGGTGGATCTCCCACTGGCTGGTGGTGATGCCGCCGAACTTGGAGGAGTCGGAGTAGCCGAGCATGACCTCCTGGACGTCGCCGCGCAGGGCGACGAGGCGCCGGTAGGAGGGGTCGGCGAGCATGTCCTCCAGGATGGTGTCGGCGGCCTTGAGTTCGTCGGTGGTCTCGAGGAGGGGCACGATGCCGATCTTCGCCCAGCCTGCGTGGAGGTCGATGAGGCCGGCTTCGCGGGCGAGGACGGTGGCGGCGAAGACGTCGTCGGCGCCCTGGCACATGGAGATGATGTAGGACTC
>NZ_VJZE01000040.1 GCF_009377205.1 Streptomyces phyllanthi
GGCACGGGCAGGTCGAGGACGCGCGCGGCACGGGCGGCGACCAGGGCGGGCAGCCCCTCGGGCAGATCCAGCGCGGCCCGGTGAATCCGGCCGAGGCCAGGTCCTGGGCCGTGCGGACGGTGGCGTCCAGGGGCCCAGGAACGTGAGGGCTTCGACACCGGCGGCAAGCAGCTCGCGCACCGCTTCCGGGCCGTCGTCCGTCTCCTCCGCGACGACACGGGGCACGACCTCAACGCCGAGGACCTTCCCCTATTGGCTGATCAGCAGGGCACCCTGGTCCTCGCGACCATCCGCGCCCGCCTGGTCAACGTGCCCGTCCGGCTGGACCGTTCCGCACGCGAGATCCCGCCCGCGAGGGCCCGACAGACCTGTGAACCTCTGGGAAAGCTGGGCAGACCAGCGGCTACCTCCTGCCCGTAGCCGGATTCTCCCCACGGCCACCGAAGACGATCACCGGCGAAGCGACCCGGTGGATCCGGGTTCAGGCCACCCCGTGCACCAGGAGCGCGCTCCCCTGTCCGCCGCCTCCGCACATGGCCGCGGCGGCGGTGCCTCCGCCGCGGCGGCGCAGGGCGTACGCGAGGTGGACGACCAGGCGGGCCCCGGAGGCACCGAGGGGGTGGCCGAGCGCCAGGGCACCGCCTTCGGCGTTGAGGATCTCCGGGGAGAGACCGAGCTTGCCGGCCGAGACGAGTCCGACCGAGGCGAACGCCTCGTTGATCTCCACCAGGTCGAGGTCTCCGATGCCGAGGCCGGCGCGGGCGAGCGCGGCGTTGATCGCGTTGGCCGGCTGCTCGTGCAGGCTGGGGTCGGGGCCGGCGACCGTCCCGTGCGCCCCGATCTCGGCCAGCGGGGTGAGGCCGAGCTCCGCCGCCTTGCGCGGGCTGCACACCACCACCGCCGCGGCGCCGTCGTTGAGCGGTGAGGAGGTGCCGGCGGTGATGGTCCCGGACGCCCCGAAGCTGGGGCGCAGCTTGCCCAGGATCTCCACGCTGGTGTCGGGGCGCACCGTCTCGTCGTGCTCGACCAGCACCTCGCCGCCCTTGCGCTGGGGCACCGGCACCGGAACGATCTCCTCGGCGAGCGCGCCGCTCGCGATCGCCGCGGCGGCCTTCTGGTGCGAGGCGGCGGCGAAGGCGTCCTGCTCCTCGCGGGTGACGCCGTAGCGGCCGTTGTAGCGCTCCGTCGCCTCGCCCATGACCATGTCGTCGAAGGAGCAGTACAGTCCGTCGAGCTCCATGCTGTCGGCGAGCGCCGTCTCGCCGTACTTGAAGCCGGCCCGCGCTCCGGCGAGCAGATGCGGCGCCCGGGTCATCGACTCCTGCCCGCCGGCCACGATCAGGTCGAACTCCCCTGCCCTGATCAGCTGGTCGGCCAGGGCCACGGCGTCGAGGCCGGACAGGCAGACCTTGTTGACGGTCATCGCGGGAGCCCCCATGGGGATGCCCGCGGCGACCGCGGCCTGTCGGGCCGGGTTCTGGCCGGCGCCGGCGCCGATCGCCTGCCCCATGATCGTGTACTCCACCTGCTCCGGCCGAACCCCGGCCCGCGCGAGCGCCTCGCGGATCGCCAGGCTGCCCAGCCGCGGTGCTGAAAAGTCCTTGAGCGAGCCCATGAGCTTGCCCATCGGGGTCCGCGCGCCACCCAGGATCAACGATTTCATGCTGCTCTTCCTCTCCACGGCTGTCCTGGCACCCCGACTGTAGGGCCGCGTGGACGGGGCGGGGCGCGGACCCGGAGCGGTCCCGTGCACGGTAACAACGGCTGTACGGGGCTTTGTTCGCCAGCACAGAGAACGCCGGGCGGCCGTTGACCGGCCCCCCGCCCCCGGCATCCCCTGGGTCCGACTTCCCCGAAGGGACTGCTGATGCGCCTGATGACGCTCCCCGACATCCTGCGTGAGCGGCTGACCGAGCCGCCCGCGCTCGCCTACCGGTTCCTCGCCGACGGCACCGCGCAGAGCGCCGTGGACTGGACCTACCACGACCTCGCCCGGCGCGCGGCGGAGGTGGCCGGCCGGCTGGGGGACTGCGCCGGGCGGCGGGTGGTGCTCGCGCTGGACCCCGGACTGCCCTACATCGCGGCGCTGTTCGGCATCTTCCAGGCCGGGGCGGTCGCCGTGCCGTCCTTCCCCCCGTTCGGCCGCAAGGCCTCCAGCCGCTTCGTGTCGATCGTCGCCGACTGCCGGCCCGACGCGGTCATCATGGCGGGCCACCATCTGCAGAGCGAGGCCATGGCCGCTGAGCCGCTGTCCGGCGTCCGGGTGCTCACCCTGGACGACGCAGACCTGGCGGGCCCGGACACCGCCGGCCCCGCCGCGGCCGCGGAGCATCGGCCGGTGGCGGCGGACGAGCCCGCACTGATCCAGTACACCTCCGGCTCCACCGGCGATCCGAAGGGGATCGTGCTGACGCACGGGAACCTGGTCAGCAACTGCCGTGTCCTGGAAGCGAACATGGGCGCGGACCCGGACCGCCTCGGGTGCAGCTGGCTGCCGCCGTACCACGACATGGGCCTGATGGGCACGATCATGCTGTCCCTGCACGGTGGTTGGCCGCTGGTCCTGCTCTCCCCCGTGCACTTCGTGCAGCGCCCGTACCGCTGGCTCAAGGCGGTCAGCGACCACCGGGCCACCATCTCCGTGGCACCGAACTTCGCGTTCGACATGTGTGCGGACTCGGTCACCGACGAGGAGCTGGCCGCGCTCGACCTGAGTACGCTGCGCCAGCTCTACTGCGGCAGCGAGCCGGTCTTCAAGGCGACGCTCGACCGCTTCCGCGACCGCTTCGGGCCGGCCGGCTACGACGAGGAGTGCGTCATCCCCTGCTACGGGATGGCCGAAGCCACCCTCTTCGTCTCGGGCAAGCCGGACGGCACGCCCGTCAGGACGCGCTGGCTGGGCCGGGCCGGGCTGGAGCAGGGGCGGGTGGTGGCCGGCGCGCCGTGGGCGGACGACGCCGTCGAGGTGGTCAGCTGCGGCGCCGTCGCCGAGGGCCACGAGGTACTCATCGTCGATCCGCAGACCCTGGTTCCGGCGCCGCACGGACACGTCGGCGAGGTCTGGGTGAGCGGGCCCAACGTGGCGCACGGCTACTTCCAGCGCCCCGAGCTCACCGCCGAGACCTTCGGGGCCCGCCCGGCGGACACGGGCCCCAGCGGTACCCCCGGCGGGCGTCCGCACACCGCCGGCGCTCCCGACGGCCCTCCGCACACCGCCGGCACCCGCACGGACGCCGACACTCAGGCAGGCCGACTGCGCACCGGCGACCTCGGCTTCCTGCACGACGGCGAGCTGTACATCACCGGTCGGATCAAGGACCTCATCGTGATCGCCGGCCGCAACCTCTACCCGCAGGACATCGAGCTCTCCACGCTCACCGCCTGCGACTGGCTCCGCCGGGCGGCCGCCTTCAGCGTCGTACGCCCCGGCGCGGCCACCGAAGAGCTGGTCGTCGTCGCCGAACTCGCCCCGTCCGCGGTACGCACGGACGGCGAGCTCGCCCGCGCCGCGCAGGAGATCACCGCCGCGGTGACCGCGGACCACGGCATCGCGCCCGGCGCCATCCACCTCGGTCCGCCCGGCACCGTCCCGGTGACCACCAGCGGAAAGGTCCGCCGCGGCGCGGTCCGCGAAAACTACCTCGCCGGGAAGCTCGAGCGCCCCCACCCGGCCACCACCCCCGTCGCGCTCTGACCCCAGGAGTTCCGATGACCACCGCCATGCCCGCGGCCGCCCGGTCCGACACCGATCACCTGGCCCGCCGTCTGGCCTATCTGACCGTCTGCGTCCCCGCGGCCGGCTTCGCCGCCGCCGTGGCCTTCGCCTGGCACTACGGGTTCACCGTGACCGACGGCGCCCTGCTGGCCGGCATGTACCTGGTGACGGCGCTCGGAGTCGAGGGCGGTCTGCACCGCTTCTTCTCGCACAAGGCGTTCGCCGCCGGCCCGGTGGTGACCACCGTCTGGGGCGTCGCCGGCAGCATGGCGGCGCAGGGGCCGATCCTCTTCTGGGTCGCCACCCACCGCATGCACCACGCCCACACCGACACCGACCGCGACCCGCACTCCCCGCGCCCCATCGGCACGGGCCGGCTGGCCCGGCTGCGCGGGCTGTGGCACGGGCACGTCGGCTGGCTGTTCACCGTCCGGCGCAGCGGCTGGAGCGGCCATGTGCCGGACCTGATGGCCAACCGGACCGTGATGCGTCTGAACCGCCACTACTTCACCTGGGTGGCGCTCGGTCTCGCGCTCCCCGCCGCCGTCGGCGGCCTGGTCAGCGGTAGCGCGACCGGTGCCGTCAGCGGGCTGCTCTGGGGCGGTCTGGCCCGGATCTTCCTGCTCGACCAGGTCACCTGGGGGGTCAACTCGATCGGGCACACCCTCGGGAACCGCCCGTACCGGACGCGGGACAACAGCCGCAACGTCGCGGCGCTCGCCCCGTTCTCGGTCGGCGGCTCCTGGCACAACAACCACCACGCCCAGCCCGCCCTGGCCGTCACCCGCCGCACGTTCTGGCAGCTCGACATCGCCGGTTCGGTGATCAGGCTGGCCGACCGCGCGGGACTGGTGACGAACGTGCGCTATCCGAGCCGCGGCAGGCGCTCCGCCGAGAACGCAAGGAGGTAGTCCCATGTCGACCACCGTCGGCCCGGCGCTGGAGCCGGCCATCGTCAAGCTCGACCCGGCGAGCCGAAGGATCAAGTGGGTGACGGCGTTCACCCTGATGACGCTGCCCGCGATCGGCTTCGCCGCCGCGCTGTACCTGCTCTGGACGGGCCAGGTCACCGCGGTGGACTGGACGCTCTTCGGCGTCATGTACGCCGTCCACATGGCCGGCATCACCATCGGCTTCCACCGCTATCTCGCCCACAAGTCCTTCAAGACGTCCCGCTTCTTCGAGGGCGCGCTGATGATCGCCGGATCCATGGGCGGCCAGGGCCCGATCATGTTCTGGGTCACCACGCACCGCCGCCACCACCGGTTCAGCGACCACGAGGGCGACCCGCACTCGCCGAACCTGCACGGTCCGGGCGTGCTGGGCAAGCTGCGCGGGCTGTGGCACGCGCACATGCCCTGGATGCTCAGCGACGAGACCTCCCGCTGGACGGTCTTCGCCCCCGACGTGCTGCGCGACCGCCGGCTGATGTTCTACCACCGTACCTACCTGTACTGGCTGGCCCTCGGTCTGCTGATCCCGACGGTCGTGGGGCTCGTGGTCGGCGGCAGCCTGATGGCCGGGTTCACCGCGTTCGTCTTCGGCGGCCTGGCCCGGATCTTCGTCGCCAACCAGGCGGCCTGGTGCGTCGGCTCGATCTCGCACATGTGGGGCGGCCGCCCGTTCGACAACGGTGACCGCAGCGCCAACAACTGGCCGGTCGCCGTCTTCACCTTCGGGGAGGGGCTGCAGAACAACCACCACGCCTTCCCCGGCTCGTACAAGCACGCGGTACGGGCCTGGGAGCCGGACCTCTCCGGCTGGGTGCTGACCACCCTCGGCAAGGTTCGCGTCGTGTGGGACCTGCGCCAACCGGACAAGGCCACCATCGCCGCCCGCCGCCGCCGCTCGCACGCCCGCACTCCCCAAGCCTGAAGGAGATCCCTGATGTTCAAGCGCCGCAAGCAGCCCCTGCCCGAGGGCCCGGTCACCGAGGAGGTGCTCCGCGGCTGGCTCGTCGAGCATCTGGCGGGCCGGGTCGGCATCACCGTCGACGAGGTCGACACCGCCGCCTCGTTCGAGTCCTACGGGCTCGACTCGCGGGTCGCGGTCCAGGTCTCCGGCGCCCTGGAGAAGCTCGTGGAGCGCCGGCTGTCGCCCGCCCTGCTCTACGAACACCCGACCATCGACGCGCTCAGCGGCTATCTGGCCAAGGAGCTGCGGCTCACCGGACAGGCGGGATGACCATGGCCGCCTACTCCTTTCCCACCGCGCCCGGCCCCGAGTTCAGCGAGTTCATGCGCAAGTCGGACCAGCTGAAGGGGGTGCGGCTGCAAGAGGCCGTGCCCAGCGAGTACCTCAAGCCGAACGTGGCCCGGGGCCTGCTCGGCTTCGCGCTGAGCTGGCTGCTGTACGCGGGCGCCGTCGCCGGCACGGCGTTCGCCCCCGCCTACCTCTGGCCGCTCCTGTGGGTGGTCGCCGGTCTCGGCGGCTGGGGCCTGCACTGCATCGCCCACGACTGCGGGCACGGGTCGTTCTCCCGCTCCCGCCGCCTCAACTCGGTGATCGGACACGCGGCGCTGCTGCCGCTCGTCTACCCCTTCCACGCCTGGCGGCATGTGCACAACCTGCACCACGCGCACACCAACAACCTGGAGCTGGACACCGACTGGCGGCCGCTGCCCGGCCGGATGTACGACGGCATGCCGCTGCGGCAGAAGATCGTCTACAAGGGGACCCGGACCTTCGCCTTCTGGTTCGGCACGATCAACTACTGGCGGGTCTCCGGCTTCCGCCCCGGCTTCTTCCCGAAGCGGCAGATGCGCCGGGACGTGGCCCGGTCGATCGCCGTGGTCGTCGCCGTCTGCGCGCTCTACCTCCCGGCGCTCGGCTACTTCTTCGGCGTCCAGGGCCTGCTCACCATGTTCCTGGCCCCGTGGCTCTTCATCCACGCCTGGTTCAGCGCCACCACGCTCATGCACCACAGCACCAGCGACATCCCCTACCTGTCCGGGGAGCACTGGACCCGCAACGCCAGCCGGCTGCTGGTGACCACCGACTACACCTACCCCCGGTGGCTGCTCTTCCTCACCCACAACATCTCGATCCACACGGCCCACCACGTGATCCCGGCGGTGCCGTTCTACCACCTGCCCAAGGCGCAGGAGGCGCTGAAGCAGGCATACCCGGACATGGTCCGCGAGCGCCGGTTCACCTTCGGCGAGCTCTGGAGAATCCTGCGGGACTGCCACTTCTACGACACGGAGTCCGGCTTCTACACCGACTTCGACCACCGTCCCGTACCGGCGCGGGACCACTCCAAGGTGCCCGCGGCGTGATCGGGCGGATGGCGTACGCGGTGGCCGGCGCTCTGGCCCCCGGGGCGGCCGGCCGCCGGGCCACCGACGCGTTCAGCACCACCCGGGCCTTCGGGATCCACCCCGCGGACCTGCCACCGCTGGGCGCACGGCCGTTCCCCGTACCGGGAGCGCCGCGTGTACGCGAGGGCTACCTCTGGGGTGCCGACGACGCGCCCACCGCGCTGCTGGTGCATGGCTGGGGAGCCGACTCCAGCAGCATGCACAGCCTGATCGGCCCGCTGCGGGAGCTCGGTTACCGGGTGGCGGCCTTCGACGCGCCAGGGCACGGGGTGTCGGCGGGGACACAGGCCACCATGACCGAGTACGCGGAGGCGGTGGGGGCGGTGCTGGACACGCTCGGCCCGGTCCGGGTGGTCGTGGCGCACTCCCTCGGCTCGATCGTGACCGCCGCCGCCCTCGCGAGCCGGCCGGAGCTGCGGATCGACAGCCTCACCCTGGTGGCGCCCACCCGCACCCTCAGCGGGGTGCTGGACCGGTGGGCGTCCGGCCGGCTGCCGGCGCGGACCGTCGGGCTGATCCGCGCGGAGCTGCACCGGCGCAACGGCGTGCCCGTCACCCACTGGGACGTGCTCGCGCACGCCCGCGGGCTCACCGCGCCGGTGCTGGTCGTGGCGGATCCGCACGATCCGGTGGTGCCGTTCGCGGAGGCCGAGGCGATCGCCGCCGGGCTTCCCGGCGCCCGGCTGCGGAGCGTGCCGGACAGCGGGCACCTGGGGATCCTGATGTCCGCCGTGACCAAGGAGACGACGGCGGCCTTCGTCGCCGAGCACGCGGAGGAGAGCGTCCTGTGAGCACCTCGACCGAAGTCGTCCGAGGCCGGGCCTGGATGTGCCTGATCTGCGGCTGGGTCTACTACGAGGACCTCGGCCTGCCGGAGGAGGGCATCCCGCCGGGCACCGCCTGGGAGGACATCCCCGACGACTGGTGCTGCCCCGACTGCGGCGTGAGCAAAGAGGACTTCGTCGTGGCCCCGCTGTGAGTCGTGAGCCGCGCCGCACCTGCGATCAGGAGTGAACATGGACGGTACGACGACCCTGCGCGACCCGCTGGACATCATGGTCCAGCTGCTGTCGTACGAGGGGAAGCAGAACCCCTATCCGCTGTACGAGGAGATGCGGGCGCACGGTCCGCTGGTGGACGTGGGCGGCGCCCACGTCTTCGTCACCGGCCACGCCGAGTGCGCCAAGGCCCTGCGCGAGCCGGCGCTGCTGCTCTCCACCGACGACGCGGTGCAGGACCAGCGGCTGCCGGGCTGGCGCGAGCACGCGTCATGGCGCTGGCTGACCAGGAACATGCTGTTCAGCAACGATCCGCGGCATGAGCGGCTGCGCCGTTTCTTCGGCAACGCCTTCTCCGCCCAGCGCGTGGTGGCGCTGCGCGAGATGGTCGACCGGCTCTCCACGGACGCCGTGGAGCACCTCGCCCGGGCGGGCGCGGACGGCGGGACCGTCGACCTGGTCGGCGAGTTCTCCTACCGCTACGCGATCGGGGTCATCGGTGAACTGCTGGGCGTTCCGCCGGAGGACCAGCCGGGCATGCGTGCGGACATCGGCGCCATCACCCTCGCGCTGGACCCGATCGGCGACCTGAGCGTCCTGGTCCCCGGCGACCAGGCCATGGAGCGCTTCGCCGAGTACTTCTACGCGCTGGTCGCCCGGCTGCGTGCCGACCCCGGCCCGGACATGACGAGCGGCTGGATCCGGGCGATGGACGACGGCGGGGAGATCACGGAGGAGGAGCTGGTCGCCAACCTCATGCTGCTCCTGGTCGCGGCCACCGAGGCGCCGATGGATCTGATCAGCAACACCGTGCGGCTGGCGGTCGAGCATCCGGACCACCACGACCGGCTGCGCACCGACCCGGAGTTCACCGCGGGCTTCGTGGACGAGTCCTTCCGCTTCGACCCCGCCGTCCAGGCGCTGAACCGGGTGGCCTCGCGGGACTTCGAGTTCTTCGGCCTCCCGGTGGCGCAGGGCACCCCGCTGACCCTGCTCATCGCGGCGGGCAACCGGGACCCCCGGCGCTTCACCGACCCCGGCGTCTTCGACCCCACGCGGCGCGACAACCAGCCGCTGACCCTCAGCGCCGGCAGCCACTACTGCCTGGGCGCCGCACTGGCCCGGATGTCCGTCGAGTCGATGCTGCCGCGGCTGTTCGACCGGCTCCCCGGGCTGGCGCTCGCCAAGGGAGCGTCCTTCCGCGACCAGATCGTCCAGCGCGGGCACGAGCGGCTGCCCGTCACCGTCAAGTAGCACCGACAGCGCGCAGTCCGGCACCGGCTTCGCACAGACCGGCACCGACACCGCAGAGGGAGTGCAGATGTCCACGGAACACACGATCACCGACCAGGAGCTGGCGGCCTCGCTGGGTGACACGTTCACCAGCGAGTTCGCCGAGGTCAACGGAGTCCGCCTGCACTACGTCAGCGGGGGCGAGGGCCCGCCGCTGGTGCTGCTGCCGGGCTGGCCGGAGACCTGGTGGGAGTACCGCAAGCTGATGCCCGCACTGGCCGAGCGCCATCGGGTGATCGCCGTCGACATCCGGGGCATGGGCGCCTCCGAGAAGCCGGAGTCCGGCTTCGAGAAGAAGACGATGGCCCGCGACATCAAGGAGCTGATCCACCACCTCGGTTACGAGCGGGCCGCGGTCGCCGGGCACGGGATAGGCGCCATGGTCGCCTACGCCTGCGCGGCCAACCACCCGGAGGTGGTCGAGAAGGTGGCGATCCTCAACACCACCCACATCGACGACAGCTACTACGACTTCCCGATGGTGCCGCGCCCCGGGGACGCCCCGCCGCATCGCTGGTGGCTGGCGTTCAACCAGGTCAGGGAGCTGCCCGAGCAGCTCCTAGCCGGACGGTCCCGGCACATCATCGACTACATGTTCGGCATCAGCCTGGTGAACCCGGACGCGATCACGGACTTCGACCGGCGGGTGTACGCCCAGGCGTACGACGCCCCCGGGGCGATCCGGGCCTGCACCGGCTGGTTCCAGACGTATCAGCAGGACATCGCGGACTTCGCCTCCTATCCGCGGGTCACCGTGGAGATGCTGGGCCTCGCCTACGGCCCGTTCTTCGCCTACATGGAGAAGGCGCTGACCGCCTCGGGCACGAACGTCCGGGTCGCCGAGATCAAGGGCTCGCGCAACTACCTGGTCGAGGAGCAGCCCGAGGCCGTGCTCGCCGCGTTCGCCGACTTCTTCAACTGAGAATCAGGGAGCCACACATGGCGCGCTCACCACTGACCGACGTCGCCTGGGAGTACATGTCGGCGCAGATCCTGCACATGGCGACGGATCTGGGGCTCATCGACCGGCTGGCGGAGGGTCCGAGGTCCAGCGGGCAGCTGGCCGAGGAGACGGAGACGCACGGCCCGTCCGTACTGCGGCTGCTGCGGGTCCTCGCGACGCTCGGCGTCGTGACCCAGACCGAGCCCGACCGCTTCGAGCTCACCGAGCTGGGCGGCGACCTCCGCACGGGCACCCCCGGCAGCGTCCGGGACGTCTTCCGGTTCCTCTGCTCGGCCGGCGCCTGGTCCTCCTGGGGCGATGCGGCGCACTCCCTGCGGACCGGCGGCACCGCCTTCGAGCACAACTACGGCATGCCCGCGTTCGCCTACCTCGGCCGGCACCCCGAGGAGGCGGCGAAGCTCAACGGGGCGATGGGGAGGATGACCAGCGAGACCGCCGCCGGACTCATCGCCGGCTGCGACTTCACGCGGTTCCACACGGTGGTCGACGTCGGCGGGGGCAGCGGGGTCTTCCTCGCCGAGATCCTCCGCTCCGCCCCCCGGACGACCGGCGTGGTGTACGACATGCCGACCGGCGTGGCGGAGGCGGCGCAGACGCTGGCGGCCGCCGGTGTCGCCGACCGCGCCACCGTGACGGCGGGGAGCTTCTTCGAGTCGGTGCCGGAGGGCGCGGACGCGTACGTCATGAAGCTCATCCTGCACGACTGGGACGACGAGAAGTCGCTGCGCATCCTGCGCGGCATCCGCGAGTCGATCAAGCCGGAAGGCCGTCTGCTGATCTTCGAGCGGGTGGTCCCCGACGTCGTCGGTGCGGAGCACCGCCGCGCCCTGCTCGCCGACATGCTGATGCTCGTCCTGACCGGCGGCCGCGAACGAACCGAGGACGAGTACCGCGGACTGCTGGACCAGGCCGGCTTCACGCTCGCATCGGTCAGCGGCCCACTTGGGGAGCTGGGCTTCAGCCGGCTGGAAGCGGTTCCGTCCGCGTAAACAGGTCATCCTCGGCTGGAAGCGGTTCCGTCCGCGTAAACAGGTCATCCTCGGCTGGAAGCGGTTCCGTCCGCGTAAACAGGTCATCCCCGGCCGGAAAGCGGCGCCATCCGCGTAACAGGCCACCCCCGGCCGGAAAGCGGCACCGTCCGCGTAACAGGCCACCACCCACCCATCCGCGGCTCCCTGGCCCCCAGGGCTGCCCGTCAACCAGGAGGACACGTGCGCAACGCAGTGGTCGTCGAGGCCGTCAGGACACCCATCGGCAAGGGGAAGCAAGGCGGTATGCACAACGGCGAGCATCCGGTCGCGCTGCTCGCCGGCACGCTGCGGGCGCTGATCGAGCGCACCGGCGTCGACCCCGCGCTGGTGGACGACGTGATCGGCGGCTGCGTCTCCCAGGTGGGCGACCAGTCGCTCAACCTCACCCGGTCGGCCGTGCTGGCCGCCGGCTTCCCGGAGAGCGTGCCGGCCACCACCGTTGACCGGCAGTGCGGCTCCTCGCAGCAGGCGGTGCACTTCGCCGCCCAGGGCGTCCTCTCCGGGGCGTACGACATCGTGATCGCCTGCG
Source organism: Streptomyces phyllanthi (assembly GCF_009377205.1). Classification (GTDB taxonomy): domain Bacteria; phylum Actinomycetota; class Actinomycetes; order Streptomycetales; family Streptomycetaceae; genus Streptomyces; species Streptomyces phyllanthi. The sequence continues at coordinate 11,851 of NZ_VJZE01000040.1, forward strand.
GTGTCGAGTCCATGTCCCGGGTGCCCATGGGCTCCAGCGTGCTGCCCGGCAGCAATCCGTTCGCCCCGCTCGCCGAGCGCTACCCGCAGGGTCTGATCGGCCAGGGGATCAGCGCGGAGCTGATCGCGGCCCGGTGGAAGCTCGACCGCTCCGAGCTCGACGCGTTCGCTCTGGAGTCGCACCAGCGCGCCACCGCCGCCTGGGCGGCCGGGGAGTTCGACCGGGAGGTGACCGTACCGGGGGTGCGGGACGAGACGGTGCGGCCGGGCACCTCGCTGGAGGCGCTGGCCGGGCTGCGACCGGCGTACTACACGCCGGAGTACGAGGAGCGCTTCCCGGAGATCGGCTGGCAGGTCACGGCCGGCAACAGCTCGCCGATCAACGACGGCGCCTCCGCGGTGCTGATCATGGACGAGGAGGTCGCGGCCCGGCTCGGGCTGCGGGCGCGGGCGCGCCTGACCGGCTTCGCGGTGGCCGGGGACGACCCGCAGCTCATGCTGACCGCGGTGATCCCGGCCACCGCCAAGGTGCTGGAGCGGACCGGTCTCGCCCTCTCCGACATCGATCTCTTCGAGGTCAACGAGGCGTTCGCGTCGGTCGTGCTGGCCTGGCAGCGGGAGACCGGCGCCGATCCGGCGAAGACCAACGTCCGCGGCGGCGCCATCGCCCTCGGCCATCCGCTCGGCGGCAGCGGCGCCCGGATCTTCACCACCCTGCTGCACGCCCTGGAGGACCGGGGCGCGCGGTACGGCCTGCAGACGATGTGCGAGGCGGGTGGGCTCGCCAACGCGCTCGTGCTGGAGAACCTCCGGGCATGAGGATCCTCATCGTCGGGGCCGCCGCTGCCGGTGTGTCAGCGGCCGAGACCCTGCGCCGGGAGGGTTTCCGCGGGCCGCTGACATTGGTCGGTGCGGAGAGGCACCTCCCGTACGACCGCCCTCCGCTCTCCAAGCAGGTGCTCGCGGGCGCCTGGCCGGCCGAGCGGGCCGCGCTCCGGCCGGCCGGGCGCTACCGGGAGCTGGACATGGAACTGCGGCTGGGGAGGCGGGCTGTCGGGCTGGACCCGGTGGCCCACCGGGTCGAGCTCGACAGCGGGGAGCGCCTCGACTACGACCAGGTGCTCCTCGCCACCGGCGTGCTGCCGCGCCCGCTGCCGTCCGCGCGGGGCCTGGCCGGGGTGCATCTGCTGCGCACTCTGGACGAGGCCGCCGCGCTGCGCGCCAGGTTGACCGAGCGGCCGCGGGTCGCCGTGGTCGGCGGCGGGTTCACGGGCACCGAGGTGGCGGCCACGGCCCGCGGCCTCGGGCTGGACGTCACGCTGGTCTGCCCGGAGCCCGCTCCGCTGGCCGCGCGGCTCGGCCCCGATGTCGGAGCGTTCGTGGCCCGTCTGCACACCGAGCGGGGTGTGGCACTGCGGACCGGAGTAGCGGTCGACGGCTTCACGTCGGCGGAGGGGCGGGTGACCGGCATCCGGCTGGACGACGGAAGCGTGGTGGCCGCCGAAGCGGTCGTGGTCGCGGTCGGCTCGGCCCCCGCGACCGGCTGGCTGGCGGGCAGCGGGCTGGAGCTGGCGGACGGCATCGTGTGCGACGCGACGCTCGAGGCCGCGCCCGGCGTCTTCGCGGCGGGCGACGTGGCCCGCTGGCGGCACCCGGTGCATGGTTCGCTGGTACGGGAAGAGCACCGCACCAACGCCGTCCTGCAGGGTGCCGCGGCGGCCCGCAACCTCCTCGGCGCCGGGCATGCCTTCCACACCGTGCCCTATGTCTGGACGGACCAGTACGACGTCAGGATCCAGCTGCACGGCACCTGCCCGCCGGGCGCGGAGCTGGAGGTCCTGGAGGGCCGGCCGGGGTCCGGGGCGTTCGTCGCCCGCTTCACACGGGACGGGGCGACGACCGCGCTCCTGGGCTGGAACAGCCCGAGGCAGCTCGCCGGATACCGCCGGGAGCTCGTGGGCATCGGCTGAGCGCCGTACGACGTGAGCCCCGCCGGATGACCGGCGGGGCTCACGTCGGCTTCGGCGCCGGTCAGGTGCCCGCCGGCGGGCGCACGAGCCGCAGCTGGTAGGCGGAGCCGAGGTGCGTGCCGGCCTCGTCCCAGGCGTCGATGTGCTCGTCGACCCAGCCCCCGGCGTCGGCCCGATGGGTCCGGGCGTGCAGCAGGATCCAGGGCGAGGATGCCTGGGCCAGACCCGGCGCGGGGCGGACGGTGAGCTCCAGCGTGGGAACGAGCCGCAGGTCGGTGAGGACGGCGGCGTAGGACGGCGCGAGCGCGTCGATCAGGGTCAGGAAGCGGGCGGTGTCCGGCGGCAGATCGTCCTCGGTGAACCGGATCCAGGCGGTGAGTTCGGGCTCCTCGCAGCCGGAATAGGGCCGGTTGGGGCCGACGGGCCGGATCTCCATGAAGGCGGAGATGGGCACGAACTCAGGCGGGATGGTGAACTGTTCGCAGTCCCGCGGCGGCGGCGCGGTCGGCGGCGCGGGACTCACCGGCGCGGTGCCGGCCGGGCGCCGGGGGGCGAAGGTCGCCGTCGCGTCGGCCTCCGGTCCGGGCCCGCCGTCCGCCCGCACGGCCCGGGCGGCGAGCGTGGTCACCGTGCCGGGCCGCAGCACCGCGGTCTCCACGTCGAAGCGGTCGGTGAGCGACCGGTGGAAGCGGGCTGTCACGGTACGCAGCTCGGCGTCGGCCGGCACCGACCGGCGCATCGCCGAGGTCAGCAGGGCCAGCGTCAGCCCGCCGTGCAGGCCGCCGAAGCCCCACAGATGGCGTGCGGCCTCGACCGGGCCGTCGAGTCCGCGCGCCAGCAGGTGGCCGGGGGAATCCGGGAGGGCGGTCGTCACGGCCCACTCCTCGTCAGTTGGAACATGCGACTGACCGTAGGCAACCAGCGACTCCGACGCAATGGCGGATCACCAAGTCATGCGTGATGTGGGGAAGTTCACGGCTGCCGCCGGCCGCCGCCGAGTCGGTTGCGATGTCCAACGGACCCTGGCTAGCATCATGGGCGATCTAATCAGTTGGACATCCCAACTCACTATCGACTGCGAGGCACCGTGAAACTCCAGGACTCCGCCAGCGCGCCGGCGGCCCTTCAACCGGCCAGATTCGGGCCCGTGTTCGCTGTGGTGGCGGCGGGGGTCCTGATGGCCAATCTCGACCTCTTCATCGTCAACGTCGCCCTGCCGCAGATCAGCAGCGATTTCGACGACTCCCCCCTCTCCTCCGTCTCCTGGGTGCTCAACGCCTATGCGGTGGTCTTCGCCGCGCTCCTGGTGCCGGCGGGCAACTTCGCCGACCGGTTCGGCGCGCGGGCCACCTATCTGGCCGGCACCGCCGTGTTCACCCTCGCCTCACTGGCCTGCGCCGTCGCGCCGAACATCTGGGCGCTGGTGGCGCTGCGCGGGCTGCAGGCGGCGGGAGCGGCCGCCCTCATCCCGGCCTCTCTCGGCCTGCTCCTCGCGGCGGCGCCGCCGGAGAAGCGCCTGGGCGCCATCCGGGGCTGGACCGCGGTCAGCGGCATCGCCACGCTGGGGCCCGCCGCCGGCGGACTGCTCACCGAGATCAGCTGGCGCTGGGTCTTCCTGGTGAACGTCCCGATTGGCCTCGCCGTCCTGCTCGCCGGGCCCCGGCTGCTTCCCCGCACCCCGCCCCGGACCAAGGCCGACCTGCCGGACCTGCTCGGGGCGGCGCTCTTCACCGCCGCGATCGGCGTGATCGCCCTCGGCCTGGTCAAGAGCCCCGAGTGGGGGTGGACTTCGGCCGAGGTGCTCGGCTCGGTGATCGGCGGCGTGCTGCTGCTCGCCCTCTTCGTGCTGCGCTCCGCGCGGGCCGCGTCGCCGGTGCTCCCGCTGGAACTGCTGCGGTTGCCGACCTTCGCCACCGCCTCGTTCGCCAGCCTGCTCTTCGCCGTCCCGTTCGCCGCGCTGCTGCTGTCGTGCGTGCTGTGGCTGCAGAACGTCTGGCACTGGTCTCCGCTCGCCACCGGCCTGGGGCTCGCACCGGGACCGCTGATGGTGCCCGTCCTCGCCATCGGCGCGGCGGGGATCGTCCGGCGCTTCGGACCGGCGCTCGTCTCCTTCGCCGGCTGCGCGGTCTTCGTGGCCGGTATCGCCTGGTGGCTCGGCGCGATGCACGCGGACTCCGACTACGCGACCGGGATGCTGCCGGGCATGATGCTCACCGGTATCGGCGTCGGCCTGACGATGCCCACGCTGATCGGCGCGGGCGTCACCGCGGTCCCCCCGCAGAGCTTCTCCACCGGCTCCGGAGTGGTGACGATGGCCCGCCAGCTCGGCTCCGTACTGGGCGTGGCACTGCTGGTGGCGATCCTGGATGCCGAGTCGACCGGGACACTGCGCGCCTTCGACCGCGGCTGGTGGTTCACCGGAGGGTGCGCCGCGGTGACCGGGCTGGCCTGCCTCTGCGTCGGCCGCACCTTCCGGCGCCGCGCCGACTGAACGGCCCGGCCACGGGCGGCCGTAGCCCGGTCGGGGCGCCGGGCGCCCCTGACCGTGGCCCGGATCGGGGGCGGGGGGCGGACGCAGAGCTTTCCCGACCATGGCCGGACTCGGGGCGCTCCTGGTCGAGGCGCGGCTCGGGGGCGGACAGAGAGGATTCCTGACCGTGGCCGGACTTGGGGCGCTCCTGGTCGAGGCGCGGCTCGGGGGCGGACAGAGAGGATTCCTGACCGTGGCCGGACTCGGGGCCGGACTTGGGGCGCCCCCGACTGAGGCGCGGCTCGGGGGCGAGCGCAGGGCATTCCCGGCCGTGGCCGGACACGGGGCGCCCCTGACTGAGGCCCGGCTCGGGGGCGGACTCAGGGCATTCACGGCCGCGGTCGGACTCGGAGGCCGGTGCCGGAGGCCCGAGGGTCCGGCCGTGGCCGGGTCAGTCCTCCACCGGGCCCGACTTCGACCAGCCGGGGGCCTGGAAGCGGGCAACCGCCGGACCGCCGCGGGAATCGAGCCGGCCGCCGCAGTGCTCGCAGGACGACACGACACGCAGCTCGTGGCCGCAGGTGTGCTCGACGACGGTCGGCTTCTCCTCGACCAGCCAGCGGTCGCCCCAGTCGCGCAGAGCCGCCAGCACCGGGAACAGGTCGCGGCCCGCCTCGGTGAGGTGGTACTGGTAGCGCGGCGGGCGCTCGTTGTACAGGCTCCGGTAGAGCACGCCGGCCGCCTCCAGCGAGCGCAGGCGCGCGGTGAGGATGTCCCGGGACGCGCCGGTGTTGATCGCGATCTGGTCGAAGCGGTGGTTGCCGAATCCGATCTCGCGGACCGCGAGCAGCGCCCAGCGCTCTCCGACGATCTTCAACGCCGCGGCGATCGAGCACGGCCTGCCGGGTGCGCCCGGGGTGTCGACGCGTGTCGGAAGCCGCTTCTGCGGAAGGTCAGGAGTTCCCATGGGGATAGGTTGTCATATCCAACTTACCTAAGGGAAAGGGTTGCGCCCTCGTTTCCCGGCGCGCGGCCCCCACTCCGTGCGTCAGCTCGAACGCCTCTGCCGCCAGCACGATTTCGATCATGTCGTGCGGCGACGAGAGGGAGCGCCGGGTCAAGCGCTCGAGCTTGCGCAGCCGGTACAGGATGGTGTTGCGATGGCAGTAGAGCGCTTTGGCCGCCTCGGCCATCGACCCCTCGGCGGTACGCCAGGCACGCAGCGTCTCCAGCAGCACGTCCCGCGTCGCCTCGTCCAGCTCCAGCACGGGGGCGAGCACCCGGGACTGCATCTGCAGGGCGACGTCCGGCGCCATGGCGAGCATCGCCTGCGTCAGACGCTCCTCGAAGTGCGCGACACCGGTCCCGCGACCGAGCGTCCGCTCCGCCAGCTCGGCCTGGCGGCGTGCCCGGCCCAGCTCGGTGAGGCCGGGCACGGCGGCGCTGATCCCGACCCGCACACCGGAGGCCGGCAGGCCGTCGCCCAGCACTCCCGGGCCGGCGTCCTTCAGCACCACGATGCCGAACGCGGCATCGTGGTGCGCCTGCCACACGGTGCGCAGGCCCGCGATCCATGCGGGCAGCTCGGCCGGCGGCCGCGACGGACCGCCCGGCACACCCGGGCGCAGCACGATCACCGCGTACCGACCGTGCTCCGGCAACGCCAACTCCCGCGCCAGCTCGCCCGCCACGACGGCGCTGGTCTCACCGTTCAGCAGGGCGTGCAGCAGACCCTCCGCGGCCGAGGCGGCCGGCAGGGAACGCCGCAGCTCCTGGTAGGCGTTGACGGCGGCGAGGCTGTGCTGCTCCGCGACCGTCAGCACGGTGTCCATGAAGGCGGCCGACCGCTCCGCCGCCAGTCCCTGCTCCGCGGCCCACTGGGCGACCGTGTAGTTGATCAGGCGGCCGCCGACGTGGTAAGCGCGGATGAGCGCCGCGATCGGCACTCCCTGCCTAGCCCGGCGCGCCCCGGTGGTCCGGGCCACGGACAGGGTGTCGGTGATCTCGTCCGCCGACTCGAGGGACATGGCGTCGAGCGCGGCGCCGACCGACCGGCTGATCCACATCGGCGGCTCGATCGGCGGAATGGTGCCGTCCCGGTAGGCGAGTTCAGTTGCCCGTAATTCGTTCAGGACCGACTCGGTCAGATAGGGTAGGCGACTCGTGAGCGCTCGTCGACATTCCTCGGGAACAGGCACGTACGGATGCTGATCGGGCATTATTCCCCCTGGCATCATCCCGAAACGCTGGGTGCGTTCGGCACACGACGTCAGTAAGAGTGGCAGATCTTCAGCCCTTAACGCCATGGCGTACGCCACCTCTCGCCCCGCGGTGGACGATGCGGCGGCGACGGATTCGACGACAGTTCGCCTGGACACGCAGATAGCCGAAAATGCACGTCGGCTCGTCGCATATACGTGAGCCGTGGGCGCGTCGGTCGGCGCCAGCTCCTCCGCGGCGCCACGGAGTACCGCCCGCACCGGCCAACACCCCCCAGGTCAGGCGGCGTTCGGAATCCCCCGCTCCACCTCGGGGCCGCCCGCACCCATGCGATCGCTTCCGGCCAGATGCGATGACCTCGTTGCGTCGGGCCATCACCGGGGTATTGAGTGATTCGTAGATCGAACCGAGCGGTAACGAGTAGTCCCCGGCGGCTACCATGCCGCCGTCCTCCCACACCGACAACATGCCCGAGTCGCCTCGAATGTGCTCCTGGGAGGGTCGCTCGACTCGCTGCCGACGGAAAAGCGGAATTGCTCCGACCGGCCCTGCCGAAGCCATTGACCATTCATCCGGGAGCCTCGCGATGATTATCGTCCGCCCTGATTCCTACCGCCAGTATCCGACGGGCCGGAACCGGTTCACGCTCGTAGTGGAACAGAGATTTTCGGACATCGTCCGCATCGACCCTCCGCACCGCTACCAGGACTGGCGGAAGGTGACCGCGAGCCCGGGCAGCACGCTGACGGACGTCCTGCGCGCGGAGGTGCCCGACGGCAGCGATGTCCTCGTAGTGGCCGGCGACGACCTGCTGCTGTCGGCGCCCGCGCGGGAGGTCGGACCGGGACGCACGGTCGCCACGCTGCGCGCCGGCACGGGGCCGCTCACCCACGACCGGCTGCGCGTCCTGCTCCGCTCACTCGAGGAGAGCGACCCGGCGGCCATCCGGCGGACCGCCGAGGCGCTGACCGGCGCGCTGGCCGGGGCGGCCGGGCTGGCCCTGACGGACCCGCTCACCCGTTCGCTGGCCACGGTGACCGGCACCGGCCTCGGCGGCGAGGGACCGGCCACCGGCACTTTCCGGCCGGGAGTCGCGCAGGCCGCGCCGGCCGGTCGCCAGCGGTTGACCGGTGCCGTGGTGGACGGCCGGGTCGCCGTCAAGGGACGTCCGGTGGTGTACGGGCGCCGACCCGTGCCCGGTCTGCGGCAGGAGTGGTACGAGAAGCTCTCCGCGCTCTCCCACTATCCGCTGGTCCTCACGGTCGAGGATGGGGCGGTGACCGGCATGAAGGCGGTGGAGTCCGGGTCCGCACTCGCGGCCGCGGCCCTGTCGGCGCTCTTCACCGCCGACCCCGGCCACGCCCGCGTCACCGGGCTGGAGTTCGGCCTCAACCCCACGGCGCCGCGGCTGCCCTTCAGTACCGAGTCCAACATCGCCGCGGCGGGCGGCGCGGCCGCCTCCGTCCATCTGGTGCTCGGCTCGTCGGAGCTGACCGAGTACCAACTCGTACTCGGCTGCGCGACCAGCACGCTCACCGCGGTCGGCGACCCCACACCGCTGGCCGGCGCGGGTACGGCCGCCAGGCGCTCCCCCCGTCGGCCGCAGCCGGCCGCGGCGGTCCGCGCCTGCCGCTGACGGCACCGGGACAGGGCCGCTCCCCCCGGCCGCACGGCGGCGCATCGCGGTGGAGGACCCGGCCGGCCCCGGTGCGCGCAACCTGACGGTGACGGCGCGTTCCGCTACGACCGCGACCCGGTCGGCTGCCTGCAGGGCCTGGCCCCGGATGTCACCGTGCTGCTGGGCTCGGTCGGCAGGACGCTCGCGCCCGCGAGCTCTGAGTGCGGTGTGGCGGGGAGGCGCGTGCGGAGGTCACCGAGGCCGGCAGTCCGAACCCCCGCCCCGGAAGGGGTCACCAGCCGGTCAGCAGCAGGTGGTTGAGGAGCAGTGCGAGTCCGGCCTGCGCGGCGAGCCAGGCGCGGGGCCGGGGCAGGAGCGCACCCACCGCGAGCAGCCACAGGGCGAAGGGCAGCCAGATCCGCTCGGTCTCCGCCTTGCTCATCCCGGACAGGTCGGCGACCAGGAGCGCGAGGAACGCCGCGAGCACGAGCAGGACCAAGCGGAATTCGGCGGAGAGCCGGGGCATGTTCCGAACGGGCACGAGCCGCCCGCGCTCCCGGGCGAGCAGGGTGACGGCCCGTCGCAGCCCCGCCACCGTGGCCGGGCCGACCACCATCACCGTGCAGGCGAGGTTCGCCCACACCCAGTAGCCGTAGGGCCTGAAGCCGCCCGCTCCTTGGTGGTAGCGCTCGACCAGCAGGTGGTACGCCTCCCACCAGTCGAAGCCCGCGAACGTGAACACCAGTGGTATGACGGCGGCTCCGGCCAGCAGGAAGGGCAGTACGCCGATCCGCCTCCGCCCGAGCACCAGCACCCCCGCCCCGATCAACGCGAAGAGCGTGAGTCCGTAGGAGAGGTAGCAGGTCAGGCCGAACAGCAGGCCCGCCCCGCATGCGGCGGTCCGTGACCGGTGTGCCGTCCGTGCCGTCACCGCGAGTGCGAGCAGGGCCACGAACCATGCGGCGACGGCGGCGAAGTAGCCGTCGGCCGACGTTCCCATCCACACCGCGGCGGGCGCGAGCACCAGGAACGGTGCCGTCCGGCGGGCGAGGGTCTCGTCGGCCAGCGCCCGTACGGTGACCAGGACAGCGGCCGCCGTGGTCGCGCCGACGGTGACGCACCACATGCCGGCCCACCCTCCGCCGCCCAGTCCGATCCGGTCGAGGAGGACGAAGGTGAGCGTGGCGGCCGGGGGATGGCCGGCGATGTGTGGGGGCCAGTTGTCCGGTGAGCCGAGCAGGATGTGGTGGGTGAAGTCCCGCAGGGTGGCGGGGATGTCGTGGAAGCGGTCGATGACCTGGAGGTACTCGTACCTGGTGGTCAGGCGTCGGGCGATGCCGCGGTGCCAGCCGTCGACGAGGGCGAGGGAGAAGGTCCAGGCCGTGGCTGTGGCCCAGGAGGCGAGCAGCAGGGTGCGCCAGGGCAGGCGCGCGGCGAGGGTGGGGCCGTACGCCACGACGGCCGCCGCGACGGCGAGCGCGGCCGGGGTGCCGGGGCCGACGTGGGGCAGCCAGTTGGCGTACAGGGGTGGCCAGCCGACGTGTAGGACGTCCTTCGACCGTTTGATGGCGACGCCGACCAACGCGGCCGTCACGACGAGCAGCGTGGCGGCCACGACGGCGTACAGGTCGCGGCGGAGATCACGGCGAAGGCCGAGGCCGCTGTCGCCACGCGGGTCACTGCGGAGATCACGAGTCACGCGGGAACGTTAGGCCGGACGGCGGTGGCCGGGCCCGTGCCGGGCGCGGACGTCAGCGTTTCGTCATGGGTCACCGTCGCTGTCGGCAGAAAGGCCGGGGCCTGTCGTCGGGGCGGGTACGGTCACCATCCTTCCCGCTCCCGGACGCCGCGTGGAGCTGCACCGGCTTCGAGGACCGGCAGCTGACGGACAAGTACCCGATCTGTCCCGAGGGCAGCAGTCTGGTCCGGACGTCCAGGTTCCAGAGCTGCTGGGACGGCCAGAAGATCGACAGCGCCAACCACCGTGACCACGTCGCGTTCGCCGACCCGGACACCGGTGCCTGCCCGAACGGCTTCCAGGCCGTTCCGCAGCTGGTGCAGCGCCTGGTGTACGACGTGGAGGCGCCGAGCCCGAACGACAACGGCCGGTCGAGCGCCTTCTACGCGGTGGACGGCTTCCCGGAGCAGATGCACAAGCCGGTCACCGACCACGGCGACTTCGTCAACGTCTTCGACGAGCAGCTGATGAACCAGATGGTCGAGTGCATCAACACCGGCCGGAAGTGCCAGTGACCCCGATGAGGTGAGCCACCGTCCGGGCCTGTCTGCGGCCCTGCCCGACTGGTCCGGCGACGTCCGTGTTCCGTAAGGCGCCCGAACGTTCCGGAACGGCTTGCCACCGAGTGGGATGAAGGCATGAAACTGCGTGTCTCTCCGCCGGTGTTCAAGGGCAGGCTGCACGACGCCCGCACGGCGACCTCGATCGGCCGCTGTCTGGCACTGGCGTTCGCCGTGTGCTTCGTCACCGGGCTGGTCAGCCACTTCATGCAACATCCGTCGGGCTGGCCGGCCGACGGCATCCCGAGTCGCCCGACGTGGGGTTACCGGCTCACCCAGGGCCTGCACGTCGCTTCCGGCATAGCGGCGGTTCCGCTGCTGTCGGCCAAGCTGTGGACGGTGTACCCACGGCTGTTCGCGTGGCCGCCGCTGCGGTCGCTCCGGCACGCGCTGGAGCGTCTGTCGATCGCGGTGCTGGTGGCCGGCGCCGTCTTCGAGCTGGCGACCGGGCTGTTGAACACGGTCCAGTGGTACCCCTGGCCGTTCTCGTTCGTGCCGGTGCACTACGCGGTGGCGTGGCTGGTGGTGGGGGCGCTGCTGCTGCACATCGCGGTCAAGGCTCCGCAGATCCGGGCGCATTGGACCCGGCGGTCGTCCGGGACGCTCGCCCTGCCGGCGCGGGACGCGCCCGACCGGCGCTCCCTGCTGGCCGCGGTGGGCGCGGCCGTCGGGGCAGTCACGCTCACCACCGTCGGTCAGTCGTTCACCCCGCTGAAGGACTTCATCCTGTTCGCGCCCCGCCACCCGGACCGGGGGCCGCAGGGTCTGCCCGTCAACCGGACCGCCGCGGCGGCCGGGGTCGGCCGGATCGCCGACGAGGAGTACCGCCTGGTCGTGGACGGCCCGCAGCCGTACACCCTGACGCTGGAGGAGCTGCGCGCTTTGCCCCAGCACGAGGTGGAGCTGCCGATCGCGTGCGTGGAGGGCTGGAGCAAGTCGGCGCACTGGACGGGCGTGCGGGTCGCCGATCTGCTGGAGCGGGCGGGCGCGCGGCCGGACGCGCGGGTGCGGGTGGTGTCGTTGCAGCTCCGCGGCGGCTACCGGGTCTCCGAGATGGGCCATGAGCACGCCCGCGACCCGCTGACCCTGCTCGCCCTGCGCCTGAACGGAGCGGAACTCGACCCCGACCACGGCTACCCGGTGCGGCTCATCGCCCCGAACCGCCCCGGTGTGCTGCAGACCAAGTGGGTGGGCCGGCTGGAGGTGCTGTCATGAAGGTGACGCGTGTCCTTGTGGGTGCGGCGGGTGCGGCGCTCATGGGCGTCGGCTTGTCGCTGCTGATGGACGTCCGTGATCCGACCGGCGTTCTGGTCTGGCTGGGCGGGGCGGTCGTCCTGCATGACATGCTGATCGCGCCGCTGGTGCTGCTGGTCGGACTGGTGCTGGTGCGCGGTCGTGCGCGCGGTCCGGTTCGCGGGGCGCTGGTGGTCGCGGGCGCGCTGACGGTGGTGGCGCTGCCGGCGCTGCTGCGCCCGGGACGAACGGCCAACTCCTCGGTGCTGCCGCTGGATTATCCGCGCAACTGGCTGATCGCGCTGGTGGCCGTGGCCGCTGTGACGGCGCTCGTCCTGGCCGCGCGTGGCCTCACCCGCCGGCGGCCACCGTCATGAGGAGGGCGCGGGCCCACGCCGCGCCGTCTTACGGGTGTCTTACGCGCTCCCGGCGGCGCCTTCTCGGCGCCGGGCGGCCTCCTACGGTGACCGGATGCGATCCCTCGGTGTTCTTCGTACGACGGCGCTGGTGACGGCCGCGCCACTGGTGCTGGCCGTCGCGGGCGTGCTGCATCCCGCGCATCTGACGGCGGCGACGGCAGGTGACTGGGCGGCGCTGCACATCGCTCTGCTGCCCGTGTTCCCCTTCCTGGTTCTCGGCCTGCTCGTCCCGCTGTGGGGCAGGCCGGGCCGCGATGCCGAGGGCGCCTTGACGGTGCTCGCCTGGTCCGGGGGCCTCGTCTACGCGGCGTACTACTCCGGGCTCGACGCGGTGGCGGGGATCTCCGCCGGCACGGTGGTGGATCATGGCATCCACGGGGCGGCCGGGCGGCTGTTCGCGATCGGCGACGAACTCGGCCGTTCGGGGGTGTACGCCCTGGCCGTGGCCTGTCTCGCCACCTGCGCGGTGCTGTGGCGCCGGCACGGGACACGGGTGCTGCCGGGGTCCGTGGTGCTGCTCGCCGCCTGCTGGTCCTTCGTCGACAGCCACATCTTCTGGCCGCGGGGCGTGTTCACCATGCTCGGCTTCGCTCTTGCCTTCACGCTGCTGACGGTGGCGACGTCCCGGACAGCAGAGGACACGGGACGGACCGAAAGGCTTACGAACCGCTGACGTCCCGGCGCTCGACGGCTCGCGACCGGATGGACGGTCCTACGGTCGGGGCATGTTGATCCTGGTCACCGGAGGTGCGGGCTTCATCGGCTCGCACATCGTCACCGCCCTCACCGGCGCCGGGCACGAGGTGCGTGTCCTCGACGCGCTGCTGCCCGCCGCCCACCGCACCGCCCCGCGGATCCCCCCGGGGGTGGACTGGCGGCAAGCGGACGTCCGTGACGCGGAGGCCGTCGCCGACGCCCTGCACGGCGTGGACGCCGTCTGTCACCAGGCCGCGATGGTCGGGCTCGGCAAGGACTTCGCCGACGCGCCCGACTACGTCGGCTGCAACGACCTCGGCACCGCCGTACTGCTCGCCGGCATGGCGGAGGCCGAGGTGAGGCGTCTGGTGCTGGCGAGTTCGATGGTGGTGTACGGCGAGGGGCACTACGCGTGTTCCCGGCACGGTGTGGTCCGGCCGGGGCCGCGCCGGGTCGCGGACCTGGAGGCGGGGTGCTTCGAACCGCCCTGCCCGCACTGCGGTGAGCCGCTCGCAGCCGGGCTGGTGGACGAGGACGCGCCCGCCGACCCGCGCAACGTGTACGCCGCCACGAAGCTCGCTCAGGAACACCTCGCCGCCGCGTGGGCTCGGGCGACGGGCGGGAGGGTGTCCGCGCTGCGCTACCACAACGTCTACGGCCCGGGCATGCCGCGCGACACCCCGTACGCGGGGGTCGCGTCGCTGTTCCGGTCCGCGCTCGCGCGCGGTGAGGCTCCGCGCGTGTTCGAGGACGGCGGGCAGCGGCGGGACTTCGTGCACGTGCGGGACGTGGCCGGCGCCAACCTCGCCGCGCTCGACGGCGTGGACGGCCTTCCGGAGGGTGGTCTGCGGGCGTACAACGTCGGCAGCGGGGAACCGCACACGGTGGGGGAGATGGCCGCGGCACTGGCCGCGTCGTACGGCGACCGGGCACCGGTCGTCACCGGGGAGTTCCGGCTCGGCGACGTCCGCCACATCACGGCCTCCTCACGTCGTCTCCGCGAGGAGCTGGGGTGGAAGCCGCAGGTCGCCTTCGCGGAGGGAATGGCGGAGTTCGCGGCGGCACCCCTGCGGGCCGGGTGAGTCCAGCCGGCCTCCCTCGGACCGGCCCGGCCTCCACCGGCGTGCCGGAAGGAGGGACCAGCCGGCTCCCCACCCCCGGCCGGACCGGTCCTTCCGGGGGTTTCAGCTCACCCTTCCGCTGCCTTCAGACCGCCGCGGGCAGGTGGACCTCGAAGCGGCAGCCGCCCGGTACGTTGCAGACGGCCGCGCGCCCCCGGTGGGCCTCCACGATGCCGCGCACGATGGCCAGACCCAGCCCGGCCCCGGCGGGCGGGGTGCGGGCGTCGGTACCGCGCCAGCCGGTGTCGAAGACGCGGGGCAGGTCCTCAGGGGCGATGCCGCCGCAGCCGTCGGTCACCGCCAGCACGACTCGGTCGGCCTCCCGGCGGGCGGAGACCGCGACGGTGCCGTCGGCAGGGGTGCGGCGGATGGCGTTGACGAGCAGGTTGGCCAGGACACGGGACATCTCGCGGCCGTCGACCTCGACCGGCACCTGTTCCACCCGGTCGCCCACCAGCCGCACCCCGTGCTCCCTGGCCAGGGCGTCGGCACCGGCGATGGCGTCGCCGACCAGGTCGTAGACCGACATACGGGTCGGGGTCAGGGCGAGGACACCGGCCTGGATACGGGAGAGTTCGAACAGGTCGCTGACCATGTCACCCATGCGCTCGACCTCGGTGCGGATGCGGGTGTGGTAGACCCGCGGGTCGTCGACCATGCCATCCTCCAGCGCCTCGGTCATCGCCTGGAGTCCGGCCAGCGGCGTGCGCAGGTCGTGGGAGATCCAGGCCACCAGCTCGCGGCGGGAGGCTTCCAGAGCCCTCTCCCGCTCCCGGGAAGCGGCCAGCCTGGCGCTGGTGGCGGCCAACTGCCGGCTCAGCTCGGCGAGTTCGGCGGTGGGCGCGATGGCGGGCGGGACGAAGCTGCCGTCGTCGCCGAGGGCGCGGGTGGCCTCGGTCAGGGCCCGACTGCCCCTGACGACGCTGCGGCCCAGCAGGAGGGCGACGCCGAAGGAGGCGACCGCGGCCATGGCGCACACCATCGTCACCACCCACAGGTCGTGCTCCGAGAGGAACATCGCCCAGGACACCAGCATCGTTCCGGCGAGCATCGCGGCGACCGTGACGGCCGCGACCACGGCCAGCGACAGTGCGACCGACCGGTTGCGCAGCAGCCGGAGGGCCACCGCGCCGGTCAGCCCGGCGACTGCCGCGCCGATGGCCGCGTACAGGGCGATGAGCAGCGTGTCACCGATCACCGCCGGGCTCCGTTCTCGTCCGTGTCTTCCGGCCGGGGAGGGTCGAAGCGGTAGCCGACGCCCCAGACGGTGCTGATCAGGCGGGGACTGGCCGGGTCGTCCTCGACCTTCTCGCGCAGCCGCCGTACGTGGACGGTCACGGTGGACAGGTCGCCGAACTCCCAGCCCCACACCCGGCGCATGAGTTCCTCTCGGCTCGTCGCCCGGCCGGGGTTGCGCAGGAAGAACTCCAGCAGGTCGAACTCCCGGATGGTGAGGGCGAGTTCGGCGCCGTTGCGGGTGGCGCGCCGGGCGGTGGGATCCAGGGCGAGCGGGCCGCTGCGCAGCCCGGGCTCCGCAGGCTCGGTCCGGACTGCCGTCAGGGCACCGGTGCGGCGGAGTACGGACTCCACGCGCAGGACCAGTTCTCGGGGGCTGAACGGCTTGGTGACGTAGTCGTCCGCCCCGACCTCCAGGCCGAGAATGCGGTCTTCCTGGTCGCCGCGCGCCGTCAGCATGATCACGGGCAGGGGGCCGTTCTCGCGGATGCGGCGGCACACCTCCAGCCCGTCCATGCCGGGCAGCATCAGGTCCAGTACCACCAGGTCGGGGGGTCGGGCGGCTGCCCGGGCCACGGCGGTCAGGCCGTCGGCGGCAACGTCGACGGCGAAGCCCGCCCGGTGCAGGTACCCGGCGACGACCTCGGAGACGGTGGGATCGTCGTCCACGACAAGTACGTGTTTCACACCAGTGAGTCTCGCACCGGCGTTCCGGCGCCCGCGGCAGTGGCGGCGGACGTCAGCGATCCGTAAGGAACGGCGACGTCAGCGATCCGTAAGGACAGCAAGTCCCTTATGTCCGTTTGGGGTTCGTAGGGTGAGTGGGGTGATCGAGACATCCCCCTCTCCTGTGGACGTCGTGCTGCCCTGCCTCGACGAGGCGGACGCCCTGCCCTGGGTGCTGGACCGGATCCCGCCCACCTGGCGCGCGATCGTCGTCGACAACGGCTCCACCGACGGCTCCCCGGACATCGCCCGCGGACTCGGGGCGTACGTGGTCCACGAGCCGCGCCGCGGCTTCGGCGCCGCCTGCCACGCCGGGCTGACCGCCGCCACGGCCGACGTCGTCTGCTTCTGCGACTGCGACGCCTCCCTCGACCCCCGGCTGCTGCCGGCTGTTGCCGGCGCCGTCCTCGACGGCTCCGCCGACCTGGTCCTTGGCCGACGCCGCCCCACCACACTCGGAGCCTGGCCCATGCACGCCCGGCTCGCCCATCTCGAACTGGCCCGCCTGATCCGCCGCCGTACCGGTCTGCGCCTGCGTGACCTGGGCCCGATGCGCGCGGCTCGCCGCGAGGCGTTGCTGGACCTCGACCTGACCGACCGGCGCTCCGGCTACCCGCTGCAGATGGTGGTCCGCGCCGCCGACGCCGGCTGGCGCATCCGGGAGACGGACGTGCCGTACCACCCGCGTACGGGCCGTTCGAAGGTCACCGGCACCTGGCGCGGCACCTGTCAGGCGGTCCGCGACATGCGCGCCGTCCTCGCCGAGCACCCCGCCACCGGCCCGGACACGCCGGTTCCGGGAGGCGCGCGATGACCGCCACCACGGGAGCGGCCACACTGCTGGTCATCGCGAAGGAACCGGTCCCCGGCCGCGTCAAGACCCGGCTCACCCCGCCCTGCACACCGCACGAGGCGGCCGCCCTGGCCGAGGCGGCCCTCACCGACACCCTCCACACGATGCTCCAGGTCCCTGCCCGGCGCCGGGTCCTCGTCCTCGACGGAACCCCCGGTCCCTGGCTGCCGCCGGGCTTCGAAGTCGTCCGGCAGGTGTCCGGAGGGCTGGACGAGCGGATCGCGGGCGCCTTCGCCGTCTGCGACGACGGGCCCGCACTGCTGGTCGGCATGGACACCCCGCAGCTCACCGCCGACCTGCTGGCCGATGTCGGCAGGGACGGTCACGACGCCTGGTTCGGCCCGGCCGCCGACGGCGGATTCTGGGCCCTCGGCCTCGCCGACCCCTCCCGCGCCGGATCCCTCGTGCGGGGCGTACCGATGTCCACCGACCGTACCGGCGTGATCCAGCGGCGCAGGCTCGCCGAGGCGGGGCTGACGGTCCATGACCTGCCGCTGCTGAGGGACGTCGACACCGCGGCCGACGCCGCCTCGGTGGTCGGCCTCTGCCCGCCCGGTTCGCACTTCGCCACCGTCCTGGCCTCGCTCGCGGAGGTCGCCCGGTGAGCGGCGCGGCAATCGGTATGGAGATCCCCACCGCCGAGTGGAACGACCCGGACGCGGCGGCGCCCCAGCCACAGACCGGGATCCCGCTCTCTCCCGACTCTCCCGATCTCGTTCCGCCCGTGGAGCCGGGCGAGCCCTGGACGGACGACCCCTACGCCCAAGCCCTGCGCACCGGCCGCGGTCCGCTGTACCTGCGCCGCGTGGAACCCCACGCCTACGGGGTGGCGGAGCTGATCGCGCTGGATGTGGAGCGCTGGTGCGCCGCCCCCGACGCCGCCGACACCAGCGTGCTGCGTCGTTGCGCCGGTCCCGTGCTGGACGTCGGCTGCGGACCCGGGCGCTTGGTGGCCGCCCTGGCCGCACGCGGCGTTCCAGCCCTCGGCGTGGACGTCAGCCCGGCCGCCGTCGCCCTGACCCGGCGTCACGGCGGAGCCGCCCTGCGGCGCTCCGTCTTCGACCGCCTGCCGAGAGAGGGCCGCTGGGGCACCATCCTGCTGATGGACGGCAACGTCGGTATCGGCGGCGACCCGGTGGCCCTGCTCGCCCGCCTGCGCGACCTCGTCCGCCCCGGTGGCCGTCTGCTGGCCGAGGCGGCCGACGACGACGTGGACCAGCGTCTCACCGTCCGCGTCGAGGACGCCCACGGCCGCCACGGACGCCCCTTTCCCTGGGCCCGCGTCGGCGCGACCGGCCTCCTCCACGCCGCCGACTCCACCGGCTGGATCCTCACCGGCCGATGGAGCGCCGACAGGACGTTCGTGGAACTCCACCGCGCGGACACAGGGTTCGACGAGCTGCCGGTGCCGCAACTCCGGGCGATCGGCCGCTCGGCCCCCGGGCAACGGTCCACACGAGGGGACGCGACACGTACGCGGCCCTGAGGGATCGGGCATCGCGCACACGGACACCCGCTTCGTCGGCCCGTGAACCCCGATGTCGAGTACCTGCTCCAGGGACGTGCGAGGCTCGCGCGCGCCCCGGAACCGGCGCGGCCGGGCCGGGAGCGGGCTGCTCGGCGAGGACGGCACGCAGAAAGCCGTTCAGGCAAGCGGCACACGTCGCCACGGTGGTGCGCAAATTCGCCGAGTCCGGCCACCACGAGGCTGTCTTCCTCGACTACGGCCATCCGGCGCCCATGCTCGTACGCCGGGACGGCACCACCGACTTCCCGCAGCCGCCGTCGCACACGCTCCCCCTGGGTCTGGGCGCGCACGGGCACGAGAGTCCGAAGCCCTTCCGGGTGGGGTTCGCGCCGGGCGAGGGCTCAAGGATCCCGACGCGCACAGCGCCCTGGACGCGCTGCGCGAGGACGTGGTGCGGCACGTCGGCGGGCCTGCGCATGACGACGCCGCGATGCTGCTCCTGCGCTACCACGGCCACGGCCACGGGAATGGTCATGAGAGTGGAAAATCTGTTCTCATCGGGTCAGCGGGCGGAGCGTCCGGCAGGTAGAAAGGCTGCATGCCGGAACATAAGACCCCTGACAGTGGCGTGGACGATGTCGACGCGGTGACCCGTGCGGTGCTGACCGCCTCGCGGTTGCTGGTCGCGGTCTCCGCCCGTTCGCTTGCCGAGGTCGAGGACCGGGTGACGCTCCCGCAGTTCCGGATGCTGGTCGTGCTCTCCACGAAAGGCGCCACCAAGCTGGTCACCCTCGCCGAAGCGCTGCAGGTGGCGCCGTCAACCGCCATGCGCATGATCGACCGGCTCATCGCCGCCGGGCTCGCCGACCGGCAGACCAACCCCCGCAACCGCCGCGAAACCCTGCTGCGTCTCACCGACGACGGTCGGCGTATCGTCACCGATGTCACCGACCGGCGTCGTGCCGAGATCGCCACGATCGTCGAACGGCTCGCCCCGCAGCAGCGGGCGGCGATGGTCGAGGCGCTCACCGCCTTCAACGAGGCGGGAGGAGAGCCCCCGGCCCCGGCGGCGGACGACGCCGAGGCATATCCCCTGGGCTGGGTGGAGGCCCTGGCAGGGCGCGGAACCTGAACGTCCCGCCCCCTTCCGAGGGCTCGGCTGTGTATCGGTCTCCCAACGACGACGCCGGGCCCTTGTCGTCCCGGCGCGCCCTGCTGGAGGCCACCGACCGCCTCGACGCCGACGACACGCCCGTCGAGGAGCGGGAGGAGCTCCTGGCGCGGGTGCGGGGCTTCGAGGAGGTCGCGCAGCAGCGAGTGGCGGATCTGCGCACCCAGCTGGCGCGGGCGGAGGAGTTCGCGGACACCCTGCGCCGACGCCTCATCAAGGCGGAGGTGCCGGGCGCAGACCCCTTGAGAGCCGGCTGACAGTGGACGACTTCCTGGGCGGTCGCGAACGCCCCGGCCGCTGCTCTTCACCCGGTCCTGGTCTCGTGGTTCCGGCAGGTGTCCACCTGCTTGTCGCGTAAATATGCCGCATCGTCACGAGATCACCCGGCCGGCCTGCAGAGGAGTAGCTCAACTACTGCCGCCGGCCGGGGCCTTGGCGTTACGCTGACAGGCGGAAGACGCACAGTGGGGGGCACTATGGCGGGCGCGACGCGTGCTCTCTTGGTCGGTTCTGATTCTTCTCCCCAGTCCGGTCTGCCTCTGCCCCCAGGCGCCGAGCGCAATGTCAGCGCGTTACACGAGGCGCTGACCGACCCGTTGGTCGGAGGACTCTCGCCGGACCTGTGCCGGACGGTCCAGCCGGCGGCAGAAGAGAGCCTGCTGGGCCACCTGACGGAAGCGTCGACGGGTGAAGGCGGCCTGATCGTATATTGGACGGGGCACGCCACCCTGTCCTCCGAGGGCACGCTCTACCTCGCGCTGTCTGGTTCACGGCCCGGTGACCTGACCACATGGGTGCCGGCACGTCGGGTGGCGGAGGCCATGACCGCGGGTCGCACCGCTACCGCAGACCGGCTCCTGATTCTCGACGCCTGCTTCTCCGCCTCCACGGGGATCGTTTCCGGGCAGTACGACACGCTTATCCGGCGCGCGGTCGAGCGCGTGTCGCGAAGCGGCGTGGCGGTGTTGTCGTCGATGGGCGCCACTCCAACCGGGTTCGCGGCCAACAGCCATGGTCTTTCGGTCTTCACACGCCAGCTGATCGCGCAGTTACAGATCGGTTCCGGCACCCCGTCCGACGAGCTGCGTCTGGAAACACTGTCCCGGCGGGTGGGCCTGGAGCTCGACCGCAGCGGCTACCGGCGTCCCTGTCTGAGGAACTCGGCCGCGTTCCTCAGACCACTGGTCCCGGCAGCGACCGCGGCCCTCCGCGAGGGTTCCGGCCTCCTGCCCGCTCGAACGACCTCGACGCAGCTCACGACCGATGTGAGACGCTTCGCCCTGGCCGTGGCCGGCGCCGTTCACACGGGCGCTGCCGCAGCCCCCGTGCAGCCCTCCCGTGACGCGAACAGGGTCTACCAGGCACTGCTGAAGAGCCGTTGCGGGTTCACCGCTCGCAGTTCCACCCTGCTCGACACTCCGCCGACGCGGAAGACGCTGCGTCGGTGTCTGGAGGACATGGCCGAACACAGCCGCAACATGCTCCTGGTGTACGTGTCGAGTTGTGGGACGGTCGACGCGGGTGCTGACGGTCTCGACCTGCGCCTGGGACTCGCAGGACAGGAGACCATCTCCATAAGCGACTTGGTCAGGGACCTGCGACGTACGAGGGCCGAGCGGGTGACCCTGCTGATCGACGCCTGCCAAGCCTTCACGGGACATCAGGCGCAGCCGGACGAGTACGCGGACGATCCTTCTCGTCCACCATGGGGCAAACGGCCCGGATTCACACAGCTGGCGATCACCTGGAACACCTCGGGGACGTCGAGCCGACTTCTCGCCCGCGACCCCCTGGCGCTGTCCGCACGGGAGCAGTGGTCCACCTCCGCGTGGTCGGCGTTCACGGCTCTGGTCGAGCGAGGTCTTCAGCAACCGGCCGGCCATGTTCCCTGGAAGTTCTACTTCCCGGGCCTTGAGATCAGCTGCCTCGACGATCAGGGCCCCGTGTCGCCGTGGCTGGCACATCCGGCGGCCATGCTGACGTCCCCCGACTCGGACGTGGCGCGTTGGCTGTTGTCGGACCACCTCTACACATCACTCGTCGGACCGGTCGCCGCCGCCCCGGCCGAGGAAGTCCCGCGCCCCTCGGAGCCGGACGACTCGGTGCACGGGGAGGCGTCGCCGCCGAAGCCTCGCCGGCGCCGCGGCCACCGGGCCCGTCTCCGTGTGGTCGAAGACGATGCCGCCGCGACGGTGGAGGCAGGCGTCCGTGTCACCTTCCGGTATCAGCCCCTCGATGAGGGCGAGTCGGGCAAGTCCACAGCGCCGGAGGCGACCGATGACGCACCTCTGGACATCACGCTCCGGATCGAAGCCTCAGCGGCGATCGTGCGGCCGTCCCTCATCCACACCCATCTCACCGATGAACGCGGGTCTCCTCCGAGCGACTTCCGTGTGATCCCGCAGTCGCACGATCCGGTGGCTCTGCGCATCGATGTCCTACGGCGCGCCGACGGGGCCTTGATCCAGCAGTTGAGAACAGTGCTCCCAGTGGCCGAGGCGGAGGGTTCCAAGCTCTAGCGATGTCGCGAGAACATGAACTGGACTACACCGTCACCGCTGACCCGTACGATTCGCTGCGCGCTCTGCCCCGCCTGCCTTCCGAGCAGTGCGTGCGGCGCAGCCTCTTCCTCACGTTCGACCTCCTCGACGGTGGAAGGGCGTATGACGTCATGGCGTGGGGAGACGCTTTGCCGTTCGATGGAAACGCCCCTTTCCGCGGGGTGATCCATCGCAGCAGGGAGGAAATCGCGTCCGAGGTCGGATCACTGCTTCGGACCTGGCTGGAGACTGTGGTCAACCGTCGGAGACCGGGCACTCGGGACTACATTTTCAACGGATCCCCCGCCACGGATCTGGGCATGGACAGCGCCCAAGCCGCGCTGGCCGATATCGGCCTCGTCCTGGCCCGGTCGGGACACGCTCTGTTCGAGTTCCTCTTCTCCTGCGGAGACGCGGGGCTTTCCCGCCTGCGTAAGGCCCTCTGCGACGCGCTCAGGTCGCGCCCGCAAATCGTGACGATCACGTCCAACGACCTCTTTTTGCCGTGGGGAATGCTCTACCTTCCGCCCGACCCGGAAACCCGGCTGCCGCAGAGGTCCGCGGCGTGGGACTGGAAGGGCTTTCTCGGCTACACACACCTCATCGAGCACACCCTCGGATTCGTGGAGAACTACCACCCCCTCATCGAACACGGAACGGAACGGCCCCAGGCGGGACTTCAGTTCGATCTGCGCATGCAGAACGGCGACGCACCGGGTACCGGCCCCATCGGCGCCGTGCGCGCCGTCATCGAGACCCACGCCGACGTCTCCGAACGCTCGTGCAAGCAGGACCTCGCCGAGGCGTTGAGCGACCCACGAGTGCGCGACCACATCATGGTCTTCGGTGCCCACGGCTGCGGTGAGCGCCAGGACCAGCGAGGCGCGACGCAGGCTCGGCTCACTCTCACCGACGGCGAGTCCATCTGCAGCTCCGACCTTGAATACTGGCGCACCACCAGGCAGGAACGGCTCCCCGATCCACTGTGCTTCATGATGGTCTGCGAGGGCGGCCGCACCAGAACCTTCGTCCACGAAGGGCTCGGCCGCCCCCTGTTCGACCTCGGAGTCGGATGCCTGATAGGCCCCGAGATAGAGATACCCAAGAACTTCGGCAGCCTGTACACCTGCCGCTTCTTCGAGGAGTTCTTCAAGGGCGAGCGCGCCGCTGCCGTGGCACGCAGCCTCACTCAGGAATTCCTGACCACCCACGCCACGCCCCTGGGCCTGGTCTTCACTCTGCTCCGGGGCATCGACAACCGGCTCGTGGACGCGTCCGCCGCAGCCAGGGAGCCGGCATGACAGCAATGGACCTGCTCGACCTCAATGACAGCGGTCACCTCCTCGACCCCCACCATGGCGAACCGGTTCCAACCGAACAGGTGCCGGCGGTCATCGAGAACCACCTGCGGCTCCACGAGGACACCACGGACATCTTCCTCTACGTCCACGGATGGCGTACGAGCAACGACAGGGCCGAGAACGCGGCTGCACGGCTCTTCCAACTGGTGGAGGAGCTGGCGGAGCAGCAACCGCATGCCTATCCGCGCATCGACCCGTTCCGGCCCCAGTTCGTGTGCGTGCGCTGGCCGTCGGGCAGCGCGGCGACCAAGTCCGGGTATCGCACCATCCGAGAGCGGACGGCCGCCATGGCGCAGAGCGGACACGCCTCTCATGTACTGGCCTCTGTCCTGGGTTACTTCAACGAGCACCGCGCCCTGCCCGAAACCGGCCCGGACGTCTTGCGCAGTGCCTACGGGCAATACCTGCACGCCGTCGGCCACTCCTTCGGCGGACGCTTCCTCACCCACGCCATCGAGCAGGCCAGCAACCGCCTGGCCCCGGGCCCGGACACGTTCGCCTGGCCGTGGAAGTCCGACGCGTACCCCTGGACCCTCGACAGCCTCACCGTCTTCCAGATGGCCGCCCCCGCGGATGCCTTCACCACCGCCCCCTACACCCGCCTGCTCGATGACAGCGTGCTCAACGCCCCCGTCGCCATGACGTTCTCTCCTCACGACCGCGCCCTCGGCCTGTGGCACCGCCAGACAGAGGACGGACACAACGGCGTGGGTTTCATGGGGGCGACCGGACCGCAGGAGCACCTCCACACCATGCGCCTGCACCCCACGACCGAGAGCTACGCCTTCCCCGTCGGCCGGCTCGTCAACATCGACGCCGGCGCCTACTACCGCAGCTCGCCCCTGCGCATCGAGGGTGCCCACTCCGACTACTTCCGCCCCGAGTCGGCGCACCTGCTTCTCTCATTGGCCAATCACGCACGCTGACCTGGCTGATGGTCGGGCGTAGGGCGTCTGCGCCCCAACAGTGCGCCATGGGCACTCATGCGGCCCGCGCCGAACCGGGTACACCCCGGACGCCTTCTGAACTACCGTGAAACAAGAGGGCGTTGGGGAACCATCCAGTGCCGGCGTGGCATCGCTACCGGCATGAGGTGGCTGCCTGCGCGGTGAGCGGCGTCTGCCGCGGAGTCGGCGGCTGCCAGGGGAGCGGGGGAAGGCAGGCACGCGACGAGGGGGTGGGATCGTGACGTATGCGAGAGCCCGGTTGGTCTGCGGGACCGTGACGATGTGCGCGGCTCTGCTG
>NZ_VJZE01000410.1 GCF_009377205.1 Streptomyces phyllanthi
CAAGCCGGAAGTATGCCTCCCGCTCCTGGACCAGCTTCCTGGGTCCCTGCGGCCTCCGGTCCTCCCGGATCTTGAAGTCCATTGCCACCCCTGAACTGGGGTGTTGCAACGACCACTAGAACCTAAGCATCGACCGGGGCCTCTGTCGTCTGCCGAATGCGGCACGTCGACTCGTATGCAGCGTCGTGCGCCGGGGCGAGTGCAGTCGGTGTGCGCACCACTGGGCAGGCTGCGGGCGTTCATGGTCTGCCAGACCCCAGTGGTGCGCTGCCGTGGTCATGACCAGGTCGTGCCCGTGAGCCTTTCGTAGGCCTCGACGTACTTCGCACGGGTCGCGACGATGATGTCCTCGGGCAGAGGCGGCGGGGGCTGCTCGCTCGCGCGGTCCCAGCCGGAGGCGGGAGAGGTCAGCCAGTCCCGTACGAACTGCTTGTCGAAGGACGCCTGGCTGCGGCCCGGCTGCCACTGGTCGGCCGGCCAGAAGCGGGAGGAGTCGGGGGTGAGGACCTCGTCGGCGATGACGAGGGTGTCGTCCTCGAAGCCGAACTCGAACTTCGTGTCCGCGAGGATGATGCCGCGGTCGCGGGCGATGTCGCGGGCGCGGCTGTAGACGGCGAGGGTCGCCTGGCGCAGCTGGGCGGCGGTCTCGGCGCCGACCTGGCGGGCGACCTCCTCGTACGAGACGTTCTCGTCGTGCTCGCCGACGGCGGCCTTGGTGGCGGGGGTGAAGATCGCTGCGGGCAGTTCCGAGCCGTCGGCCAGGCCTTCGGGGAGGGCGAGGCCGCAGACGGTACGGGACTCGTTGTACTCGGCGAGGCCCGAGCCCGTGAGGTAGCCGCGGGCCACGCACTCCACCGGCACCATCCGCAGGGACTTGCAGACCAGGGTGCGGCCCTCCCAGTCGGCGGGGGCGCCCGGCGGGAGGTCGGTGCTCAGTACGTGGTGGGGGACCAGGTCGGCGATCTGGTCGAACCACCACAGGGAGAGCTGGGTGAGGACGCGGCCCTTGTCGGGGATCTCGGTCGGCAGCACCCAGTCGAAGGCGGAGGTGCGGTCGCTGGCGACCATCACGAGGTCGCCGGCCTCGTTCTGGTACAGATCGCGCACCTTGCCGGTGTGCAGATGCACCAGACCCGGAACCTGGATGGGCTCGGGCTTCTCTACGAATCCGGACACGGTTCCTCCCCGTGGTGATGTCCAAGTGGCTCGATTCTCCCGTATCCGGAGGATCGTTCTCGCCCCGGGGTCCGCCATGGGGAGGTCACTCGCGTTTGCAGATGCGGTCCAGGAGGTTGGCCGTGGCTCGCTGGATACGGGGATCGACGTGGCCTGGGCGGTCGAGAGCCGGGGACCATGCGAACGTTCCGGATGCGAAGACCCAGGCACCGGAAGGTGAACGGTAGAGGGAGGTCTCCTGGTGCCGCACGACGCCCTCGCTGTCCCGGTACGGGGAGTGCGAGAGCAGGATGCGGCCGTGGTGCTCGGGGAGCGGGGCACGCGGGAAGTACCGGTCGGCCTCGCCCGCGACCATGCCTTCCAGCTCGGCGCCCTCCTGCGCCTCGGTTCCCTCCCACAGCCAGTGGTCCGCGTTGCGGACGACCAGCGGGTGCGGTTCGGGCACCCTCCCCTGGTACTGGATACCGATCACTTCCTGCT
This sequence comes from Streptomyces phyllanthi, assembly GCF_009377205.1. Classification (GTDB taxonomy): domain Bacteria; phylum Actinomycetota; class Actinomycetes; order Streptomycetales; family Streptomycetaceae; genus Streptomyces; species Streptomyces phyllanthi. Next base: position 1,657 of record NZ_VJZE01000410.1, read on the forward strand.
CGGGGCGATCGATTTCGCGCCACAGAACGGGCCTCCCCGGTCCTTTGCGCTTACGGCAGGTCAGCAACCGGTCGGGGACGCCGGACGGGGAGGGGGCCAGTTCCACCTGCCAGTACATGGTGTTGGCGGAGAGGAAGACCAGGGAGGTGCCCTGGTCGCGGGCGAGTTCGACGGTGCGGCGCATGGCCTGTGACCAGTACTCGTCGTGGCCGGGGAAGACCAGGCCGCTGTAGCGGGTGGGGTCGACGCGGCCGGCGTGCAGGTCGCGGGCGTCGGCGTAGGCGAGGTCGTAGCCGTAGCGCTCGGCCCAGCGGATGAAGTCGTAGGCGTGGCCGACATGAAGAGGGAGGCCGGCACCGGCGTACGGGCGGTCGAAGGAGACCGTGGTGGCGGCGTCCGCCTCGCCCAGGAGACGGCCGTTCTCGTCCCAGGCGTGGTAGAGGCTGGCTCCGGTACGGCCGTCCTCCGGGTAGAGGTTGTACGCCTGCCAGGTGATGTCCGGCAGGACGAGGAGCAGGTCGGCCGGGTGGTCGTCGCGGACGGTGAACGGGACGTGGGAGCGGTAGCCGTCGGCGGTGGTGAGGACGGCCACATACGCGCCGATCTTCCAGTGGCTCGGGACCTGGAGGCGCCAGGACAGCCACCAGTGGTGGCAGGAGACCGTGCGATCCGCGGTGAGAGGCGGCGGCTGGACGATGCCGGAGAGACGCGGGCTGGTTGTGATCTTGCTGGCGCCGTCGCCTCCGTAGTGCCCGATCCGGTAGATGTCGACGCCGAACTCCTGGGGCGGGTCCACCGTGATGTGGAAGTCGATGGAGTCGCCGGGGGCGGTGGCGCCGGTGGTGGTGAAGCCCTTGATCTGGCAGCCCACGTCGTCGGCCGCGCGGGGGCCGCCGACGCGGGTGGGTTCGGTCCGGGGGCCGGGGACGCGGGTGCCGCCGGCTCCAGGGGTGGTGTCGCGGGTCCCAGGGGCTCCTCGGCGTGCCGCGGAGCCCGTCAGAGTGTCGTTCTGATCGACGTACCAGGGAACGATCTGGCCGCTGTCGTCGAAGTACGTCTCGGCACCCCGGAGCCAGGGGACGGGGCCCTGGCCGAAGGGGTCCGTCACGGCGTGTGCGAGTGCGCCCGACTCCCAGCGGCGGATCTTCTCAGACCCCATACGAGCTCCCCTCCCTCGTGCCCCCGTTGCCCTGATCGGTGCTGCGTGTGGGTGGCGCTTGTGCCGGTGTATACCGGCGCATACCGGTGTGTGCCGGTGGTGCGTGGTGGCGGTGCGCCCGTCCTGCGGAGCTGTTGCCGGGCGGAGCAGCGCCGGGCCTGCGGCTCGGGCAACGGTTCGGTGTACCGGCATGCGCCGGTCCGTCTATGCCCGTGCCATGTGCTCGAACGGTCCCAGCACATCACATTACGCACGCACTCCGTCACCGTTCGTCGCGAATTGACGTGAACGGAACGCTGGGCTCCGTCGGGGTGGTGGGGTGAGAGTGGGTCGAGTGACAGGTGGGGTGAGAGTGACGCCCCGTCGAGGCGCCGTGCGGTCAGACGAGGCGGACCGGCTTCTCGGGGCGTACACCCAGATGGCGGAGCCAGTGGCGGAGCGGGGTGGGGTCGCCGTCCTCGACGAGGGTGAGGACCCGGGGGGCGAGGTCGGCGGCTCGTTCGCCATTGACCAGGAGAGACGGGCCGTCCAGCCAGTCGAGTCCCGGTGTCGCGCCGGCCGTGTCCATCGCGGCGCAGCACACCATCGCGGTGACGTGATCGGTGAGCAGCTCACGGCCCGTGCGAGGGGGCTGGAGGGGGAAGAGCGGCACCATGTCGTCCCACAGTGCCCGGTCCGGTCCCTGCGGTTCCGTGCCACCGGGCACACCTGCCGCCCCTCCGGGTGACGACGCCTCCTCACGGGCCAACTCCGCGCTCAGCCCGGCCGCCAGCGCGGACGCCCGCTCGCTGCCCGGTCCGGACTCGTCGCGGAGGCTGGGTTCTGTCTCGGTCGTGTGCGTCTGGGTCGCGTGGGTCTCGGTCGCGGGGGTATCGGTCCCGTGTTTCTCGTTCCCGTGCGTCTCGGTCATGTGTGCCCCAGCCGCGTGCGTCTCAGCCAGCCGCGTCTCATCGGCTCGCGTCTCACCGGCTCGCGTCTCCTCCACGTGGGCTTCATCCAGTCGCGCCCCACCCGAGGGGGTCTCATCCGGGCCTGGTTCGTCCGTGTGCGCGGCACCCGCGCCTGCTTCGTCCGTGTGCGCTCCGAGGCCCTCTCGCTTCTCGGGCTCGGATATGCCCACCGGGTCTGCCTCATCGCCGCGTATGTGCTTCCCGGCCGCCTCAACGCCGGGTACGGCCTTCGTTTCCGCCTCACGCCCGGGTACGGCGGCCCTGCCGTCCCCGTCCACCCCGTGGACGCCCTTGTGGACGCCCCTCGCGTCCCCCTCGCAACCGAACTCGCCCTCGCCCCCGTGCGCCGTCCCCGGCCCGGCTCCCCGGATCGTCAGATGGTCCATGACCCGAGCCAGGGTCGGTCCGCCGGGGTCGGGTGTGGCCGCGTCCGTCCTGTGCCGTACGCCCAGGGCGTCCAGGACCCGGTGGAGCCTCGCCGCGTCCGTACGCCACTTCCGGTCGACGACCTCGTCGGGGTACTCGTGCCATTCCACCGGAGACCAGTCGGGGCCGGACTCGGCGGGGCCGCCGTGGAAGAGGCGGGCAGCGAGCAGCGACGCGGCCTTGTCGACCAGGCCTGGCTCCTCCAGAAGGTCGCAGGCCGGGCGCTCACCCAGCCGGGACGCGAACCCTTCGGCCAAGCGATCGCGCCGGGACAGCTCCGTGAGGGCCGCGACGACACCCGCGTCGAGGCGGGACGGCCAGCGGCCCATCCGCCAAGCGGGCAGCGCCACCCGGGTGAGCAGGCGGTCCCAGCCCGCGTACGCCAGGCCCACCTGTTCCTGGGCGACGATTCGCAGACCGTAGTCCACAGCCTGTGCACGCTCGGCCGCCGCGGCCGCCACTCCCCGCTCCATCTCGACGGCGTGGTCCCGGCAGCTGCGCAGCAGCAGGCGGGCCACCCATCCCGCACCCGCCATCCCCATCCGTTCCAGGGGTCCGCGCGCGGGCTGCGAGGTCACGGCCACGGCCGCGTCCAGGCCCCGTACGAACCGGCGCGCCGCCGCTATGTCCGGGTGCGCCGACGGTCCCGTACCCGCGACGACCGGAGCGAGGACCGCGCGCAGCTCGCCCACGCGCATCCACCACAGGAAGGGTGAACCGATCACGAGCACGGGCGCGGCAGGGCTTCCTCGTGCGCCTGCCCCACCTCCTCGGGGGCCGGTCGCCGTGTCGTAGCCCCCACCACGTACGGCACCTCGGACACCCGGTGTATTCGCTGCGCGGCCCGTGCCCTCGGGCGACGGCCGCGACGACGGCGGTTCCGACGGGGATGGCGGCTTCGACGGGGATGGCGGCTCCGAAGACGACGACGGTGACGGCGGTGAGCCGTGCGACCGGTGCGTGCGGTCCTCCAGCCAGCTGTCGCAGTCCGGGGTGAGGGCTATGGCGGAGGGGGCCGGTACGTCGAGCCGGTCGGCCAGGTCCCGCACCAGGCGGTACAGGTCCGGCGCGGATGCCTCGGCGATCGGGACCGTGGGGCTCATGGCGGGCCGGGCGCGGGCGACCACGAGCGCGACGCCGACGGCGGAGACGAGGACGACGGCCGCGAACACCGTCACGATCCAGCGTGCGGCCGGCCAGCCGCCGCCGGAGATGTGACCGGTGGTCCCTCCGACGAGCAGTACGACGGCGACGGCCGCGGGCAGCAGGGCGACGGCCAGCGCTCTGCTGCGGATGCGCAGCACGGCGAGGGCCCGGGAACGCGCGGCCTGCGCGCCCACCTCCACACCCATACCGGTCACGACCGGCCGTCACCCCCTCCCGTCCCGACTGTCCCGTACTCCGCACGGCGTGCGCTGTGACGGTCGTCGTCACAGCGCCCGCGGCGGGATGGCCTGGTGTTGCTCACTCCCCCACTGTGGCACCCACCACTGACATCGCAATGCCGATGGGCCAAGTGCCGGACCGCTTGCGCCGCACCCTAGTTGGGGTGTTCGGCCTCCGTCAGCCGGATAGGGCATCGGTCACTCGATGGAATGGCTTTGGGGAGAGGTGGAAGACAGGGAGCAAGGATCGGGCCCCGGATTCCCAGAGGAATCGGGGCCCACGAGCGGTGAGGGACCACCCAGCGGTTTACGAACTCGCGTGCGATCCGGCCGCCGCCTTCGCCGCGATGTCGGTCCGGTGATGCGAACCGTCGAGCCCGATGCGCCCTACCGCCGCGTACGCCCGTTCGCGCGCCTCCGCCAAATTCGCGCCGCTCGCCGTGACGGACAGCACTCGGCCGCCCGCACTGACGATCGCGTCCCCGTCGCGCTTGGTGCCGGCGTGCAGGACGTACGCGTGCGGGGCGTCCTGGGCCGCCACCTCGTCGAGTCCGGTGATCGGGTCGCCGGTGCGCGGGGTACCGGGGTAGTTGTGCGAGGCCACGACCACGGTGACGGCCGCGTCGTCGCTCCAGCGGAGGGGTTCGAGGTCGGAGAGAGTGCCGCCCGCGGCGGCGAGCAGCACTCCGGCCAGCGGGGTCTTCAGGCGGGCCAGGACCACCTGGGTCTCGGGGTCGCCGAAGCGGGCGTTGAACTCGATGACCCGTACGCCACGGCTGGTGATCGCCAGACCCGCGTACAGCAGGCCGGAGAACGGCGTGCCGCGGCGGCGCATCTCGTCGACGGTCGGCTGCAGCACGGTCTGCAGCACCTCGTCGACCAGCTTCGGGTCGGCCCAGGGCAGCGGGGAGTACGCGCCCATGCCGCCGGTGTTCGGTCCTTCGTCGCCGTCGAGGGCGCGCTTGAAGTCCTGCGCGGGCTGGAGCGGCAGGACGGTCTCGCCGTCGGTGATCGCGAAGAGCGAGACCTCGGGGCCGTCGAGGTACTCCTCGATGACGACGCGCTCACACGAGTTGGCGTGTGCCCTGGCCTGCTCGAGGTCGGGGGTGACGACGACGCCCTTGCCTGCGGCGAGACCGTCGTCCTTCACGACGTACGGCGCCCCGAACGCGTCGAGCGCCTCGTCGACCTCGGCGGGCGTCGTGCACACGTACGAGCGGGCTGTGGGGACCCCCGCCTCCGCCATCACGTCCTTGGCGAAGGCCTTGGAACCCTCCAGCTGAGCGGCTTCCGTGGAGGGACCGAAGCAGGGGATACCGGCCTCGCGCACGGCGTCGGCGACACCGGCGACGAGCGGGGCCTCCGGCCCCACGACGACCAGTCCGGCATCGAGCTCCGTGGCCAGCGCGGCCACGGCGTCGCCGTCGAGCGCGTCGACCTGGTGCAGCTCGGCCACGTCCGCGATGCCCGCGTTACCTGGCGCGCAGTGCAGGGCGGTGACATCGGGGTCGAGGGACAGGGAACGGCACAGGGCGTGTTCGCGGGCGCCGCTACCGATGACGAGGACGTTCACGGGGTCAGCCTAACCGGAGCGGGGAGGAGCGTTTGTGGGGGATACCGAAGGGGAGGTGAGGGGAGGCTTGTGTGATCGTCCGAACCGCCCAACCACCCCGCCCCGCTTCGCTGGTCGGCGGGATCCTGTTCGCCCGCCAGACGCCTTTCGTCCGCCGGGTGCCCCTCGTCCGCCGGGTGCTTCTTACTCGTTGGAGAACTCCTCCACGACCGTCGCCCCCAGCTCCCGCACGATCAGCTCGTACCCGGAGAGGGCGGACTCGTCGAGGTCGGGGTCGTCGTCCTCGGGGATGTCGTCCTCGGGCGAGATGGGTGCGGACCGCGGGGGCGCCGGAGCGGCGGGCTGTGGCGCCGACGCGGGGGCGGCCGAAGCCGACCCTCCCTGGCCCGCGCCCGCCGCCGATCCGGCTCCCGGGGACGACGGGCGTGACGCTCCCTGGGGCGGCGGCTGGGGTGCGGCCGGACGCGGCGCGGCGGCCGGCGCCGCGCCGTACCCTCCGGCGCCACCGCCTCCACCGCCACCGCCACTGCTGCCGCCACCGCCGAAGGAGCCATAACCGCCCGAGCCGCCGCTCGCACCGCCATACCCCCCCGAGGCAGCCGGCGGCGAAGCCGAGCCGCCCGACGGATCGACGATCGCCTCGATCTTCCAGTGCACGTTGAACTGCTCGGTCAGCGCCTGACGCAGTACGTCCTCGCTGCCGCTGCTCGCGAAGTTGTCCCGTGCCCCGGCATTGACGAACCCGAGTTGCAGGGTGGTGCCGTCGAAGCCGGCCACCTGCGCGTTCTGACTGAGCAGGATCCAGGTGAACCGGCGGCGGTTTTTCACCGCCTCCAGGATGTTCGGCCAGAGCGTGCGGGGGTCGAGCCCTCCGCTCGCGGGGGTGAAACCGGAAGGCGCGGGTGCGGGTGCGGGTGCGGACGTATGCGCTGGAGCGGCCGCGGGCCCGGATCCGCTTCCGGGACTGGAAGCCGCCGGTGGCCGGCCCCCTTGGCCGCCCTGACCGCCATGCCCTCCGGTTCCTCCGCCTGCGGGAGTCGCGGTCGGCCAGCCACCCGGGCGTCGGCCACCGCCCGCGGGCGCCGCGGTGGGCCAGGCACCCGGAGCGGAAGCGGCGGTGGCGGCTGCCGGACCGGGAGGCTCAGCGGGCGCGGGTGCGGGTGCGGGTGCGGATGCAGCGGCGGCGGCAGGCTGCCCCGTACCAGCGTCCGCAGGCGTAGCCGCAGGGGGAGCCGGTGGCGCGGCAGCGGGAGGC
>NZ_VJZE01000411.1 GCF_009377205.1 Streptomyces phyllanthi
CGGTGGTGCCGTGCGTCAGGAGCCGGGGGCGGTGGTCAGGAGTTGACCGCGGGGATGACCTGTGTGCCGTACGCGTCGATCACGGCCTCCTGGGCGTCGTGCATGTCGTACACGGCGAACTGGTCCACGCCCAGTTCGCGCAGCGCGTTCAGCTTCTCGATGTGCTTCTCGACCGGGCCGACGACACAGAACCGGTCGACGATCTCGTCGGGCACGAACTGGGTGTCGGGGTTGCCGCTGCGCCCGTGGTGGGAGTAGTCGTAGCCCTCGCGGGCCTTGATGTAGTCGGTGAGCTCGTCGGGTACGGCGGCGGAGTGCTCGCCGTACTTGGACACCAGGTCCGCGACATGGTTGCCGACCATGCCGCCGAACCAGCGGCACTGCTCGCGCGCGTGGGCGAGCGCCTCCGGCGAGTCGTCCTCGGTGACGTACGCGGGGGCGGCCACACAGATCTTGACATCGGACGGGTCACGGCCGGCCGCGACCGCCGCGTCCTTGACCGCCTTCACCATGTACTCGGTCAGATAGAGATCCGCCAGTTGCAGGATGAACCCGTCGGCCTCCTCACCGGTCATCTTCAGGGCCTTCGGGCCGTACGCGGCCATCCAGACGGGAAGCTCGGCACCGGGCCTGATCCAGGGAAACCTGATGACGGTGCCGCCGAGGTCGGCCTCTCCCCCGCTGCCCAGGGCCCGGATGACCTTCATGGCCTCGCTGATACGGGCCAGGGTGTTGGGCTTGCGGCCGGCGACGCGCATCGCGGAGTCACCGCGCCCGATACCGCACACGGTGCGGTTGCCGAACATGTCGTTGAGCGTGGCGAACGTGGAGGCGGTGACCTCCCAGGTGCGGGTGCCCGGGTTGGTGACCATCGGGCCGACCTTGAGCTTCGACGTGTTCGACAGGATCTGGCTGTAGATCACGAACGGCTCCTGCCACAGCACGGCGGAGTCGAAGGTCCAGCCATAGGTGAAGCCGTTGCGTTCGGCCCGTTTCATCAGGCTGATGACCTTCGAGGCCGGCGGGTCGGTCTGCAGGACGAGTCCGAAGTCCATGTGCTCCGCTCCTAGGTGAGGTACTGGCAGGTGGAGCGGGGGGTGTAGACGCCGTGACCCGCGCGTCCGGTGAACTCCCGCTCGGTGATGACGGGTTCGCCGCGCGAGAGGACCGTCTCGACCCGGCCGGTGGTGCGCTTGCCCTCGTACGCCGAGTAGTCGACGTTCATGTGGTGCGTCTCGGCGGACATGACCTGCTCGGCGTGCGGGTCGTAGATGACGACGTCGGCGTCCGCGCCCGGGGCGATGGTGCCCTTCTTCGGGTAGAGGCCGAACATCCGGGCCGGGGTGGCGCAGGCGATCTCGATCCAGCGGCGGCGGGAGATGTGCCCGTCGACGACGGCCTGGTGGAGCAGGTCCATACGGTTCTCGACGCCCGGGAGGCCGTTGGGGATCTTGGAGAAGTCGCCGCGGCCGAGCTCCTTCTGGCCGACGAAGCAGAAGGGGCAGTGGTCGGTGGAGACCACCTGGAGATCGTTGGTGCGCAGGCCCTGCCACAGCTTGGCCTGGTGCTCCTTGGGGCGCAGCGGCGTCGAGCACACGTACTTGGAGCCCTCGAAGTCCGGCTCCGCGAGATTGTCCGTGGACAGGAACAGATACTGCGGGCAGGTCTCGCCGAAGACGTTCAGCCCCTCGTCGCGTGCCCTGGCCAGCTCGGCGACCGCCTCCATGGCCGACACGTGCACGACGTACAGGGGTGCCCCGGCCACCTGGGCGAGCTTGATGGCGCGGTGGGTGGCCTCGGCCTCCAGCAGCGCCTTGCGGACCTCGCCGTGATAGCGGGGGTCGGTCTCGCCGCGGGCCAGGGCCTGCTCCACGAGTACGTCGATGGCGATGCCGTTCTCGGCGTGCATCATGATCAGGCCGCCGTTCTCGGCGGAGCGCTGCATGGCGCGCAGGATCTGGCCGTCGTCGCTGTAGAAGACGCCGGGGTAGGCCATGAACTGCTTGAAGGAGGTGACACCCTCCTCGACGAGCAGGTCCATCTCCTTGAGCGTCTCCTGGTTCACATCGGAGACGATCATGTGGAAGCCGTAGTCGATGGCGCACTGTGCGTCGGCCTTCGCCATCCAGGCGTCCAGACCCTCGCGCAGGGAGTGGCCCACACTCTGCACGGCGAAGTCGATGATGGTGGTCGTGCCGCCCCAGGCGGCGGCCCGGGTACCGGTCTCGAAGGTGTCCGAGGCGAAGGTGCCGCCGAACGGCAGCTCCATGTGCGTGTGCGCGTCGACGCCGCCGGGGATCACGTACTTCCCGGTGGCGTCCATGGTGCGCTCGGCCGTCCAGGCCTCGGCGGCCGGGGTGCCGCTCGCGGCGAGGGCGGCGATACGGCCGTCCTCGATCAGGACGTCTGCGTGGATCTCGTCGGACGCGGTGATGACGAGACCACCGCGGATGACGATACGGCCGACCATGCTTTCACGCTCCGTTCGGTTGTCGGAAAAGTGCCGGTCGTCTGGGGCTGGTCGCTCCCCCAAGTTCTCGGCTTCGCTCGAACAGGGGGGACCCCCATCGCGGCGGAAGCCGCATATCGGGCACAGCCCCGCGCCCCCGAGAGATTCAAGGGGCGCGGGGAGTGCCTTGTTACGGCGCTGTCAGCGGGTCGTACGCCTCCGGGCGGCGGTCCCGGAAGAACTGCCAGCGGTCGCGCACCTCGCGCAGCTTGGCCATGTCGAGGTCGCGGACGACGAGTTCGGTCTCCTTGTCGCTCGCCACCTCGCCGACGAACTGCGCCTCCGGGTCCACGAAGTACGAGGTCCCGTAGAAGTCGTTGTCGCCGAGGTCCTCGACGCCGACCCGGTTGATCGCGCCGATGAAGTACTCGTTGGCGACCGCCGCCGCGGGCTGCTCCAGCTGCCACAGATAGCGGGACAGTCCGCGCGAGGTGGCCGACGGGTTGAACACGATCTCGGCGCCCGCGAGACCCAGCGCGCGCCAGCCCTCCGGGAAGTGCCGGTCGTAGCAGATGTACACGCCGATCCTGCCCACGGCGGTGTCGAAGACGGGCCAGCCCGCGTTCCCCGGACGGAAGTAGAACTTCTCCCAGAAGCCGGGCACCTGCGGGATGTGGTGCTTGCGGTACTTGCCGAGATAGGAGCCGTCCGAGTCGATCACGGCCGCGGTGTTGTAGAGGACGCCGGGCTGCTCCTCCTCGTACATCGGCAGCACGAGGACGAGGTTCAGCTCCCTGGCCAGCGTCTGGAAACGCTTGACGATGGGGCCCTCGGGGATCTGTTCGGCGTACTCGTAGAACGCCTTGTCCTGCACCTGGCAGAAGTACGGTCCGTAGAACAGCTCCTGGAAGCACAGGACCTGAGCACCCTGCGCGGCCGCGTCCCTGGCCGCCTGCTCGTGTACCTGGATCATCGATTCCTTGTCGCCGGTCCACGCGGTCTGGAAGACGGCGGCACGGATCACTCTGCTCATCGGGACCTCCGGTCGCTCGGTGTGCGGTGAGCTTAGGAAGTCGCGAAGACCGCTTTGAGTTGCAGCGTGTCACGTCTGCGGGCACTTGGCGTTCCACGCTGTCACCCTCGCGCGGTCCCATGTTTCACCGCCGTTTTCCCAGGTCGTCCCAAGTTGCAGTGGTGTTGCGCGGCCGAGGTCTCAGCCTTGTTGCGCGTCGTGCGCGAGGAGCGCGATATGCACGGACGCGGCCTGTTCGAAGTCGTCGAGGTCCACGCCGAGGCGGGCCTCTATGGCCTCCAGACGGCGGTACAGGGCGGGCCGGCTGACATGGTGCAGCTGGGCGGTGCGCGACTTGTTGCGGCCGGTCGCGAGATAGGTGCGCAGCACGGGCAGCAGGTCCTGTTCGGCGTGGCGGTCGCCGCACAGCAGCCCGTCGAGCTCCCGCTCGGCGAAGGCCTGGACATGCGGGTCGTCCCGCAGCAGCCGGACCAGCCCGCGCAGATGGACGTCGCGCAGGCGCACCACGGCCGGCAGGTCGAGGCCCGCCGGCGACTGGGCCACGGCGTCGGCAACGTGCCGGGCCTCCCGCAGTCCGGCGGGCACGTCCTCCCACGCGGTCCGCGCGTCGGCGGCGGCCACGACGGTCCGGCACTCTCCGGTCTCCGAGCGCAGCCGGGTCGCGAAGTGCGCGGCCAGTGCCTCCGCGTCCTGGTCGTGGGCGAGGCTCAGCAGTACGGCGGTGGCGCCCTCGGCCAGTTCGGCGGCGAGCCCGGCGAGCCCCACCAGGCGCAGTACGCGGTCGAGCTGCGCGGGTTCGCCGTCGCGGACGACCAGCGGGACGAACGTACGGCGGTTGACGGGGAGTCCGGCCGCCCGGGCCCTCGGCAGCAGCTGTCTGGCGGGGACGACCCCGGAGATCAGGTCGGTGAGCAGGCTCTGCGCGGACTCCTCCTCCCAGGAGTGCGCCGAGCCGCCGAGCATACGGTGCAGGACGAGGGCCTCGGCGGCGCGGTCGGCGAGCAGGCGTCCGGTGGCGGTGTCGCCCCGGTAGCCGCACAGCACGATCCGCCCCCAGCGCTCCCCGCGTCCGCCGAGCTCGGCCCGCACCCAGCCGTCACCCTCGTTGCCGCCGGCCTGGCGCGAGATGCGTTCCCAGTCGCGCAGTACGTCGTCGACCGCGGACCGCTCCCCCGCCGTGGCGAGCACGCGGTGGGCGAGGTTGGTGACGACGACGGGACACCCCGCGTACTGGGCGATCTCGTCGAGGAGGGCCTGCAGCGGGGCGCACGCGGTGATGAGCCCGGTGAGCGCGGTCCGTACGGCCTCCGACAGGCTCACGGCCGCGAACTTGCGCCGTACGAGCCGGGACTGGACCTCCTCGGTCAGCTCGGCGAACGGGAACGGCCGGTGGAGCACCACCAGGGGCAGCCCGCACCGCTCGGCCGCCCGGCGCATCACGTCGGGCGGCGACGGGAAGGCCCGGCCGAGTCCGAGGACGACGGCCGCGGCCTCCGCGCGGTGCAGCGAGCGGATGTACTCGGCCTGGGCCTCCGGATCCCCGGCGAGGAGCACCCCGGTGGTGAGCACCATCTCGCCGCCGCTGAGCATGACGCCCACGTCGGCGGCCTCGGCGACATGGACCCAGCGCACGGGCCGGTCGAGATGGCCGGCGCCGGCCACCACCTCGGGCTCTCCGGCGAGGACCCGGTCCAGGGTGAGGACCTGGCGTACCGACAGGGCGGGTTCCAGGGCGGTGGTCATGGGCGTACCCCTTTTTCTGTGGCTCGGTTCGCCTCCGGGGCGCCGGAGCCTGTGCCGAGAGGCCGACCGCGCTCGGCCCTTCGGGCCTCCGCGCTTCCCGGAAGGCGCCGGCTCCGCTCGAGCGGGGAGGTGCCCCCACGGCCTCTCGACACAGGCGTGCCCCTTCGGCTCACTCGCCCGGCTCAGCTGCTGCTACTGGACACTCCTCAGGGCGCCCTCCAGGATGGCGGCGCCCTCCTCCGCCTCGGAGACGGTCAGCGACAGGGGCGGGGCGACACGCAGTGCGCTGGTGTTGTGGCCGCCGCCCTTGCCGATGAGCAGGCCTCCCTCGCGGGCGGCTTCGAGCACGGCGGATGCCGCGTCCAGGTCGGCCTGGTCCGTGCCGGGCTTGACCAGCTCGACACCGATCATGAGTCCCCGGCCGCGTACCTCCCGTACGCCCGGAACCTGCGCGGCGATGGCCCGCAGCCGCTCGATGAGCAGCCCGCCGACGCGCCGGGCGTTGCCCTGGAGGTCGTGCTCCAGCAGGTAGTTGAGGTTGGCGAGGCCGGCCGCCATGGTGATCTGGGTGCCGCCGAAGGTCGAGATCGAGTTGCTGTCGAGGCAGTTCATGATCTCGGCGCGGGCGACGACTCCGCCGATGGACATGCCGTTGCCGATGCCCTTGGCGAAGGTGAGGATGTCCGGCGGGCCGTTCTGGCCGTGGGCCTGCCAGCCCCAGAAGTTGTCGCCGGTGCGGCCCCAGCCGGTCTGCACCTCGTCGGCGATCCAGAGGATGCCCTGTTCCTGGAGCACCTCGCGGAAGGCCGCGTACAGGCCGTCGGGCGGCGCGGTGAAGCCGCCGACGCCCTGGACGGGCTCGGCGATGAGGGCGGCGGGTGGACGGGTGTGGCCGAGGAGGTCCCTGAGGTCCTCGACGCAGGCCGCGATGAAGTCGGCGTCGCTCAGATCGGCGAACGGGCCCCGGGTGCGGACGCCTCCCTGGACGTACAGCGTCTGGAGCGGCGAGAGGGAGGTCGGGGACCAGCCCCTGTTGCCGGTGATGCCGACGGCGCTGAAGGAACGCCCGTGGTAGCTGTTGCGCATCGCCAGGATCTGGTTGCTGCGGCGGTATGTCGTCGCCAGCAGCAGCGCGGTGTCGTTGGCCTCGGTGCCGGACGTGGTGAAGAAGACCCGCGCGTCCGGGATGCCGGACAACTGCGCGATCCGCTCGGCGAGTTCGACCATCGGCCGGTTGAGGTAGAGCGTGGACGAGTGGATGATCCGCCCGGCCTGCTCGCTGACCGCCTTGGTGACCTCGGGCAGCGCGTGCGCGGTCATGGTGGTGAGGATGCCGCCGAAGAAGTCGAGGTACCTGTTGCCCTCGGAGTCCCACACGTGGCGGCCCTCGCCATGGGTGATCTCGACGGGGTCGGCGTAGTAGAGGGCGAGCCAGTCGGGAAGCACGGCCCTGTGCCGCCCCAGTAGTTCGTTGCTCACGGCTGTACCAGTCCTTCGTACGCGTCGGGTCGGCGGTCCCGGTAGAACGCCCACTGTTGCCGTACTTCCTCGATCAGGTCGAAGTCGAGGTCCCGTACGACGAGTTCCTCTGTCCTGTCGCTCGCCACGTCGCCCACGAACTGCCCGCGCGGGTCGACGAAGTAGCTCGTTCCATAGAAGTCGTTGTCCCCGTACTCCTCCCGGCCCACACGGTTGATGGCGGCGATGAAGTACTCGTTGGCGACGGCCGCCGCGGGCTGCTCCAGCTGCCACAGGTAGGCGGACAGACCGCGGGAGGTGGCGGACGGGTTGTAGACGAGCTGGGCGCCGTTCAGACCGAGCTGCCGCCAGCCCTCCGGGAAGTGGCGGTCGTAGCAGATGTACACGCCGACCTTGCCGACCGCCGTGTCGAAGACGGGCCAGCCGAGGTTCCCCGGTTTGAAGTAGTACTTCTCCCAGAAGCCCTTGACCTGCGGGATGTGGTGCTTGCGGTACTTCCCGAGGTACGAGCCGTCCGAGTCGATCACGGCCGCGGTGTTGTAGTAGAAGCCGGACTGCTCGACCTCGAAGACCGGTACGACGATCACCATGCCCGTCTCCCGGGCCAGCTCCCGCATACGGGTCACGGTCGGCCCGTCGGGTACGGGCTCGGCCCAGCGGTAGTGCTCCGGCTCCTGCACCTGGCAGAAGTAGGGGGCGTTGAACACCTCCTGGAAGCCGATGACCTCGGCTCCCTGCCGGGCCGCCTCGCGGGCGTGCTCGATGTGCTTGGCGATCATGGACTCGGTGTCGCCTGTCCAGGTCGCCTGGACCAGAGCGGCGCGTACGACGTCGGCCATGGAGCTGCTCCTTCGACGGGGGACGTCAGAGAGCCTCTACGCCCGTAGACGCAGGTCGTAGAGGCTTGAACGTAAGCCTCCCCGCCCACCTGGGCAAGACCATCGCCGTTAACCGGAGCAGTCGATCATGTTTCGCACCCCTCCGGGTGACCGCCCGGGCCGCGTCCGGCGGGAATCAGGCGGGAATCAGGCGGTGAGACCCGCGACGCGGAGGGCATGGACCAGATCACGGTGGCGCCCCTCCGAGACGTCCCGCGCGGCCGCGAGGAGGAGGGGGCCGAGGCGCTGCGGGTCGTTCTCCGCGCTGCGGGCGGCTTCCTCGGGGGTACGGATGCGCACGTACGCGTCCAGGAGCGCGCGCACCTCCCGGTCGCGCCCCTCGCGGACCAGGCCGAGGACGGCGGCGCCGATCTCCTCGGGCGGGCGGGCGACGCCCTGCCGCAGCATCTGCTCCCCGTCGGCGGTACGGCCCGCCGCGGCGAGCGCGTCCGCGACGGCGACCAGCTTGTCGGCGGGCAGCGAGGCGGCCTCCCACAGGAGGGTGGCCCAGTCGGCGCCGAGGTTCGCGCGGTGCAGTTCGGCGGCGAGCAGCGGGAAGCGGGCGGGCGGCCAGTGGGCGGCCTCGACGAGCAGGGCGTGTGCCTCACCGCTGCGGCCCTCGCGCCGCAGGGCTAGCAGGGTCTCGACGGTCCCGGAGACCTCCCGGCGCGCCTCGTCGCCGAGCGCCTGCCGACGCTGTGACGGCGAGTGGGGCCGGGGTTGCGGCGCCGACAGCGGCT
Organism: Streptomyces phyllanthi; assembly: GCF_009377205.1. Classification (GTDB taxonomy): domain Bacteria; phylum Actinomycetota; class Actinomycetes; order Streptomycetales; family Streptomycetaceae; genus Streptomyces; species Streptomyces phyllanthi. Next base: position 8,323 of record NZ_VJZE01000411.1, read on the forward strand.
CCTCGGCCACTCCCCCGTAACGGGCACCTCGGGGGGCGCGGGTCCTGGGA
>NZ_VJZE01000412.1 GCF_009377205.1 Streptomyces phyllanthi
GCTCGGGAGGGTCCCGGCGCCGGGGGGAGGGCGTCGGGACCTGGCTTCGGATGCCGGTCTCGTACCGGTCAGGTTCCGGTCAGGCCGTGCGGATCGTGCGTGCGGGGTGCGCTGTGACGCGGCGCTCCGGCCTCAGGGGCGGATCGTACGGCGACACGGCGAATCCGGCATGGTGCGGTGGCTCATCGTGCGGTGGCTCAGGCCCGTGGTCCCGGGCCACGCGGCTCCGGGCCTGGAGGTTTCATGGGCCCGGAAGTCTTGTGCCCGCGAAGGGCGGAGTTGAAGCGGCGGAACACGGCCAAGTCCGCGCCCGGGGCCGCGCGCCCGCCCCGGAGTGGTCCTCCGGGGCGGCGGGCGACACCCCGCACGTCACGCGGCCGCGTCGAACCCCGTGTCGCGGGCCAGCTTCTTCAGCTCCAGCAGCGCGTGCTTCTCGATCTGGCGGATGCGCTCGCGGGTGAGACCGTGCTCCTTGCCGACCTCGGTCAGCGTGCGCTCGCGGCCGTCCTCGATGCCGTACCGCATCTTGATGATCGACGCCGTGCGCTGGTCGAGCCGCCCGATCAGGTGGTCGAGCTCCTCGCTGCGCAGCAGGGTGAGCACCGACTGCTCCGGCGAGACCGCCGAGGTGTCTTCCAGCAGGTCGCCGAACTGGGTCTCGCCCTCGTCGTCCACCGACATGTTGAGCGAGACCGGGTCACGGGCCCAGTCCAGCACGTCCGAGACGCGCTCCGGGGTGGAGCCGAGCTCGGCGGCGATCTCCGCGGGCTCCGGGTCGCGCCCGTTCTCGCGGTTGAACTCGCGCTGCACGCGGCGTACCCGACCGAGCTCCTCCACCAGGTGGACGGGCAGACGGATGGTCCGCGACTGGTCGGCTATCGACCGGGTGATGGCCTGACGGATCCACCAGGTGGCATAGGTCGAGAACTTGAAGCCCTTGCGGTAGTCGAACTTCTCGACCGCGCGCACCAGGCCCGCGTTGCCCTCCTGGATCAGGTCGAGAAGGGGCAGGCCGCTGCGCGGATAACGCCGGGCCACGGCCACGACGAGCCGCAGGTTCGAACGGATGAAGACGTCCTTCGCGCGCTCGCCCGCGGCGAAGAGGGCTTCGAGCTCCTCACGGGTGGCATCCGCCTTGGCCTCCTCCTCACCGTCGAGGATCTGCCGCGCGAACACACCGGCCTCGATGGTCTGGGACAGCTCGACTTCCTTGGCGGCGTCGAGCAGCGGCGTACGCGCGATCTCGTCGAGGTACATGCCGACCAGGTCGCGGTCGGCGATCTCGCCGCCCGAGGCGCGAACGCTGAGTGCCGCGTCGTCTCCGCCGGTGGCGGACGTACGACGGGCGGCGACGGCACGGGTTGCCATGCGTGCTCCCTTGCGATGGTGGGCTAGCGGATGGTCCTGTGGCGCTGGAGACACCCTTCCGGGTGCCCGGCATCCGATGGAAACAACGACTGGAATCAGGACAGAATTCCCAACCCGCACCTCAATTTTTCTGATCATGCAGTACCCTGTCGGGCCGCGAGGAGGAGGACGGATGGCGTCAAAACGTACAGAGGTGCAGGTCAGGCCGGGGGGCGAGGCGGACCTCGACGCCCTCACAGCCATCTACAACCACTACGTACGTGAGACACCCATCACATTCGACACGGCCGTCTTCACGCCGGAAGAGCGGCGCCCCTGGCTCCTCTCCCACCCTGTAGACGGACCGCACCGCCTGATGGTTGCCGCGGACACGGACTCACAGGAGATTCTTGGCTACGCGACGAGCAGCGCTTTCCGAGTGAAGCCCGCGTACGCCACGTCCGTGGAGGCGAGCGTCTACCTCGCACCCGACGCCGGCGGGCGGGGCATCGGGACGCTGTTGTACAAGGCCCTGTTCGAGGCGCTCGGAGGTCAGGGCCTGCATCGGGCGTACGCGGGGATCGTGCCGCCGAACGAGGCGTCGACACGGCTGCACGAGCGCTTCGGGTTCCGGTACGTCGGCACGTACCGGGAGGTCGGGTACAAGTTCGGGCGGTACTGGGACGTGGCCTGGTACGAGAAGGAGCTGTAGCGGGCCGGGTCCCCCCGGGCCTGGTTCTCGCACGCATTACAGCAGCCCTGCACGTCACAGCAGCCCTGCACGCCGTCACAGCCTGTGCACCTCGACCGGGCGGACCGCTCCTACCCGAACTGCACCGACCGCTTCGCCAGCCCCATCCAGAAGCCGTCGATCACGGACTTCTGCGCGTCCAGCCCGCCGGAGGCGTCCGCGGCGCCCATCGTCACGAAGAGGGGCGCGAAGTGTTCGGTGCGCGGGTGGGCCAGCAGGCCGGACGGGGACTTGCGGGTGAAGTCGAGGAGGGTGTCCCAGTCGCGGTTCTCGAGGGCGCGGTGACCCCAGTCGTCGAACTCCACCGACCAGGACGGGATACCGCCCTGCCGCAGCGCCGCCAGGTTGTGGGTGAAGAAGCCCGAGCCGACGATCAGGACGCCCTCGTCACGCAGGGGCGCCAGCTTGCGGCCGATCTCCATCAGCCTGACCGGGTCCAGGGTCGGCATCGAGATCTGCAGGACCGGGATGTCGGCCTCGGGGAACATCTCGACCAGGGGCACGTACGCGCCGTGGTCCAGGCCGCGGTCGGGGATGTCCTGCACCGGCGTACCGGGGGCGCGCAGCAACTTGCGCACGGACTCGGCGAGTTCGGGGGCGCCCGGGGCCTCGTACTTCACCTGGTAGTAGTGCTCGGGGAAGCCCCAGAAGTCGTAGACGAGCGGGACGGTCTCGATGGCGCCGATCGCCAGCGGGGCCTCCTCCCAGTGCGCGGAGACCATGAGGATCGCCCTGGGCCGCGGCAGCTCCGCCGACCAGGCGGCCAGCTCACCCGGCCAGACCGGGTCGTCGGCGAGTGGCGGCGCACCGTGGCTCAGATAGAGGGCGGGCATGCGCTCCACGGTGGGACGTTCCTCTGCGACGGCGGACATGGCTGCGGCTCCCTCCGCGACGTGGGGCTCACGCTTCGGGCCCGAAAGACACCAAACCTGAAGAAACCCGAAAAGATCTGAAGACATCTGAAGAACCCTGAAGACATCATTGAAGTCTCAAGTTATTCGTCGTACAGGTTACGCCTTATTTGTTCAAATTTCAAGGAGGGGCCTCGTACAGTAGATACATGAATACGGCATCCGCTGACGGGCCCCGCTGGCTCACCGACGAGGAACAGCGCACGTGGCGCGCGTATGTGCACGCCTCCACCCTGCTGGAGGACCATCTCGACCGGCAGTTGCAGCGCGACGCGGGCATGCCACACGTCTACTACCACCTGCTCGTGGTGCTCAGCGAGGCACCGCACAGGCGGCTGCGGATGACCGAACTGGCCATGCGGGCCAAGATCACACGGTCGCGACTCTCCCATGCCGTGGCCCGCCTGGAGAAGAACGGCTGGGTACGGCGCGAGGACTGCCCCTCCGACAAGCGCGGGCAGTTCGCGGTGCTGACGGACCAGGGGCACGAGGTGCTGACGCAGACCGCGCCCGGCCATGTCCGCGCCGTACGGCAGGCGATCTTCGAGCGGTTGTCCCCCCAACAGCGGGAGTCCCTCGGCGAGATCATGGAGATCATCGCGGAGGGACTCCAGCCGAAGGATGCGGGGGCGGACCTGCCCTGGTTGCGGTAGGGCTCTTCGAGATCGATCGTGAGCGATCGACAGCGGTGTCGATCGGGTGCGGCCCTGTGCTGACATCGATATCAATCGGGTGCGGCCCTACGCCGACCGATAGGCGGACGGCGCACGCGTTCGGCGCACGCGGACGGCGCACGCGGACAGCGCACGCGGACGGCGTACGCGGATGGCGTACGCGTCCGGCACTGGTCAGTCGGGGGCGCCCCTACGCTGGCACCGATATCAATGCGGGTGCGCCCTCCGCCCGGCTCACCGGGAGCCTGGCGGAGGGCGCGTGTCCGGGTACGGGTGCCTCAGTGGGCGATCACCGGCACCTTCGGCTCGTCCTCCGCGCCCTCGCCCGCGCCTCCGCCCGAGGCCGCGACCGACGCCGTGTCCGGGCGCCCGGTGGTGATGAAGGTGAAGGCGATGGCCGCGGAGAGGACGAGGATCCCGACGGCGAACCAGATCGCGTTGGTGTAGCCGTGGACCATGCCCTGCAGCTGGACGAGCTGCTGCTGGGACCTGGAGGTGGCCCCCGCGATGTGGTCCGTGACGTAGGCGGTGGTGGCCGAGGCGGCGATGGTGTTCAGCAGGGCCGTACCGATCGCGCCGCCCACCTGCTGCGAGGTGTTGACCATGGCGGAGGCGACGCCTGCATCCCGCGCCTCGACGCCCTGCGTGGCGAGGGACATGGCCGGCATGAACGCCGTACCCATACCGAGGCCGAGCAGCACCTGCGCCGGGAGCAGCAGGGCGGCGTACGAGGAGTCGGTCTCCATCTGGGTCAGGAGCAGCATGCCGGTCGCGGCGACCAGGAAGCCCGGGACCATCAGCAGACGCGGCGGGACCCGGGTCATCAGCCGGGTGCCTATCTGCGTGGAGCCCACGATCATGCCCACGATCATCGGCAGGAAGGCAAAACCGGTCTCAACCGGTGAGTACCCCTTCACAATTTGAAGGTAGTAAGTCAAGAAGAGAAACAGCCCGAACATGGCGATGATCGCGAGACCGAGCGAGAGGTAGACGCCACCGCGGTTGCGCTCGGTGACCACGCGCAGCGGCAGCAGCGGGGCCTTGACCTTGGACTCGACGAGGACGAAGGCCGCGAGCAGGACCGCCGACGCGACGAACATGCCGATCGTCAGCGAGTCGCCCCAGCCCTCCGACTCGGCGCGGGTGAAGCCGTAGACGAGGGCCACCAGACCGAGGGTGGAGAGGATGACGCCCGGGATGTCCAGCGAAGAGCGGTTGCGGCCGCCCTCGGGCTCACGGATGACGAGGAACGCACCGACCGCGGCGAGGGCCGCGAAGGGGATGTTCACGAAGAACGTCCAGCGCCAGTCCAGATACTCGGTGAGGAAGCCGCCGAGGATCAGGCCGACGGCGCCACCGCCACCGGCGATGGCACCGTAGATGCCGAACGCCTTGGCACGCTCCTTGGCGTCCGTGAACATCACGGCCAGGAGGGAGAGCGCGGCGGGGGCGAGCAAGGCGCCGAACACGCCCTGGAGGGCACGGGCACCGAACATCATCGCCTCGTTGGTGGCCGCGCCACCGAGCCCGGATGCCGCGGCGAAGCCGACCAGCCCGACGACGAAGGCCTGCTTGCGGCCCCACAGGTCGGCGATGCGGCCCCCGAAGAGGAGGAGGCCACCGAAGGCGAGGGCATAGGCCGTGACGACCCACTGCCGGTTGCCGTCCGAGATCCCCAGGTCCTGCTGGGCGGACGGAAGCGCGATGTTCACGATGGTCGCGTCCAGGACGACCATCAGCTGGGCGAGCGCGATGAAGAGGAGCGCCTTCCAGCGGCCCGGGTCGGGGGCCGGCACCGCCTTCGGGGCGGGGGCCTGGGCTGTTTCAGACATGGGGGTACCCACTTCGGAACGTCGTAACGAAAAAAAACGAAAAAAAACGGGAAAACGGGAAAACGGGAAAGGGCGTTGGAAAGCGCGGCTCGTCGGTTCTGACGCCCTCGTCAGGACGACGGCCGGGAAGCTCGGTGTGCGTGGCGCTCAGTGAGTGGAGCCAGTGGATCCGCGTGACAAGTGAGCGGAGCTCGGTGCGTCGTGGTCGTGCCTCGTCCGTGGGTCAGGCCTGGCGCAGCTCCTCCATCGTCGTCGACGCTCCCGGCAGGACGGAGCGGGCCGGAGCACGCAGGCCGTCCAGGAACAGCTGAAGGTGGCGGTGGACGAAGCGGTCGGCGTTCAGGCACGAGGCGCCCGCCGGAGGCCGGCTGAGCTGGGCCACCGCGATCATCAGGTCACCCACACCCACGTCCGCACGCAGCTGCCCGGCAGCCCTCGCACGCTCCATAAGTGCCTCCACCAGCTGCTCGACCCGCCCCCTCGCGGCCTCCAGATCCGGGTGGTCCTGGTCGAAGGCCGAGGAGATCATCGGGCACAGCGCGCCGATCCGCTCCTCGGCGGAGGCGTGTACGAAGCGGGACAGCGCCTCGAAGGTGTCGCCGGTGCCGCCCGTCTCGGTGAGCGCGAGCTCGGCGGCCTCCGCGATTCGGCCGAGGACCGAGCAGACCACCTCGCGCACCAGTGACTGCCGGTCGGGGAAGTTCCGGTACAGCGTGGCATTGCCGACGCCGGCCCGACGGGCGATGTCGTCGAGCGGCACCTCGACGCCGTCCTCGACGAGCATGTCCCGGGCGGCGGTGACGATCCGCTCCCGGTTGCGCAGGGCGTCGGCGCGCGGCCGGGGCGCCTTGCGCGGTGCGGGGGTCGCGGTATGCACGGCTACTCCTTGTACTCCTTGACCGGCTGCCTGCCCGTGGAGGGGCTTGGCGTTGACTGGCAGGCCCGTCTGCGCGTGGACGGGCTTGTCCGGGTTGGCTCGGGCTGGCTTGTCGGGTTGGCACGGACGGGCTTGTCCGGGTGGCGTTGGCGGGCTGGATGCGATCCGGGGATGGTTTCCCCGTTTCGCTCGGACACAGGGCTAAACGGGGAAACCATCCCCGGTTATTTCGCCCCCGGCCATCTTTCACTTGTGACCCGCATCACACCTCTACCGGCGAGAAACCCACGATCGGCCTCTTCCAGCGCGCGCCCACACGCCCCTCGACACAGGGTGATCGCAAGGGTGCAGCCAGAGACCGGCGGCTGCCGTGGAGCGAAGGGGCCAGGCACATGCAGCCGCCCAGCCGTCGGATACGCACCGCCCCTCAGGGCCCGCGCCGTCGCCTGCGCCACAGTCGACTCCGCCAGCCGCGCACCGGACGCACACGCCCAGGCCACGTGCACGAGGACCCCCTCGACACCGCCCGCATAGGCACCCGTCCGGGCAGCCACCAGGGCAATCGTCTGGGCAACCGCCTGGGCAACCGTCGGCTGGCCGCGCTCGCCGCGGTCACCGCTCTCACCCTCGCGGTCAGCACCGCCGCGGGCAACGGGCGTCTGACGCCCGAGCCCACGAAGGCCGCCGGCGCCACCCCGCTGAGCCACCGCTCGACGCTCGCCCCCTGCGTGATCAGCGGCCCGTCCGGAGTGCAGATGTCGGAGGGCATACCGACCCCGTCCGGCTACGCCCGCTCAACCGGCACGGTCCGCGCCCTCAACCTGATGATCGACTTCTCGGACGCCCCCGCCACGGGCAGCGCGCTCGACCGCCTCGCCGAGTTCGCCCCGCAGACCCGCGCGTGGTTCGCCACCAGTTCGTACGGCAAGCTCGACTACCGCCCCGAGGCCCCGATCGGCGAGTGGCTGCGCATGCCGCAGTCCTTCCGCGCGTACGGCATAGAACGCGGCGCCCCCTTCGAGCCCGGCTACCGCGAGCTGGTCGAGGACATCGTGGCCGCGGCCGACCCGGACGTGGACTTCAGTGAGTACGACCTCGTGAACGTGCTGGTCACCCCGAACGCGGGCCCCTCCGCCCTCGACACCGTCCTGTCGGTGACCTTCGCGGGCAACCGCGAGGCGCCCGTCGCCGACGGCGTCCCGGTCGCCAACACGTCGTTCGTCTACAGCCGCCAGGACGACGGCTCCGGCTCGTACGCGGAGACCGGTTACCGCGTACTCCCCCACGAGAACGGCCATGTCTTCGGGCTGCCCGACCTCTACACCCATGAGGGCGGGGGCGCCGTCGGGCACTGGGACATCATGAGCGAGGACTGGGGCGTCGACAACGACCTGCTCGGCTGGCACAAATGGAAGCTGGGCTGGCTGGAGGACACCCAGGTGAGCTGCGCGACCACGCCCGGCACCACCGAGTACACGCTCACCCCGCTCCCCCGGCGCGGCGGCGCCAAACTGGTCTTCGTCCCCGTCGACTCCCGTACGGGGTACGGGATCGAGCTGCGCGTCCGCGGGGGGAACGACGCGATCGTCTGCCGCCCCGGCATCCTCGTCTACAGGGTCGACACGGCCGTCGACACCGGGGGTGGGCCGGTACGGGTGCACGACTCGCAGCGCGACAGCGGTGGCTGCACCCGCAGCCCCAACGTCCACGCGGAGCTCTCTGACGCCACGTTCGTCCCCGGCGAGGCCTTCGAGGACACGCGGTCGGGGATCAGGATCAAGGTGGCGGGCGCGGACATGGAGGGGAACTACCAGGTGCAGGTGACGCGGCGGCGGTAGGGGTGCGACGGAGCGATGCGGCGGCAGCGATGCGATGGCGGCCGCGGTGGGCCAGTACCGGCGGACAGCAGGGGCCGGCAGTTGGGCGGCCGGGAGCGGTTGCTGCGGGCCGGGATCATCTGGTGGGAGTTGGGG
>NZ_VJZE01000413.1 GCF_009377205.1 Streptomyces phyllanthi
GTCATGCCCCGGCGACGGCGCGTCCGAGCGAATCAGCAGCAGCCCGCTGTCCGGATCCGCGAGCAACAGCCGGTCATCACTGTCCGCGGCGATCTGAAGCAGTGGGGACACCTCGCCACCCCGCCCCAGGTTCACCACCACCGTCTTCGTCCGGCCCTCCAGCGACCGGTCCAGAGCCAGCAGCCGCCCCGCACCGTTCAGCCACACACCCCCCGAACACCGCCCGGGCATCTCCGCCACCCGCTCCGGCCCCGACGCCCCGCCGGCCACCAGCCACACAGCACTCGAACTCCCGCCCACGGCAAGGGCGTACGCGCAGTCCCCACCCGGCACCGGCGGCAGCAGCCGCACCCGGACGGCGGGGTCAGCGCACTCGACCGCACCGAGCGGCAGCTCACCCGTGCCCGGCCCCGTCGGGTAGAGCAGCGAGAACAGATGCCGCCCGCCCGCGACACGGTGGATCAGGACACGCCCGTCCCGCATGGGAAGCACCTCGGTACCGGGCTCCTCCGGCTGGTTCCCGGGCAGCGGCACGGCATACGGCTCGGGGCCGTCCAGGGTCCAGCGCTCCGGGAACCAGGACTCACCGGCGAGGGCGAGACGCGCCGCGTACGTCCCGTCGGCGGTGATCACGCATCCGGGCCGCGGGACCCCGTCGTTGTCGTCGTTCCCCGTGGCCGTCTCGGTGGCACAGACCGTCATCCTCGGTCACCTCCAGCGACGAAGCTAGTTTTCGTACGCACAGACGTGGCATCGGCGGGCGGATGCTTCACACATAAGGGTGTCGGTCCCGCGATTCACCGGAGGAAACCGGGGCGGGTGTGCTGGAGGGGGCCGCGCATCAATTGAGCACCCACGACGAGCACCCACGACGAGCACCCACGACGGCGACCGACCAGGTCCGCGAGAGCGGTGCCGGTTCAGGCACGGGGAGGCGTCCTGAGAGCCGCGCCGGTTCAGGCGCGAGGAGGCGCCAGGTAGCCTTTTCTCCGTGCCTCGTCTGTCTGAAGTAATCGCCGCGCTCGACGCCCTCTGGCCTCCCGAAAGGGCCGAGGGATGGGACGCGGTCGGCACGGTCTGCGGAGACCCCGACCAGGAGGTCTCACGGGTCCTGTTCGCCGTCGACCCCGTCCGGGAGATCGTGGACGAGGCGGTGAAGCTGGGCGCCGACCTGCTGGTCACCCACCACCCGCTCTATCTGCGCGGTACGACCACGGTGGCGGCGTCCACCTTCAAGGGCCGCGTCGTGCACACCCTGATCAAGCACGACATCGCCCTGCACGTCGCCCACACCAACGCCGACACCGCCGACCCGGGCGTGAGCGACGCCCTCGCGGGCGCGCTGGATCTCCGGGTCGTACGGCCGCTCGTGCCGGACCCCTCCGACCCCGACGGCCGCCGTGGCCTCGGCCGCGTCTGCGAGCTGGACCACCCGCTGACCGTACGGGAGTTCGCGGCCCGCGCGGCCGAGCGGCTGCCCGCCACCGCGCAGGGCATCCGGGTGGCCGGCGACGCCGAGGCGCTCGTCCGCACGGTCGCCGTGAGCGGCGGCAGCGGCGACAGCCTCTTCGACGACGTACGGGCCGCCGGAGTCGACGCCTTCCTCACCGCGGACCTGCGCCACCACCCGGCGTCGGAGGCCCGCGCCCACAGCCCTCTCGCGCTGCTCGACGCGGCGCACTGGGCCACCGAGTGGCCCTGGTGCGAGCTGGCCGCCGCCCAGCTCGACGAGATCTCCGACCGGAAGGGATGGGACCTGAGGGTCCACGTCTCGAAGACGGTCACCGACCCCTGGACCGCCCACGCGGCGTCCACCCCTTCTGACTCCCCGGGAGCCCCCAACTGAACGCCGCGCCCGCCGACCAGATCCGCCTCCTCGACGTCCAGGGCCTGGACGTACGACTGCAGCAGCTTGCGCACAAGCGGAGGTCGCTGCCCGAGCACGCCGAGATCGAGTCGCTGACCAAGGACCTCACGCAGCTGCGCGACCTGCTCGTGGCCGCGCAGACCGAGGAGAGCGACACCGCCCGCGAGCAGACCAAGGCCGAGCAGGACGTGGACCAGGTGCGCCAGCGCGCCGCCCGCGACCAGCAGCGCCTCGACTCGGGTGCGATCACGTCCCCGAAGGACCTGGAGAACCTCCAGCGCGAGATCGCCTCCCTCGCCAAGCGGCAGGGCGACCTGGAGGACATCGTCCTCGAGGTCATGGAGCGCCGGGAGTCCGTGCAGGAGCGGGTGACCGAGCTGACCGACCGGGTCGCCTCCGTCCAGTCGAAGATCGACGACGCGACGTCACGCCGCGACGCGGCCTTCGAGGAGATCGACGGCGAGGCGGCCTCGGTGACGAAGGAGCGCGAGGTCATCGCGGCCTCCGTCCCCGCCGACCTGCTCAAGCTGTACGACAAGCTGCGCGAGCAGCAGGGCGGCATCGGCGCCGCCAAGCTGTACCAGCGCACCTGCCAGGGTTGCCGCCAGGAACTGGCGATCACTGACATCAACGAGATCCGCGCGGCCGCGCCCGACACGGTGGTGCGCTGCGAGAACTGCCGCCGCATCCTGGTCCGGACGTCCGAGTCGGGTCTGTAGACACCAAGGGAAGAACAAGGGAACAAGGGAACAAGGGAACAAGGGAACAAAGGGCCTAGGGGCTCGAGAGCGTAAGGACTCACGACGTGCGGGAGTTCATCGTCGAGGCCGACGGCGGGTCCCGGGGCAACCCGGGGCCCGCGGGCTACGGCGCGGTCGTCATGGACGCGGCGACGGGCGAGACGCTGGCGGAGGCGGCCGAGTACATCGGTGTCGCGACGAACAACGTGGCCGAGTACCGGGGCCTGCTCGCCGGACTGAAGGCGGCCCGCGAACTCGACCCCACCGCCTCCGTGCGCGTCCGCATGGACTCCAAGCTCGTCGTGGAGCAGATGTCGGGCCGCTGGAAGATCAAGCACCCCGGCATGAAGCCCCTCGCCCTGGAGGCCGCGACCGTCCTCCCGTCCTCCCAGGTCACGTACGAGTGGATCCCGCGCGAGCAGAACAAGCACGCGGACCGCCTGGCCAACGAGGCGATGGACGCGGGACAGCGCGGCGAGCAGTGGTCTCCGTCGGCCTCCACGGCCGAGCTCGACGCCCGGGCGACGAAGGCCCCGGCGCCGGAACCGACGGGCCCTCCGGAGCCGACGGGCCCTCCGGGCGACGCCACCGCGGGCGCGGCGAAGGCACGGGCCGCCCTCGCCGGGGCGCGGGACAGCGCCGTACGGGACAGCGCCATACGGAATACGTCACGAGAGACGGCACCCGGAGCCGCGAAGGCCGAGGCCGACCTGCGCGCCGCGCGGAACGTGGCCGCGGCCGGGCCCGACCTCGGGCCGCCCGCGACCTTCGTACTGCTGCGGCACGGGGAGACGCCGCTCACGCCCCAGAAGCGGTTCTCGGGGAGCGGGGGGTCCGACCCGTCGCTGTCCGACGGCGGGCGGCACCAGGCGGAGCGCGTCGCCGCCGCCCTCGCCGCCCGCGGCACCATCCAGGCGGTCGTGTCGTCACCGCTCGCCCGCTGCCGTGAGACCGCCGGGATCGTCGCGGCCCGGCTCGGCCTCCGGGTGGAGATCGAGGACGGCCTGCGGGAGACGGACTTCGGCGACTGGGAGGGGCTCACCTTCGCCGAGGTGCGCGAACGCCACCCCGAGGACCTCAACGCCTGGCTGGCCTCGCCGGGGGCCCAGCCCACCGGTGGCGGCGAGAGCTTCGAGGCCGTGGCCCACCGGGTCGCCGCGACCCGGGACAAGCTCGTCGCGGCGTACGCGGGCCGCACGGTCCTGCTCGTCAGCCATGTCACGCCGGTCAAGACCCTCGTACGGCTGGTTCTCGGCGCGCCTCCGGAGTCCCTGTTCCGTATGGAGCTCTCCGCCGCCTCGCTGTCGGTGGTGGCGTACTACGCGGACGGAAACGCCTCGCTCCGGCTCCTCAACGACACGTCCCACCTGCGCTGACACGCCCCACGTGCGCTGACACGCAACCACCGCGCCGGCACGCAACCAGCCGCGCTGACACGCAACCACCGCGTCGGCACGCAACCACCCGCGCTGACACGCAACCACCGCGTCGGCACGTCAGCGCAGCGCGGCCGCCTCGCGGGCCAGGGCCTCGATCCGGTCCCAGTCCCCGTCCGCGACGGCATCCGCCGGGATCATCCAGGTACCGCCCACACAGCCGACGTTGGGAAGCGTAAGGTACTCCGGCGCGTTGGCGGGGCCGATCCCCCCGGTCGGGCAGAACCGCGCCTGCGGCAAGGGCCCGGCCAGCGACCTCAGGTACGCCGTGCCGCCCGCCGCCTGCGCCGGGAAGAACTTCATCTCCCGTACGCCCCGCTCCAGCAGCGCCACCACTTCGGAGGCCGTCGACACCCCCGGCAGGAACGGCACCCCGGACGCCTGCATGGCCTCCAGCAGTACGTCCGTCCAGCCGGGACTGACCAGGAACCGGGCCCCGGCCGCCACGCACTCCGCCACCTGCGACGGCGTGATGACGGTGCCCGCGCCGACCACCGCTCCCGGTACCTCGTCGGCGATCGCCCGGATCGCGTCGAGCGCGGCCGGTGTCCGCAGTGTCACCTCGATCGCGGGCAGGCCCCCGGCGACCAGCGCCCGCGCGAGCGGCACGGCGCCGGCGGGGTCCTCGACGACCACGACGGGGACGACGGCTGCGAGATCCAGCACCGAGGCGTCCTCGGCTTCCGAGGGGCCCGAGACAGGGGGAGAGGAGGACAGCGGTGAGGTCATGGCCTCATCGTGCCCGCTGGTGAGCAGCACACGCAAAGGGCATTGCGCAGCTTGCAACGCGCCCTTGGTGGACGCCTAGTGGATCTCCTCCACCAGCACGTCCAGCGCCCAGGGCTGACCCGCCTTGCCGGGTGCCTGGGCCTCGACGGCGTACCCGAGCCCGCGCAGGGTCTCCACCAGCTCCGCAGGACTGCCGGGAGCGGCGCCGGCCGACAGCAGACTGCGTACGATCCGGCCCTTCGTGGCCTTGTTGAAGTGGCTGACGACCTTCCGGGTCGGCGCGTGCAGCACCCGGACGGTCGCCGTCCGCTCCGCGACCTCACCCTTCGGCTTCCACGCGGCCGCGTACGCCGAGGAGCGCAGGTCGAGGACGAGACCGTCACCGGCCGCCTCGGGGAGCGCGGTGGCCATCGGGGAGCGCCAGTGCGCGCCGAGCGCCCCCAGCCCGGGCAGCTTCACGCCCATCGAGCAGCGGTACGAGGGGATGCGGTCGGTCACGCGGACGGCGCCCCACAGCCCCGAGAAGACCAGCAGCGAGCGCGCGGCCCGCCTCTTCGCCGCCGCGTCCAGGGAGGCCAGGTCCAGCGCGTCGTACAGCACACCGGTGTAGATCTCCCCGGCGGGCCGCGCCCCCGCCGTGCGCAGCCCGGCGTTCTTGGCGACCTCGCCGCGCAGGCCCTCGCTCAGCCCGAGCACCTCGCGCGCCTTGTCCTCGTCACCCGTGCACAGCTCGACCAGCTCACCGAGGACGGCCTCGCGCGCCGCCGTGAGCGCCGACAGCGACAGCGACTCCGGCTTCACCGGGGCGCCGCGGCCGGAGGCGGCCTTGCCTTCGGAGGGCGGCAGCAGGACGAGCATGGTTCTCCTAGCGGTACGTACGGGGAAGGGCCTCGGAGGACCTCGGGGGCCTCGCGCCAGATTACGGGGTGGCCGTCACGGGTCAGGGGGTGGCCGTCACGGGACCGCCGACGGACCGCAACTCCGCCACCAGCGCGTCCGGCTCGTCCGCGTGGAAACGCACCAGCCGTACGGCCCTGCGCCGGCCGAAGAAGGTCAGGTACTCGACGGGCTCGGCCAGTTCGAGGGCGATCGTGGTCTGCGAGCCGACCACCAGGTCCAGTTCACCCTCACGCTTCTCGTGCGTCGTACGCAGCTCGCGGTGCACGGAGGCGATGCCGGTGAGGGGCACGCGCAGATCGACCGTGGCGAACCGGCGCAGGCGCAGGGTGGTGGCGGTGAGGACGTGCGGGCGGGTCACTGAGGCCGCGTGCAGCCCGGCGACGATCAGGATCGTGTAGAGGTCGACGACCAGGAAGAAGCCGTGCAGGAGCGGGAAGCCGCGCAGCAGCACCGACATCGTGGCCGTCTCGATCGCGCACACGAAGCCGAAGCCGAACATCACGGCCCCCTGCCCGCGCGCGTACCCGAACGCCCGGTCGTCACCGACACCGTGCGCCCGGCGCCCCAACCACCTCAACACGCTTGTCAGTAAGAGGACTTCATGCCGAACGAGGACGAAGGCGACCCGAGCCGAGGCCCTCATCGGCATCCCCCTCATCGACGTCCCCCTCATCGGCATCCCCCTCATCGGCGTCCCTCCGTGACGATCAGCAGCGCGCGGCGGATCGCCTCGGCCTGGGCCGGGGCGAACTCGGCGTAGAGGGCGCGCAGAAAACTGTGGTGCTCGTCGATGTCGCCGTCCGGAACCAGCGCCCCGGGCACACAGCCGGCGATCGCCCGCGCGGCCTCCTCCACCCGTGGATCACCGGGGTCGGCCGCCACGAGCTCGTCCAGCAGCGCGTACGCCCGGTGCGCCCGCTCCACCGCGCCCGGCGCCTCGAACGCGCTCCGCAGTGAGGCCATCAGCCTCTCCCGGTCCTCCGGGGACGCCGCGGTGTCGATGAGCGCGAGCACCTCCCGGTCCTTGGCGGCCGTGGCGGACGCGTACGCTTCCTTGTCCGTCTCGGCCATCTCCCGGAAGAGGGCGGAGAGTTCGGGGGAGACGGGCCCCTCGGCGGGCAGCCGCCCGCGCTCGGCCTCGTCCATCAGCGCGCGCAACCGGCCCCGGCGCTCCCGGACCGCCTCCTCCTGCCGGGCCAGATCCTCGTCCAACTCCGCGAGCACCTCGCTGAGGTCGCGCCCCGCGTCGTCCGCCAGCACGTCCCGCACCTCGGCGAGCCCGAGCCCCAGCTCGGTCAGCCGCCGGATCCGCGCGAGCACGACGGCGTGCCGCAGCGAGTAGTCCCGATATCCGTTGGGCCGCCGCTCCGGCTCGGGCAGCAGCCCCAGATGGTGGTAGTGCCGCACGGTCCGCGTGGTGACCCCGACGGCCGCGGCCAGCTCTCCGATCCTCATGCCCTCAGTAGAAACGTTGACGTCGCGGCAGGGTCAAGCGAGCGCCTCAGGGCGGGGCGAAGCCGGACGGCGACCGTGATCGTGTGCCACGATCGAGGGAACGGTTCCCATCTCACGGACAGGTGATCAGCCGATGTCCCAGTCTGGCGGGCGACAGAAGGAGGGGCGTGACATGACTGCCATGGCCCATGAGCCGCTCACGCAGGACCAGGAAGAGGTCCTGCTCGAGGGCTTTCTCGCCCTGGACACCCCGGAGGGTTTCCGGGCCGAGTTGATCGAGGGGGAGATCGTTGTGACACCGCCACCGGACGGGGATCACGAGGACTACATCGGGCTGATCGTGAGCCAGGTGATCAGACGGTCCCGGACCGACATGCAGTTCTCCGGGAACAAAGGCCTGAAGCTGAAGAGCGGGGGCGGCTGCCCGAAGAACCACGTGATTCCGGACGGTACCTTCGCCCCCACGGAGTTGCGGCTCTACCGGGGCGCCGAGTCCTGGATGCCCTGCGACGGCGTCGCCATGGTGGCCGAAGTGACGTCCACGAAACCCCAGGCCGACCGCGAAGCCAAACGCCGCTGCTACGCCCGTGGCGGCATCCCGCTCTACCTGCTCATCGACCGCAAGGCCTCCTCCGTCACCCTGTTCAGCTACCCGGAGAAGGACGACTACCGCCAGCTGTGCACCCGCCCCTTCGGCAAGTCGATCGCCCTCCCCGAGCCCTTCGCCTTCGACCTGGAGACCTCGGACTTCCTCTGAGTCCTCCCCTGCGCCCTCGGGCGTAGCCTGGGGGGCGGCCAACGGAGGGGGTGCGAGATGAGCGAACGCGAACAGGCCCGCTGGACCCGTACCACCCTCGGCCGCGAAGGCCGTCCCCTCGACCTGCTGACCGCCCGCTTCGCCCGCCACCGCTACGCCCCGCACGCGCACGACGAATTCAGCGTGGGCATCTGCGTCACGGGAGCCTCGTACATCGACTACCGGGGCGGCGGCATCCACACGGGCCCGGGCGCGATCATCGTCCTGGCCCCCGGCGAGGCCCACACCGGCATCGCGGACCCGAACGGCTACGCGTACCGCGCCCTCTACCCGGCCCCGTCCCTCCTCACCGACGGCACCCTCACCGGCATCCCCCACTTCCGCGACCCCGTCATCGACGACCCGGAACTGGCGGCAGCCCTGCGCACCGCGCACGCGGAACTCAGCACCTGCCCCGACCCCCTGGAGAC
>NZ_VJZE01000414.1 GCF_009377205.1 Streptomyces phyllanthi
GCCCCGCGTCCAGCCCTGCGTCCACCCCCGCACCTGTGCATCCCGTGGACGAGGTCCCGCCCGTACGCCAGTTGGCCGCGTTCGGTTTACAGCATGTGCTCGCGATGTACGCGGGCGCGGTGGCGGTGCCGCTGATCGTGGGCGGGGCGATGAGACTGCCGCCCGCGGATCTGGCGTATCTGATCACAGCGGACCTGCTGGTGTGCGGGGTCGCGACGCTCATCCAGTGCGTGGGTGTCCGGCGGTTCGGGGCGCGGCTGCCGATCATGCAGGGCTGTACGTTCGCCGCCGGGTCACCGATGGTGCTCATCGGCACGGAGGGCGGCGGGCTGCCCGCGATCTACGGCTCGGTGATCGTGGCGGGCCTCGCGATCATGCTGCTGGCGCCCGTCTTCGGCAGGCTGCTGCGCTTCTTCCCGCCCCTGGTCACGGGCACGGTGATCCTGATCATCGGGGTCTCCCTGCTGCCGGTCGCGGGCAACTGGGCCGCCGGCGGCGTGGGGTCGGAGGACTTCGGAGCGCCGGCGAACCTGGGGCTCGCCGCCTTCGTGCTCCTCGTGGTGCTCGGTGTGCAGCGCTTCGCACCGGTGTTCCTGAGCAGGATCGCGGTGCTGGTCGGTATCGGTGTGGGGCTGGCGGTCGCGGTGCCGTTCGGGTTCACGGACTTCGGCGGCGTCGGGGACGCCGACTGGCTCGGCATCAGCACGCCGTTCCACTTCGGGGCGCCCGTGTTCCAGGTCTCGGCGATCGTGTCGATGCTGGTCGTGGCGGTGGTGACGATGACGGAGACCACCGGTGACCTGCTCGCGGTCGGTGAGATGACCGGCCGGAGGGTCGAGCCGCGCTCACTCGCCGACGGGCTGCGGGCCGACGGCTTCTCGACCGTGCTCGGCGGGGTGTTCAACACCTTCCCGTACACGGCGTACGCCCAGAACGTGGGCCTGGTCGGCATGACCCGCGTCCGCAGCCGTTGGGTCGTCGCCACCGCGGGCGGCATCCTCGTGCTGCTCGGTCTGCTGCCCAAGCTGGGCGCCGTGGTCGCAGCGATCCCCGCGCCGGTGCTGGGCGGGGCGGGCCTGGTGATGTTCGGGACGGTCGCCGCGAGCGGTCTGCGCACCCTGGCGCGGGTCGACTTCCGGGGCAACCACAATCTGACGGTCGTGGCGGTCTCGGTGGCCGTGGGCATGCTGCCGGTCGGAGTGCCGACGGTCTACGACCGGTTCCCGGTGGGGTTCCAGACGGTGATGGACAGCGGGATCAGCGCGGGGTGCCTGACCGCGATCGCGCTGAACCTGCTTTTCAACCACCTGCCGGGGAAGACCGGGACGGTTCCCGGGGAAGCCGTCGCTCCTGGTGAAGGGGGCGTGGGCAGGTCGCCGTCACAGGACGACGGGCAGTGACTGCTCCGCCCAGATCGTCTTGCCGGTGCCGCTCGGTCGTGTGCCCCAGCGGTCGGTGAGCTGGGCGACGAGGAGGAGGCCGCGGCCGCCCTCGTCGTACGTGCGGGCGCGGCGCAGGTGGGGTGAGGTGCTGCTGGCGTCGGAGACCTCGCAGATCAGGGAGCGGTCGCGGATGAGCCGCAGCTGGATGGGGGAGCCGCCGTAGCGGATGGCGTTGGTGACCAGCTCGCTCACCACGAGTTCGGTGACGAAGGCGGCTTCTTCGAGTCCCCAGCGCGTGAGCTGCTCGGTGGCGTACTGCCGGGAGTCCGCGACGACCGCCGGATCGGCGGGCAGGTCCCAGACGGCCACCTGTTCCGCGTCCAGGGCACGGGTGCGCGCGATCAGGAGGGCCACGTCGTCGGCGGGGTTGTCGGGCAGGCAGGACTTCAGGACGGTGTCGCACATCGCCTCGAGGTCCGCGGCCGGGGCCGCCAGCGCGGTGCACAGGGTGGCCGTGCCCGCGTCGACGTCGAAGGTACGGGCCTCCACGAGGCCGTCCGTGTAGAGGGCCAGCACCGACCCCTCCGGCAGCTCCAGTTCGGTCGCCTCGAACGGCAGCCCGCCGACGCCGAGCATCGGGCCCGCGGCCACCTCGACGACCTTCACCGTCCCGTCGGGGCACAGCAGGACCGGCGGCGGATGGCCCGCGGCGGCGATGGTGCAGTGCCGGGACACCGGGTCGTACACGGCGTACAGGCAGGTCGCGCCGATCTCCCCGGCGGTCTCGCTCTCGTCGGTCGCGAGATGTCCGACCAGGTCGTCGAGGTGGGTGAGCAGCTCGTCGGGCGGCAGGTCGACATCGGCCAGTGTCCACACCGCCGTACGGAGCCGCCCCATGGTCACGGAGGCGTGGATGCCGTGGCCGACGACATCGCCGACGACGAGCGCGACCCGGGTCCCGGACAGCGGGATCACGTCGAACCAGTCCCCGCCCACGCCGGCCTGCGACAGCGCGGGCAGATAGCGGGAGGCGAACTCGACGGCCGCCTGCCCTGCCATCGCCTGCGGCAGCAGGCTGCGCTGCAGGGCGAGCGCGGTGGTCCGCTCGCGGGTGTAGCGGCGGGCGTTGTCCACGCACACGGCCGCCCGGCTGGCCAGCTCCTGCGCCAGTGACACGTCGTCCTGGTCGAAGGGGTCGGGGGCCTCTGGGGTCAGCAGGCGTACGAAGACCGCCACGCCCAGGGTTGTACCGCGGGCCATCAGGGGCACGGCCATCATCGAGAAGTGGGGGTCGTCCGACTCGCTCAGCTTGGCGGACCGGGTACCGTGCCGCCCCAGCCAGGCGTCGAGATCCGTGCTGCCGGTCCGGGTGAGCACCACGTCGCCCGAGCCCAGCGCACGGGCCGGCGGTGACGAGGGCGGGTAGACGTCCGCCGCGCCCAGGTCGATCGCCGCCTCCGGCACGCCCGGGGTGAGGGAGTGGTGCGCGACCCGGCGCAGCTCCACCGCGGCGTCCACCGCGCCCACCCCGGGTTCCTCGCCCTCCAGCACCGAGTCCAGCAGGTCGACACTGGCGAAGTCCGCGAGGCGGGGCACGACCAGTTCGGCCAGCTGCTGGGCGGTGTGGACCACGTCCAGTTTGGTGCCGATGGCGCTCGCGGCCTCGTTCAGCATGGCCAGGCGCTGCCGCGCCCAGAACTGCTCGCTGCTGTCGAACGCGGCGAGCGCGGTGCCGATGAGCTCTCCGGACGCGTCCCGCACCGGCCACATCTCGGTGTTCCAGGCGTGCATGCGCCGGCCTGAGGGCGAGCGGGTCCAGCTCTCGTAGTGGACCGGCTGTCCGGTCTCCACCACGATCTGCAGATGGCGCAGGAAACCCAGGCTGTGCTCGGCGTTCTCCACGGTGTCCAGGAAGTACCGGTGCCGGAACACCTCCCACGGCTGCCCCATGACCCGGCATCCCGTGTCGTTCATCCGCAGGTAGTGCTGCCCGGTGTCGAAGACGGACATCGACATGGAGGCCTGCTGGAAGGCGAGTTCCCCCAGGGGCTTCTCCCAGGGGCCGCCGGACGAGGTGGTGATCACGTATGCGGGTCGTTCCCCCTGCACCGCGCAGGAGTGCAGCGCCAGCTCCATCCGCCGTCCGTCGCGGTGCCGTACGGGCACGACCGCGGCGCCCTCGCGCAGCTCCCGCCAGGCCTCGGCTGTCTCCGTGTCGTCTCCGTCCACGAGCTCCGCCGCCGGCCGCCCGGTCACCTCGGCGGCCGGGTAGCCCGTCAGCAGGCGCGCTCCCTCGCTCCAGCCCGTGACAATGCCACGGGCGTCGACCACCGCCAGGGCGTCGCCTGCCGGGCCCGTCCGCTCTTCCTCGCGCGGAGCCGTGACCATATGCCCAAGAATGGTCCCGTACGTCATCCGCATCAACCCGGACCAGGATCCGGCGGGTACGACCCGATTCAGTCGGCGGCGAGACCGGAGGGCCGGGGCGGGTTGCGGAAGAGCCGGGTGGGCACGGCGGCGGCCAGGGTCCGGTAGCCCTCGGGGTTGAGGTGCAGCCAGTCCCCGTCGTGGAGTTCGGCGCGCAGGCGGCGCGGGTCGGCAGGGTCGCGGACCGCGCGGTCGAGGTCGATGACCGTGTCGAAGCCGCCGCTGGTGCGGATCCATTCGTTCACGGCCTGCCGTGAGGCCTCGCGGAGCCCGGCCGGGTCGTCGTACGGGGTGTTGCCGCCGAACGGCAGCAGTGTCGCTCCGTACACGCGGATGCCCTGCGCGTGCGCGCGCACGATGATCTGCTCGTACGCGGCGATGAGGTCGGCGGTGACGGCGCGCTGGGCGGTCTCGGTGGCCGCGGCGGTGCCGATGTCGTTGATCCCCTCGAAGACGATCAGCCAGGCGACGCCGCTGCGCGACAGGATGTCGCGGTCGAGGCGGGCGAGGACATTGGGGCCGAGGCCGTCGTTGAGGACGCGGTTGCCGCCCGCCGCCTGGTTCAGGACGGCGACGTCGGCGGTGGACGGGCGCGCCTGGAGCCGGTCGAAGAACTGGTCGGGCCAGCGGTTGTTGCCGTTGGTCGTGGAGCCGCGCCCGTCGGTCAGCGAGTCGCCCAGTACGGCGACGGCGGCCGTGCCGGCACGGGAGACGACCTCGACGTCGCTGAGCAGGTACCAGTGGTTGGTGGCGGTCGCCCCGGGCAGGTCGGCGGCCCTTGTGTGGTCGCCGTGCCGGAGGTACGACGTGGTGCGGGAGCCGGGGTGGGAAGTGAGCGCGAGGGACTTCTGGCCCTCGGCGAGGTAGGCCGTGACGGTCAGGTTCGTGCCCGGTCGGAGCTCGAGGTCCAGCGGGTCCGAGACCAGCTGGGCGCCGACGGGCACGGTCGCGGACGTCCGCCCGCCGAACGTCACCGGCTGAAGGGTGCCGGGCTCGATCGCGCTGACTCCGGCGCGCCCGTCCTGCGGCAGGGCCACGGTCACGGCGGTGAGGGGCAGCGCGGTGCCGCCGAAGGCGTTGGAGAAGCGCAGTCGGATGCGCTCGCCTCCGGTGGAGACGCGCAGGGTCTGCCGCAGGGTGGTGTCGACCAGGACGGCGTCGCTCCCGGTGAACGGCGGGGGCGGCATGTTGCCGGGCTCGGTGAGCTGGGGCATCGCGGTCCAGGTGTTCACCCAGTGCCGCTGGGACGTGGCCGAGTTCTGGACGGCGATGTCAGGCTCACCGTCGCTGTCGGTGACGCCCACCGCGGACAAGGTGGCGAGGAGGGCCAGCGCCAGGAGGCACACGGAGATCAGATGGACGAGCGGTGAGGTTCTCGGCGACTGCGACGGCGATTGCGACGGCGACGGCTTCGGCACTCCGGTCGACGGCTTCACGAGGGTCGCGCCTTCCTGTGCGGCGGGGGTGGCCTGAGGGCGCACGCCGGTTGGTGCCGGCGTGCGCCCGGGTACGGCAATGGGATTGACGCTCCGTCAGGTTGTGCAGTTGGCGCCGTTGAGGGTGAAGGCGGTGGGAGCCGCGCTGCCGCCGGTGTGGCTCGCCTGGTAGCCGATGCCGACGCTCGCGCCCGGCGCGATCGTGCCGTTGTACGTGGCGTTGGTGGCGGTGACCGCTCCGCTCGCCGGTGTGTAGGTGGCGCCCCAGCCGTTGGTGATGGCCTGGCCGGCCGGGAGCGTGAAGCCGAGCCTCCAGCCGTTGACGGCGGTGGTGCCCGTGTTGGTGATGGTCACCGAGGCGGTCAGGCCGGTGTTCCAGGCGTTGGTGGTGACGGAGACCTTGCAGCCACCGGGCTGGGGCTCGGGGGCGGGGCCGCCGCGGTCCAGGCCGAAGAAGGTGATCACGCGGGCCGCCATGCCCGTGGTGATCAGGTTGTGGCCCACTCCCTGGAGACTGATGGCCTCGACGGGGGCCTGGTCACCGGTGGAGCCGTAGCGGGTGCGGGTCCAGCCCGAGGCGGGCGAGTCGGTACGGGTGGGCGTCTGGCTCAGGCCGTGCACGTCCGTCCACTGCTTGATCATCTCCCCGAAGTTGGGGTAGCGCAGGACGTCGTCCTCGGTGCCGTGCCAGAGCTGCATACGCGGACGGGGGCCGGTGTAGCCGGGGTAGGCGTTCCGGACGAGGTCGCCCCACTCCTTCGGCGTGTGGGTCACGGTGCCGCCCGCGCAGGCGCTGTTCCACTCGGAGCCGTCGGTGGTGGCGAAGCAGGCAAAGGGCACGCCCGCGAACGCGGCGCCCCCGGCGAACACGTCCGGGTAGTCGCCCAGCAGGACGTTGGTCATCATCGCGCCCGAGGAGACACCGGTGGCGAAGATCCGGCCGGTGTCGGCGTCGTAGGTGCGGGTGACGTAGTCGATCATCGACTTGATGCCCACCGGGTCACTGCCGCCGCCGCGCCTGAGCGCCTGGGGCGAGGAGACGTCGAAGCACTTGCTGCTGCGGGTCACCGAGGGATAGATCACGATGAACCCGTAGCGGTCCGCGAGCGACGCGAACTCGGTGTTCTGGTAGAACACCGGGCCCGAGCCGGTGCACCAGTGGACGGCCACCAGGACCGCGGGGTTCTCGGTGACGCTGTCCGGAACGTACAGGTACATCTGGAGGTTGCTGGGGTTGGTGCCGAAGCTCGTCACCTCGGTGAGGGACGCCCGGGGTGCCGCGTCCGCGGCGGGGGCGGCGGCCGGAGCCACGTCCGCGCCCGGAGGAGCGGCGGTGGACGTCCGAGGGGCGGCGGCTGAGGACTGGGGGGCGGCGAGCAGCACCGCCGCGAGTAAGGGGACCAGCCCTCCGATGAGCGCGAGGATCGCCGAGCGGAGCGGCCTCCTCGTGGTGGTGCCGACAGTGGTGGACACGTTCTCGCCCCTTCCTGATCGCGGCTCGTACGGCATGGCCGGGCTGAACACCTGCGGATCGGAACACCTGCGGGGCAGGGCCGCGCAGGGACCGGCCTCCACCTGGTGCGGCGGCCCGCGTCACCGGCACGGCTGACCTCGTACGGCCGTGGAGACCGTGGGAATCGTGGCATGTGCATGCCCTTCATGGAAGCGCTCCCACACTCCGAAAAGATTCGACGGTCATCGACGGCGGAGCCGGGGGCGGACACCGGGGTGGACGTCGGTGGACGTCGAGGCGGACACCGGGGCGGGGAGCGAGGCAGGGTGACCTGGAGAGCGTCCGGCGGTCCGAAAACGTTCTGCGCGAACCGTTGACCAGAAAGCGCTTACCCCCTACGGTCCGTTCAGAAGAGTGACCCGACCGCTCTATCTCGTATGTGAGATACAGCAACCGAAGGCAGCGCCACCTGGGGACCTGCTCCACTGGAGCCCCGTTACGCCTTCCTGTCGGGCACCTCCGCTCGCGCGCGGCGATCAGCATGGCGAACAACAGTCACATATATGACCCCTAGCACGACCCTCTGAACCCAGCAGGTTCTCCTGAAGGGACGCACCCCGCATGCGCACTCTCCCCCCACGTGCACGAACGCAGAGATCCGCTCTTGCCACGGCCGTCGCGGCCGCGCTCGCCGCCGTCGCCGTACTCGCCGCGCCCCAGCCGGCGGGTGCCGCCGAGTCCGCGCCCATCGGGTTCGGCGCCGGGACCACAGGCGGTGGCGGTGCCACCCCGGTCACCGTCTCGACGCTCGCCGCCTTCAAGACGGCCGTCAGCGGCAACGCGGCGAAGGTGGTACGGGTCAACGGCCTGATCTCGCTGAGCGGTCAGGTCGACCTCGGCTCCAACACCACGGTCCTGGGCGTCGGTTCCTCGTCCGGGTTCACCGGCGGCGGCCTGCGGATCAAGGAGGCGACCAACGTCGTCGTCCGCAACCTCACCATCAGCAAGCCGGTCGCGCCCGCCGACGGCATCACCGTCCAGGAGTCCACGAAGGTCTGGATCGACCACAACTCCTTCTCGGCGGACCGCGAACACGACAAGGACTACTACGACGGCCTGCTCGACATCAACCACGGCTCGGACCACGTGACGGTCTCCTGGAACACGTTCAAGGACCACTTCAAGGGGTCACTCGTCGGCCACAGCGACAACAACGCCTCCGAGGACACCGGCCACCTGAAGGTCACGTACCACCACAACCACTTCAGCAACGTCTACTCGCGCATCCCCAGCCTGCGCTTCGGCACCGGCCACTTCTACAACAACTACGTGGACGGCGCCGACACCGCGTGCCACTCACGCATGGGCGCCCAGATGCTCGTCGAGAACAACGTCTTCCGCTCCACGAAGATCGCGGTCACCACGAACCGGAGCAGTGACATCGACGGCTACGCCAATCTGCGCGGCAACGATCTCGGCGGAGCCGCCACCGAGATCTCCCGGGTGGGCAGCTTCACCAGCCCGCCCTACGGCTACACCGCCGAATCCGCCTCGTCCGTCGTCGCCTCCGTGACGGCCGGCGCGGGTGCGGGGAAGCTCTGACCTCCCGCGGGTCTGCCGCCTACCGAAACCTCCCCCCACGGGCCCCCCAC
>NZ_VJZE01000415.1 GCF_009377205.1 Streptomyces phyllanthi
CCCCTACGGCGGCACCCGGCGCCGCCCCACTCCTCCGGGCTCTCCCCCAGCCCCGCCCGACCGACCACTTCGCCGATCTCCTGCTGGCGGTGCTGAGCGGCCAGCGTCCGGTGCACAGCATGCTGCGCCACACCGCGGGCCGCGCCTACGACGAACTGGCCTGGCTCACCGAACGCGGCACCCTGCGCACCACCCGGGGCACCCGCCCGGTCGTCCGCGACATCGGCTACTTCGTCCCCCGGGCCGGCGCCATCGAGGCCTTCGCCCGTATCGGCGCCGGTGACCGGCTCCGCGCCATGGCCTTCCGCCTGGAACACGGCCCCGACAACCGCTGGCGCTGCACAGCGGTGGAACTGGGCGGCCCGAGGATGCCCGCCCCGGACGACGACTGACCTCTCGTACGGGTCTGGAGGGCGCCGACGCCCGTTCCCTGGGCAACGTGAAGGGCCGGGCACCCGCAAGTGCCCGGCCCTTAGGGGTGCTTGCACCCCTTGGACCGCCGGTCTCGCCGACGGCCGCGTCACTTCCTGCGGCGGCGTCCGCCCTTGGCCTGCTTGCGGCGCTCCGCGCGCGTGAGGCCGTCCGCCTCGGAGCGGACGGGCTCGTCGTCGCTGGCGAAGTCGCCCTCGACGACACCGCCCTCACCGTCCACGGTGGGCGCTGAGAAGTGCAGACGCTCCCGGCGCTGGGGGGCCTCCAGGCCCTTGGCCCGGATCTCCGGACGGGCAGCCGCCTGGGCCGGCACCGCGTCCTCCTTCTTCTCCATCGACGGCTTCGCGTCCTCGACCGGGACCTCCTCGACCTGCTGCTCGACCTGGACCTCCAGGTTGAACAGGTAGCCGACGGACTCCTCCTTGATGCCCTCCATCATGGCCTGGAACATGTCGAAGCCCTCGCGCTGGTACTCGACCAGCGGGTCCTTCTGGGCCATCGCGCGCAGGCCGATGCCCTCCTGGAGGTAGTCCATCTCGTAGAGGTGCTCGCGCCACTTGCGGTCCAGGACCGACAGGACGACCCGGCGCTCCAGCTCACGCATGATCTCGGAGCCGAGCTGCCCCTCACGCGCCTCGTACTGCTCGTGGATGTCGTCCTTGATGGACTCGGCGATGAACTCGGCGGTCAGCCCGGCGCGGTCGCCGGCCGCCTCCTCCAGCTCGTCGATGGTCACCTTCACCGGGTAGAGCTGCTTGAACGCGCCCCACAGCCGGTCCAGGTCCCACTCCTCGGCGAAGCCCTCGGCGGTCTCGGCCTGGATGTAGGCGTCGATCGTGTCGTCCATGAAGTGCTTGATCTGCTCGTCCAGGTCCTCGCCCTCGAGGACGCGGCGGCGCTCGCCGTAGATGACCTCGCGCTGGCGGTTGAGGACCTCGTCGTACTTCAGGACGTTCTTACGGGTCTCGAAGTTCTGCTGCTCGACCTGCGACTGGGCGGAGGCGATCGCGCGCGTGACCATCTTGTTCTCGATCGGCACGTCGTCCGGGACGTTCGCCATCGACATGACGCGCTCGACCATCTGGGCCTTGAACAGGCGCATCAGATCGTCGCCCAGGGACAGGTAGAAGCGGGACTCGCCCGGGTCGCCCTGACGCCCGGAACGACCGCGCAGCTGGTTGTCGATACGGCGCGACTCGTGCCGCTCGGTGCCCAGCACATAGAGCCCGCCGAGCTCCTCGACCTCCTCCTTCTCGGCCTTCACGGCCTGCTCGGCACGCTCCAGGGCGTCCGGAAGGGCGTGGGCCCACTCCTCGATGTGCTCCTCGGGGTCGAGGCCGCGCTGACGCAGCTCCGCCTCGGCGAGGTCCTCGGGGTTGCCGCCGAGCTTGATGTCCGTACCACGGCCGGCCATGTTCGTGGCCACCGTCACGGCGCCCTTGCGGCCGGCCTGGGCGACGATCGTCGCCTCGCGGTCGTGCTGCTTGGCGTTCAGCACCTCGTGCTGGATGCCTCGCTTGCTCAGCTGCTGCGACAGGTACTCGGACTTCTCGACCGAGGTGGTGCCGACGAGGATCGGCTGACCCTTCTCGTGCTTCTCGGCGATGTCGTCGACCACCGCGTCGAACTTGGCGACCTCGGTGCGGTAGATCAGGTCCGACTGGTCCTTGCGGATCATCGGCTTGTTGGTAGGGATCGGGACGACACCGAGCTTGTAGATCTGGTGGAACTCGGCGGCCTCGGTCATCGCCGTACCGGTCATACCGGAGAGCTTGCCGTAGAGGCGGAAGAAGTTCTGCAGGGTGATCGTGGCGAGCGTCTGGTTCTCGTCCTTGATGTCCACCCCTTCCTTCGCCTCGATCGCCTGGTGCATGCCCTCGTTGTAGCGGCGGCCGGCGAGGATACGGCCCGTGTGCTCGTCGACGATCATGACCTCGCCGTCGATGACGACGTAGTCCTTGTCCTTCTTGAAGAGCTCCTTGGCCTTGATGGCGTTGTTCAGGTAGCCCACCAGCGGCGTGTTCACCGACTCGTACAGGTTGTCGATGCCCAGCCAGTCCTCGACCTTGCTGACCCCGGACTCGTGGATGGCGACCGTGCGCTTCTTCTCGTCGACGTCGTAGTCGCCGGTCTCCTCGATGCCCTTGAGCGGGTTGCCCGCCTCGCCGCGCTTGAGGCGCCTGACCAGCTTGGCGAAGTCGCCGTACCACTTGGTGGCCTGGTCCGCGGGGCCGGAGATGATCAGCGGTGTACGGGCCTCGTCGACGAGGATGGAGTCGACCTCGTCGACGATCGCGAAGTTGTGGCCGCGCTGGACGAGCTCCTCCTGCGACCACGCCATGTTGTCGCGGAGGTAGTCGAAGCCGAACTCGTTGTTCGTGCCGTACGTGATGTCGCAGCCGTACTGCTCGCGGCGCTGGGCCGGCGTCATGTTGGCGAGGATGCAGCCGACGGTCAGGCCCAGGAACTTGTGGACGCGGCCCATCATCTCGGAGTCGCGCTCGGCCAGGTAGTCGTTGACCGTGATGAGGTGGACGCCGTCACCCGACAGCGCGTTCAGATACGCGGGCAGTGTGCCCACCAGGGTCTTGCCCTCACCGGTCTTCATCTCGGCGACATAGCCGAGGTGGAGCGCGGCGCCGCCCATCAGCTGCACGTCGTAGTGGCGCTGGCCGAGGACGCGCTTGGCGGCCTCGCGGACGGTCGCGAAGGCCTCGGGGAGCAGGTCGTCGAGGCTCTCGCCGTCGGCGTAGCGCTGCTTGTACTCATCGGTGAGGGCGCGCAGCTCGGCGTCGGAGAGGTCGACGAAGTCCTCTTCGATGGAGTTGACCTGGTCCGCGATGCGGTGCAGCTTGCGCAGGATCTTGCCTTCGCCTGCACGCATGAGCTTCGAGAGGACGGACACGGGGGTTTGTCTCCTTGCCGATCGGGCCTGGGACGGTCGGTTTCCATTGACAGGTTCAATGACAGTTCAATACCAGCTTGAGCAACGGCCATCGTAAGCGAGGACCCCGCCGCGCCGGGAGGTCTGGCCGTGACAGCCATCAGGACAACGGACGGGCGAGGCGGATGGTGCCGCGCTCCGCCCACGAAATGCGTGAATCGTGATCAGCCCCTCACGCACCGGGAACACCGCCGCTCCACGCCGAAGGCCACCCGTCCGATCACACGCCGCCCGGCACGGAAATGGATGGCACCCTTCCACCACTCCCAGCAGAATCGGCCGATGGACCCCGTCACCCTGACCACCGACCGGCTGCTTCTGCGCACGGTGGGCCCGCACGACGCCGACGCCGTCTACGCGGCCGCGCAGGACCCCGACATCCAGCGCTGGACCACGATCCCGTCGCCGTATCTGCGCGAGCACGCGGACGGGTTCGTCGGGCAGCTGGTGCCCGACGGCTGGACGGACTCCTCGATGTTCACGTTCGGCGTGTTCCTCCCGTCCGGGGAGCTGGTGGGCATGCTCGGCATCACCGTGCGCGCCCCGGGCACCGGTGAGATCGGCTTCTGGGCGGCGAAGGAGCACCGCGGCAACGGCTACGTCACTGAGGCCGTCCTCGCCGCCTCACGCTGGGCCTTCACCCGTGTGGCGATCGACCGCATGGAGTGGCGGGCCGAGATCGGCAACGCGGCATCGCGCGCGGTGGCCGAGAAGGCGGGCTTCGTCGTCGAGGGCACCCTCCGCTCGGCGCTCAACAACCAGGGCGTACGCCGCGACTGCTGGGTGGGCGCGCTGCTCCCGTCGGACCTGGGCCTGCCGTCGACGGCTCCGTACCTTCCGGCCCGGACGTAGCCAGCCTGCTTTTCCCGTGAGGCCCGTCAGCCGGGCACCAGCCGAAAAGCCCAGCTCAGTCCCCGCTGTCAGTGGCACCCCCTATCGTGCGGGACCATGACGACCCTGCCGCACCCGACCGCCGAACTCTCCGCCGACGAGGCCCGCCGCCTCGCCCTGCGGGCCCAGGGATTCCTGGGTGCCCCGGACCGCAGAGGCGGCGTGCGGGGCGTGCTGCGGCACCTGGGCGCGGTCCAGCTCGACACGATCTCGGTCCTGGCCCGCTCGCACGAGCTCGTTCCGTACGCCCGCCTCGGCGCGGTGGGCCGCCGCACGGTCGACCGGGCCTACTGGACGGACACACACGCCTTCGAGTACTGGTCGCACGCGGCCTGCATCCTCCCCGTCGAGGAGTGGCCCCACTTCGCCTTCCGCCGCCGCGCCTACCGCTCCCGCCCGCAATGGAACCACTCGCTCCCGGACGGGGCGTACGACCGCGTCATCAAGCAGCTCCGCGCCGAGGGTCCGCTCACGGCCACGGAGCTGGGCGGCGCCAAGCGGACCAGCGAGTGGTGGGACTGGTCCGGCGAGAAGGTCGCCGTCGAGCGGGCCCTGATGTACGGCGAGGTGGTCTGCGTCGAGCGCCGCGGCTGGAAGCGGGTGTACGACCTCGCCGAGCGCGCGATCCCTGACGAGCTGCTGCACGACGAGCTGGACGACACCGAGTGCCTGCGCCGTCTCGTCCGTCTCGCCGGCCAGGCCCTGGGCGTGGGCACGCGCGCGGACATCGCCGACTACCACCGTCTCAAGACCGAGCAGGTCGACGCGGTGATCGCCGACTCGGGCCTGGTCCCGGTGACGGTCGCGGGCTGGGGCAAGCCCGCCTGGGCCGATCCCGCGGCACTGGAGACACCCCCGCGCGGCCGCCACCGCACGACGCTCCTCTCCCCCTTCGACTCCCTGATCTGGGAGCGCGCCCGGACGGAGCGCATCTTCGGCTTCACCCACCGGCTCGAGGCGTACGTCCCCAAACAGAAGCGCGTCTACGGCTACTTCGCGATGCCGGTCCTCGCCGGAGGACGGCTCGTCGGCCGTGTCGACCCCGCCCGCGACGGCCGCACCCTGGTCGCCCGGCAGATAACCCTCCAGGGCCCCAAGGCGGTCCCGGCCGTGGCCCAGGCCCTGGCGGAGGCAGCGAGCTGGGTGGACTGCACGGACGTACGAGTGGAGCGGGTGGACGCACCGGAGCTGCGCGAGCCTCTCACCAGGGAGCTGAGCCGCACCTTCGGATGATCGTGCGGCTAGCCGATGATCGTGCGGCTAGCGGATCTCGAGGATCTTCTCCCGCATCGCGTACACCACGGCCTCCATCCGGGAGTGCAGCTGCAGCTTCTCCAGGATGTTGCGCACATGGTTCTTCACCGTGTTCTCGGAGATGAACAACTCCTTCGCGATATCGCGGTTGTTCATCCCCGTGGCCACGAGCTTGAGAACCTCGAGCTCACGATCCGTCAGCCGCGGCGCCGGCACGAGCCGACGCTCATCGGTCCGTTGGATCATCGACTTGAACTCCGTGAGCAGCTTCGACGCCATGGACGGGCTGATCTGCGACTGCCCGTCGGCGACCGCGCGAATGGCCGTGGCCACCTCGTCCGTGGAGATCTCCTTGAGGAGATAGCCGGTCGCGCCCGCCTTGATCGCGTCGTAGAGGTCGGCCTCCTCGTCGCTGATCGTCAGCATGATGATCTTCGCGCTGGGGGCCACCTCCTTGATGGAGGTGCACGCCTCGATCCCGCCGCGCTTGGGCATCCGTACATCCATCAGCACGATGTCGGGCAGCAGATCGGCCGCCTTGTCGACCGCCTCCGCCCCGTCACCGGCCTCGCCGACGACCTGGATGTCCTCCTCGGCCGCGAGCACGATCTCCAGGCCGCGGCGGAAGAGCGCGTGATCGTCCACGACGAGGACCCGGATGGGCTCCTTGCGTGGGGAGCCCGCCTCCGGGCCCATGCCGACGACGCCGCCGTCGGCATCCTCGTCACGCATCGGTCCGAAGCTGTCCGCCATCGTTCCTCCCCCTAGAAGGCCGTGGCCTGTGTTTCTGTGCCATCGCCAACCCAAGGCAACGGCCCGCCGGTTGGTACCGGTTCGGCCATGATTTCATGCCGGGGCGGCCGTGCGGTGACAGAGCGGCCCACCCACTGGTGGCACACAGGTGCCCCTGGGGGCGCACACGCGCACCAGGGGCACCGGACCGACTGTCACCCGGCGAGGTCAGCCGCCGAGCGCACCGCCCGCGGCCGACTGTCCCGGGGATCCCTGGGCCACCATCGGGTCCGTGCTCAGATGGATGACGCCGTAGTCGTAGGCGTGCCGCCGGTAGACGACACTCGGTTCCTTGGTCTCGGAGTCGACGAACAGATAGAAGTCGTGCCCGACCAGCTCCATCTCGTAGAGCGCCTGGTCAAGCGTCATCGGGGACGCGACGTGGGTCTTCTCGCGGACGACAAGGGGCCCTTCACCCTTCACTTCCAGCGAGCCGATCTTCTTGGTGGGCACGCCGTCCTGCGGCTCTTCCTCGTGGACGGCCTTGCCGTTCCCATTCAGTGTCGCCACGCCCGGGACATGGTCGGCGACCTCGGCCGCCGTGAGCCGTCGGGCTCCACGGCGCGTGAAACGCTTGTCGTGCTGCCTGCGCAAACGGGCTTCCAGCTTCTCCGCCGCCAGATCGAGTGCCGCATACGGATCGCTGGCCGCTGCTTCCGCCCGGATCACCGGACCGCGGGAGTGGAGCGTGATCTCCACTCGGTCGGAGCGGTCCGCCTGCCGGGGGTTGGGCTCCTTGGACACCTCGACGTCGAGGCTGATCACCTTGCCATCGAGCTTCTGGATCTTCTCCAGCTTCAGCTTCTCGGCCACGTGCTTCCGGAACCGCTCGGGCACCTCGGTCTTGCGGCCCTTGACGACGATGTCCACGCAGAACTCCGTTCCCGGATCGCTCCGCTCCCTGGCGGAGCATCTCCCTTGTGCATCACCAGGCTCCGGCCAGTCCCGAAGCCTCGGACTCGGTGACTTCCACCTCCTCCTCCCCGTGGACGAGATCTCCACCCCGTAGGCGCGGGTGATTGCAGAAACCCCGCAGCAACGGCATTCGGATATACAAGGAACGGCTCGCGCCATTGCCTTACAACCGAACATATCTCGCCCGGACGGATGTCGTCACCCTCTACTGCGGCGTACCTCCATTCAGGCCATTTGACCTTCTCGTTACCTGCAACGACGCAGGTTCCCCGTCAGTTCCGGTTTGTTGGAAAAGACTCCGGCGAGGCGGCGACCACTGCCGCACGGATCCGGTGTCCGGCGCCGTTCACACACCCCTTTCCCCCTACCGCTCGGGTTCGGTCCACCACCTCCGCCGCCGACCGGGCCGTCCTCACCCCGGTCTCCGCGGTCGCACCGGCGATCCGTTGCGCTCTTCCTTCCCATGCCACGCCGCCGTACACAGCCGATTCCTCCAGCACCGCCCGTACGGCACGCGCCGCCTCCGTCAGCGAGGCGCCCGTCGTCATCAGGTCGTCGACGAGCACGACCCGGCCGCCGGTCAGCAGCCTGCCTCCCGCGCCGGCCACCTCCAGTGCGCCCGCGAGATTGTCCAGCCGCTGCCTGGAGGTGAGGCCCGACTGGTCGGCCACCGTCCGGCGCTGCCGCAGCACCCCGAGTACCCGGGCCGGAGTCCCCATGCGCCGCAGTTCCCCGGCGGCGGCGAGCGCGATCCGCCGCGCCGGGTCGTGCCCGCGTGCCCGCACCGCCGCACGTGCCGACGGTACGGGCACGAGCAGCACGCAACGCGCAACGGCACCCGTCCCACGCAGCCCCGCACCCGTCTCTCGCAAACCCGCCCGTACGGCCCCCGCCAAGGCCGCTCCGAGCGGCGCCGAGAGTGCCAGCGCGCCCCGTTCCTTGTGGGCGAGAAGCACCGCCCGCACCTCGTCCTCGTACCGGGCCGCCGCGTGCACCACGGGCAGCCCGCGCGGCTCCGGCACCGGTCGCACCCGGCACGGTACGGCCCCGCTCAAGGCTGCACGGCACTCCGGGCAGAGCACCGTACGAGGCCTCCCACAGCCTCCGCACT
>NZ_VJZE01000416.1 GCF_009377205.1 Streptomyces phyllanthi
GGCGCGAGGGCGGGGGCGGACGGCGCTGTCAGCTCTCGTGATCAGAGAGGCGGGGGCTTAGGGTCCGGTGCGGAAGGAGGGTCCTGCCGTACGTCACCAACGGCAGGCCGGGGACCGCGAGCGCCAACTCTCTGCCTCGTTCGCGGATTTTATACGAGACGTGTTCGGGCGATGTTTCCGCTAGCCGTCCCCGATATGAAAAGCAAGGCACTGTTCGGTCTTTGAAATGAGGGGTTCATCCCGGTTGCCCATGGGGTGTGCGCCGGTGACCTCGGAATTTCTCCCACTCATGGACGGCCGGTTCTCGTCGGCGTTTTTCACGAGATCGCAACACGTAGAAAGCGCGTACTGCGTCATGCCTAGTGAATGTGCCTGTGGGTACTCGTTCAGCGTAGCGGGTGAGGGGCTCGCTCGGTGGCGCTCTCGACGGACCCGTCCGGGACGTTATGGATCGCGCTGCCTGGGCATCATCCCCCGTGACCGGGACGTCAGTGGCCGGATCGTCGGCCTGCCCATCCGAGGAGGGGACACTTCGATGGGGGAGAAGGTCGTGGCGGCACCGATCGACCTGTCCGATCCGCACCACTACCGCGAGAAGCTCCGGCAGTGCCTGACGGGGCTGGAGCGGCTGCTGGAGGAGAAGCGGTTCGACCGGCCCAGGAACCTGATGGGCCTGGAGATCGAGCTGAATCTCGTGGGCGCCGACGGTCTGCCGAGGATGATGAATGCCCAAGTACTCGAGCGTATTGCGAGCCGCGATTTCCAAACAGAACTCGCCATGTTCAATCTGGAAGTCAACATAGCTCCACACCGGTTGGGTGGGCGTGTATTCGACCGGCTTTCCGAGGAACTCCACACGTCTCTGGCATATGCTCACCGGAAGGCGGGCGAGCTGGACGCGGGCATCGTGATGGTCGGCATTCTGCCCACGCTGGGCCGGGACGACCTGGTGTCCTCGAACCTGTCCGACGTGGACCGCTACACGTTGCTCAACGACCAGATCGTGGCGGCCCGTGGGGAGGACTTCACGCTCGACATCGACGGCGTGGAGCGGCTTGTGTGCACCTCGAAGTCGATCGCGCCCGAAGCCGCGTGCACCTCCGTGCAGTTGCACCTCCAGGTCACCCCCGACCGGTTCGCCGACGTGTGGAACGCGGCGCAGGCGGTGGTCGCCGTTCAGATCGCCGTGGGGGCCAACTCCCCGTTCCTGTTCGGGCGCGAGCTGTGGCGGGAGTCCCGGCCCCCGCTGTTCCTGCAGTCCACGGACACCCGGCCGCCCGAGCTGCGGGCGCAGGGCGTGCGGCCGCGCACCTGGTTCGGGGAGCGGTGGGTGTCGTCGGCGTACGAGCTCTTCGAGGAGAACCTGCGCTACTTCCCGGCGCTGCTGCCCATCTGCGACGACGAGGACCCGCTCCGCGTCCTCGATCAGGGGGGCGTACCCAGCCTCGCCGAGCTCGTCCTGCACAACGGAACGGTGTACCGCTGGAACCGGCCCGTGTACGGCATCGCGGACGGCGTACCGCATCTGCGGGTGGAGAACCGGGTGCTGCCCGCGGGGCCGACCGTCACGGACGTCATCGCCAACGCGGCCTTCTACTACGGGCTCGTGCGGTCGCTGGCCGAAGAGTCGCGGCCGGTGTGGACGCGGATGCCCTTCGAGACCGCCGCCGCGAACTTCGACGCGGCCTGCCGCCACGGCATCGACGCGCGGCTGCGATGGCCGCGGCGCGGCCGGCACGGCGGGATCGCGGAGGTGGACGCGGTGAGCCTGGTCCGCGACGAGCTGCTGCCGCTGGCCGAGGCGGGCCTGGACTCGTGGGGCGTCGAGGCGGTCGACCGGGACTTCTACCTCGGGGTGATCGAGGAGCGGTGCCGGCGGCGCGTCAACGGGGCGAGCTGGCAGGCGGAAACGTTCCACCGCGCGCTGGAGAAGGGAATCGACCGGGACGCCGCGCTGGCCGCGATGACGCGAAGGTACTGCGAGCTGATGCGTGCCGGGGAGCCGGTGCACAACTGGCCGGTGGGGCTTCCGGAGCCGGTGCCGTTGGGGTGATCAGGTTCTGTCTTGGCGGGGTTCCTGGTTCCTTCTTGGTGGGTTCGTGGGGGTCTTGTTGAGGCGGGGGTAGGGGTTTTGTCGCAGGGAGGTCATGCCGGCTGCGGCCGTGCGGGGGTGTGTGCCGATGTGTGGCGGGTGAGTGGCTGGTGCGCACTGGGCCGGTGGGGCTGTAGAGCTCACTGTCAGTCGGGGAAGCTGCCCGCCTGCACGATGGCGCTGAGGATCACCGCATGGACCTGTGAGGGGTCGGTCATCCGGTGGCCCGAGCCGCCGACCGACAGGGCGATCTCCTCCAGCTCGTCCTTGTCGGCCTCCGGTCCCACGGCGATCATGATCAGCCCCACCGGGCGGTCCGGATCCCGGGCCTTCCGCAGCTCGGAGACGAGGGTTGAGCGGGAGATGCTGTCCGGGTCCTCGTTCACCCCGTCGGTGAGGACGACGATCCCGTTGAACCTCCCCTCCACGTACGAGGTGACAGCCTCCCTGTACGCGGCGAGTGTGGTGTCGTACAGCCCGGTCGCACCGCCCGGCACCGGTCGCAGGTCGTTGAACGCCGCCGTCAGCCGGTCCCGGTGGGTGCCCGCGCCCACGCGGTCCCCGAGCCGTCTCGTCGGCGCCACGACCGCGTAGTCGCGGCCTCCGTCGAGCTTGGTGGAAAACTGCCACACCCCGTACTCGTCGTCGGGCTCGAAGGTGGCGAGGGACTGGAACAGCGACGCCCTGGTGACGTCCATACGGGACCCGCCGGCGCCCGGCACCGGTTCCGTCATCGAGGCGGAGACGTCGACGACCGCGGTGAGCCGGGCGCTCTGCACCGTGACCGTCCAGATGCCCAGCGTCTCCTGGACCGCCCTGGTGGAGGCCGGTTCGGGCGGGTCGTCCGCGTACGGCTGCGGAGCGCGGCCGCCTGCCTGTCTGACCAGTGCCTTCGCGGCGGCGCCCTGCGTACGGAACCCGCGCTCGGCCAGCAGCCCGCGCCCCTCCTCGCTGTTCAGCGTGATCATGAAGCGTAGTGCCGCACGGCTCGTGTCCGTGCTCAGCTGTGACTCGTCGACCAGGACGAACGGGTAGTCGAGCCGGGGTGAGCCGTCCTTCGGATAGAAGAGGCGGAGCCGGTCGCCGCCGTGGCTCAGCGCGTTGTACGCGTACGCGTGCTGTTCGGACAGGATCAGCGCCTGGTTGTTCGTGGAGTCGTCTCTCCGCCCGGTGCCGGACATGTCGGGCGGGATGGTGTCGAGTATCCGGCTGTCACTCTCGACTGTGTGCCGTGAGAGCCGCTTCGATGTGGTCACCGCCTGGATGGCGCCCTTCTTGGTTCCGGCCGTGGCGCTCGTCAGCCGGGTCAGGGCGAGCAGTCCGGTGGCGCTGCGGGAAGGGTCGGCCGCGCCGAGCCTGGGCCGGTCGTCCTTCAGGGCCGCACCGGCCAGCTCGTCCCAGGTGTACGTCCTGTCGGGCCAGCCCAGGGACTTCGCCACCGACGGGATCACCGCGACGCCGACAGGTGAGGAGGCAACACTGCCGGCCCGGCTCAGCGGCGTGGCCGCGGCGTCGCTCGTGACGCGCTGCACCCATACGTCCGAGTCCGGCACCCAGACCTGTGCGTCCGGCTTCGCGCCGGAGCGTAACTCGGACGCGACCCTGTACGAGTCGCGGGCCGTCACCCGGACGTCCAGGCAGCGGCCGTCGGAGGTGGTGCCGTCCTTGCGTGCCCGGTCGGCCGCGGCTTCGAGAGCGGGCGCGATGTCGGGGGAGGCGGCCAGAGACAGCCGTACCGCCTTGTCCCGGCAGGAGGAGCCGGCGGCGAGCAGCCCACCGTGGACCACGGCCACCGCGCCCGCGGCGACGGTGAGTGCGAGGGCGGTCGTTGCGGCCAGTGTGCGGCGACGCGCCCGTGCTCGGGGGTCGGTGACGCCCGTCTTACGGGGATCGGGCAAGCTGTGACGTCCCATGGGATGGGGCCTCCTGATCGAACCTCGTAGCGATCGGTGAGACAGGAGTGGTGGGGACGTTACCCCATGCGACGCCCTGGCCCCATGGGCCGTAGCAGTGGGTCCGCGCCACACTTTCGAGCTCTTGGGCGGTCACGGGCGGGACTGCGGCGGGGTTCTCGGCAGGAAGCGGGTGTGCAGGTGGAGGCGGGGCAGGTGGCTGATTCTTTGCCGTGCGAGCGGTCGGACCGACGGATCCTCCGGGACGAGACACTTCTCGTTCTGGGGCTTTCGCTCGGTGCGAGTGGGGTGTCCGCCCTGATCAGTTTTGTCGGATCGGTGACGAAACCAGGAGGGCTCAAGGATCAGGCCGCGACTCTCAACGCCTCGGCCGCGCCGGGCCGTCCATGGCTGGATCTCGCATGGCAGCTCTTCGGCATCGCGACGGCTCTGGTGCCGGTCGCGCTCGTCGCGCACTTCCTGCTGCGTGAGCGCGAGGGGCTGCGGACGCTCGGCTTCGACCGGACGAAGCCGTGGCCGGACCTGGGACGGGGGGCCGCGATCGCCGCGGTGATCGGCAGCACGGGCATCGCCTTCTACATCGCCGCCCGGAGTCTCGGCTTCAATCTCACGGTGGTGCCGGAGGCGCTGCCCGACGTGTGGTGGAAGTACCCCGTCCTGATCCTCTCCGCGATCCAGAACGCGGTCGTCGAGGAGGTCATCGTCGTCGGGTATCTGCTGCGCAGGCTGGGACAGTTGGGCTGGAGCCCGGGAGCCTCGCTGATGGCGAGCTCGGTGCTGCGCGGCTCGTACCACCTCTACCAGGGCATCGGCGGCTTCATCGGCAACGTGGTGATGGGCGTGGTGTTCGTCCACCTGTACCGGCGGTGGGGGCGGGTCGGGCCGTTGGTCGTCGCCCACTCGCTGCTCGACATCGGGGCGTTCGTGGGGTACGCGCTGCTGGCGGGGAAGGTGCCGTGGCTGCCTACGCCGTGAGGGCGGCGTGGCCCGGGCTGGGCCGCTTTCCTGGCGCGTTCGTTCGGTGTCGCCGCTCAGTGGACGGAGAAGCCGCCGTCGACGAAGATCGCCTGGCCGGTGACATAGCCTGAGGCGCGGCCGGCCAGGAACACCGCCGCTCCGGCGAAGTCCTCGGCCAGGCCGTTGCGCCCGACCATCGTGCGTGCGGCCAGCGCCGCCACCCTCTCCGGGTCGGACGAGAGCCGCGAGTTGAGCGGGGTCATGACGAAGCCGGGCACCAGCGTGTTGCAGGTGACGCCGTACGGTGACCAGGCCTCGGCCTGTGAGCGGGCCAGCGACTCCAGCGCCCCCTTGGAGACCCCGTAGGCGCCGCTCCGGACGAACGCCCGGTGCGCCTGCTGGGAGGAGATGTGGATGATCCGCCCGAAGCCCCGCTCGGCCATGCCGGGCCCGAAGCGCAGGCCCAGCAGATAGGGCGCCTCCAGGTTCACCGCCATCGTGGCGTCCCACACGTCCTCGTCCAGTTCGCCCATCGGCGGCCGCAGGTTGATCCCGGCGCTGTTGACGAGGATGTCGGGCTCGCCGAACACCTCGGCTGTCTGCTCCGCCGCCGCGCGCACCCCGTCGCGGGTGCTCAGGTCGGCGCTCACCCAGGCCGCCCGGCAGCCGTCCGTCGCCAGTTCGTCGGTCGTGGCGGCCAGTTCCGCCTCCTTGCGCGCCACGATCACCACGCGCGCTCCCGCACGTGCGAGAGCTCCGGCGATGGCTCGGCCGATGCCGGAACTGCCGCCCGTCACCACGGCGATCCGGTCGTCCAGCGAGAACAGTTCGGAGAGGTAGCTCTGTGAGGCCATGCCCGCACCCTAGACGGCGCGCGGAGGGCAGGGCCGTCGGCCTTGATCGGATCGCGTCGGCGAGGCCAGGGGGTAGGTGTCGTTTGGCCCGGCCCCGCCCGGGTTCGCGGTGCCCGGCCCGGGTCCGCGGCGTACGGCACGGCAGCGCGCCGCGTTGTCGGATCGCCCGAGTAGGTCCAGTGCACAGGCGATCCTCCGCCTTGCGATGCACCGGCCCCCCAAGCTCTCGGCTTTCACTCAAGCAGGGACGCCCATGACGCCGTGACCCATCCGAGCTGATCCGCACGAGCCCCCTAGGACGGGCGGCGTGCGAACAGGACCGCTCCTGGAACGGCCTCGTCGAGGTCGAGCAGCATCTGGGCCTCAAGCGTGAAGCCGGCGTCGCGCAGCCAGGCCGCCACTGGGTCGGGTCGGCGGCGGTGGACGTGGACGTTCATCGGGTGACCGCCGTAGCCCCGCGTCTTCAGTCTCGACCCGTCCCCGACGTGAAAGCCGAGCAGCAGTGGTCCGCCGGGACGCAACACCCTGTGGAAGTGGTCGAACACCGTGGGGACCGCATCGTCGGGGACGTGAATCAACGACCAGAAAGCGAGCAGGCCGGCGACCGAGGTGTCGGCGAGGCCGAGGTCCGTCATCGAGCCCACCTCGAACCGCACGCCGGGGTGGTCACGCCGAGCCACGTCGATCATCGCGGGTGACAAGTCGATACCGAAGGCGTCCACACCCGACCTGCGCAGGTGAGCGGTGACGTGTCCGGGCCCGCAGCCCACGTCCGCCACAGGCCCGCCGCCGGCGGCGGACACCTGGTCGGCGAACAACGCCAGGGCCGCCCGCAGGAACGGTTCGCCCGCCAGGGCCTCGCGTATCCGGTCGGCATAGCTGACCGCGACCGTGTCGTAGGAGGTCCGGGTGTCTGCCAGCCAGCGGTCCGTATGCATGCCTTGACACGGTAGTCCGGTGATCAGGGTGTGGTGCACCGCCCTGAGGGCATTGCGTGAGGGCCTTGCCGCGCGAAGTGTTCCGATATATCGTTGAGGCATCGCGACAGATCAACGATGGAATGGAGTGAGTGCGATGCGTACCCGTGGACAGGACTACGGATTCGAGCGCGGACATGGACGTCACGGTGGGCACGCCCCGCACGGGCGTCCCGACTTCGAGGCGCTGCGCGGTGCCTTCGGGCCGTTCGGTCCGGGGCACGGCGGCCCCGGCTTCGGGCCGTTCGGCCCGGGCCCGTGGGGCGGGCGCGGCAGGGGAGGGCCGAGGGGAAGGGCGCGGCGCGGTGACGTACGGGCATCGATCCTGGCTCTCCTCAAGGACCGGCCCATGCACGGCTACGAGATGATCCAGGAGATCGCCGAGCGCAGCGGCGGGGCGTGGAAGCCCAGCCCCGGCTCGGTCTACCCCACACTCCAGCTGCTGGAGGACGAGGGGCTGATCACCAGTGAGACCGAGGGCGGCAAGAAGCTGTTCTCGCTCTCCGAGTCGGGCCGTACGGCGGCCGACGAAGGGCCCGAGGCGCCGTGGGAGGAGGCCTCGCGCGGGGTCGACTGGGAGGCGCTGACCGAGATCCGGCAGGCCGGGTTCGGTCTGATGGAGGCGTTCGGCCAGGTCTGGAAGACCGGTGACAAGGACCAGCGCGACAAGGCGGTGGCGGTCATCAACGAGGCCCGCAAGAAGCTGTATCTGATCCTCGCCGACGAGGACTGACGGTCGGCGGGCCCGCAGCGCGGGCTCGGGGGCGCCCCGCGGACGTGGTCCGTGGGGCGCCTTCGTGTGGCGCGGTGGGGCGGTTCGGCGGCGCCTTTCGTGCGTGCCGGGTGTGGGGGTGCCCGGTCTGCGCCACCGGTCCGCTCACGCGACCAGTCCGCCCAGTTTCCGCAGTGACTCGTTCAGGGCGGCCGTCGCCGAGTCCTTCAGCTTGCCCGCCATCAGGGAGACGGCCGCTCCGGTGAACTCGCCGTCGATGCGGACCGTGGTGGCGGCTCCGTCCGGGGTGAGCGTGTAGCGCGTGGCGAGGTCCACGGCCATCGGGCCCTTGCCGCGGATGGTGAGGAGCCGGGCGGGCTCCAGTTCCGCGATGGTCCACTGGACCTCCGCCGGGAAACCCATGAGCTTCAGGTTCTCCTGGAAGGTGCCGCCCACCGAGAGGGTCTCCGGGCCGCCTCGGGGGAAGCCGGTGTGCGTCGTGTTCCACTCGCCGTACGCGGGCCAGTCGACGAGCTGTGCCCACACCTTCTCGGCGGGTGCCTCGATACGCGCCTCCGCGCTGACTTCGGCCATGCGACCACCTCTTCGTCTCGGCTGCGGTGTCGCGGAACGTAGCCGGAGGGCCTGGAACATTCAATACTGATGAACCGTCAGGAAGTGCGGAGGGGTGGTTCGCGCCGGTAGGCCGGGGCCACCGTCTCATCCGCAAGGAGGACGACCGGTCGTCCATACCCAACCTGTGTGGGACGCCAAGATGCTGCCCCGCGAGGATGACGCGAGCGGGTGGGGCTGATG
>NZ_VJZE01000417.1 GCF_009377205.1 Streptomyces phyllanthi
TCGTGGGGGCGGGTAGGGGCGGCGAGGGCCCTGTCAGCGACCCGGGCGTACCGTCACGTCGTGGACCTCCGCGTCGCGCGGCAGATCCAGGGCCATCAGGATCGTCGTGGCCACCGACTCGGGGTCGATCCACTGGGACGGGTCGTACTCCTTGCCCTCCTGCTGGTGGACCTTGGCCTGCATGGGGCTGGCGGTACGGCCGGGGTACACCGAGGTGACGCGCACACCGCCCGCGTGCTCCTCGTGGCGCAGGGAGTCGGCCAAAGCCCTCAGACCGTGCTTGGAGGCGGCGTACGCGGACCAGTCTCCGTAGGCGTGCAGGCCGGAGCCGGAGTTGAGGAACACCACATGACCACGGGCCGCGCGGAGTTGAGGCAGGAAAAGGCGGGTGAGCTCGGCCGGCGAGACCAGGTTGACGTTCAGCTGGTGGCGCCACGACTTCGGGGTCAGCTCGCCGACGGCCCCGAGTTCGATCACGCCCGCGCTGTGCACCAGGGAGTCCACCCGGTCCGGGAGCGTCTGGTGCGAGAACGCCCAGCTGAGCTTGTCGGGTTCCGCGAGATCACCGACCAGCGTCCTCGCCTCGGGAAACTCCGCCGCCAGTTCCTTCGCACGCCCCGCGTCGCGCGCGTGCAGCACGAGCTCGTCCCCGCGCGCGTGCAGACGGCGCGCGACGGCCGCGCCGATGCCGGAGCCCGCTCCGGTGATCACATGTGTAGCCATGGCTGCCATGCTCGCATCACCGTCGCGTCACTCGACGCCCTGGCTCTCCTCCAGGTACGCGAGCGCCCCCACGGGCTCCTCCGCGAAGAACACGAGGTCCGAGAGCGGACGGGGCAGGAAGCCCTCGTCCTCCATGCGCCGGAACTGCTCCTTGAGGCCGTCGTAGAAGCCGGCCGTGTTGAGCAGCACCACCGGCTTGTCCGTGTGGCCGTGCTTCTTGAGCTCCAGGATCTCGGTCGCCTCGTCGAGCGTGCCGGTTCCACCGACCATGATGACCACGGCGTCGGCCTTCTCCAGGAGCAGCCTCTTGCGTTCGGACAGGTCGCGCGCGATGACCATCTCGTCCGTCCCCGGCCGCGCCCTGGCCGCCAGGAACTCCACGGAGACGCCCAGCAGGCGCCCGCCGGCTTCCTGCACCCCGTCCGCGACCACCTTCATGAGCCCGACGTCCGAGCCGCCCCACACCAGCGTGTGCCCGCCCTTGCCCAGGAGCTTCGCGAACTCCTTTGCGGGGCGCGTGTAACGGTCGTCGAGGTCGGCGGCGGAGAGGAAGACGCAGATGTTCATGAGCCCACGCTACGGGCCTCCACTGACATCCGAGTCGACATCGGAGCCGGCGACGGGGCCGGCAACGGGGTTGACCTCCGACCCGACGACCTCCGACCCGACGTCCGGGACGACATCCGCCATCGCGGTCAGGCGGATCTTCGACTGGCCGTGCGGCAGCTTCTCCCAGTCGTCCATGAAACGGGCCGACAGGCCGTGTCCGGCGGCCAGTTCGACCAGGGTCTCGGTCCGGTAGTAAAAGTCCTCCCGCAGGACGTGGTGCTCCCTGCCCTCGGTCCGGTCGAAGGTGAAGTCGAAGAAGCCGCCGGGTGCGAGGACACGGCCGACATGCGCGAAGCACTCCTCGATGACGTGTATCGGCGAGTGCGAGAAGACGCTGTGCGCGTGGACGACGTCGAAGTGCGCGTCGGGCAGGAAGGCGAAGGTGAGGTCGTCGGCGATCGTCAGGTACGGGAGTTTGGACTGCAGCCCCTCCCGTACGAGGGTGTCCTGGGCGGCGAGCAGGATGTGCGGCGAGATGTCGATCCCGTAGTAGTGACCGCTCTCCAGGTGGTCGATGAACAGCCGCCCCGCGCGCAGGTTCCCGCAGCCGATCTCCAGCATCCGGTGGTGCGGCCGCAGTCCGTGCCGTACGAGGTAGTCGAACTGCATCCGGCCCAGCTTCGCCCATCGTTCACGCGAGGGGTTGTACCCCACCGCCGCCTCGACGCTGCGGGCGCTGTCGGAGGCCATCACGGCCCGGTAGTACGCGATGTGGTCGTGG
Organism: Streptomyces phyllanthi; assembly: GCF_009377205.1. Lineage (GTDB taxonomy): Bacteria > Actinomycetota > Actinomycetes > Streptomycetales > Streptomycetaceae > Streptomyces > Streptomyces phyllanthi. The sequence goes on from NZ_VJZE01000417.1 coordinate 2,054, forward strand.
CGGTACCTGAGCCGTAGCCAGGCGTCACGGGCGGCCCGCCGGGCGTGGGCGGGGACGCGCTCGGGGTTGCGCAGGGCGTAGCGGACCTTGTGGGTGAGGCTCCTGCGGTTTCTGGACGGGTCTGCGGTTCCCATGGCCACCTCCGGGGGGCGGGAAGAACACGACAGCAGCGTGCGCTGTACTCGACGAGACGGCCACCCAGGGAGGGCAATCGTGACCACAGGGCACCGCATCACCATCGAGCAGAGCACCGAACACGTACGCGCCGTGCACGACGGCCACGTCCTCGCGGAGACTACCCGGCCCCTGCTGCTGCGCGAAACAGGTTGTCCCGTGCGGTACTACATCCCCGAAGGGGATGTCCGTATGGACCTCCTGACCCCGTCCGAGACCCACACGTACTGCCCCTTCAAGGGCACGGCCTCCTACTGGTCACTCCCGAACGCCGCTGACCTGGTGTGGGCGTACCCCGACCCGAAGCCGGAGGTCGCGGAGATCAAGGGGCACCTGTGCTTCTACGAGGTGGACGTCGTGTGACCGTCGAGTTTCCCGTCAGGTCGCCGAGGCGCGTCAGGCGACCGACGCTGTCGCCCGGCGCGTGGACGCGATCGTCGCCGACCCCACCACGCGGGTGCCGTCGTACAGGACGATCGCCTGGCCGGGGGCGACGCCGCGGACCGGGTTCGTGAAGGTCACGTCGAGGGCGTCGTCGTCGACCGGTTCCGCCGTGACCTCCGTCTCGCCGCCGTGGGCGCGGAGCTGGGCGGTGTACGTGCCCGGGCCGGAGGGGGCCGCCCCGCACCAGCGGGGCTTGACGGCGGTCAGGCCGCTGACGTCGAGCGAGGCCGCCGGGCCCACCGTCACCGTGTTGGTCACCGGGGAGATGTCCAGCACGTAGCGCGGCTTGCCGTCGGGGGCCGGGGTGCCGATGCGCAGGCCCTTGCGCTGGCCGATCGTGAAGCCGTACGCGCCCTCGTGGGTGCCGACCTTGGTGCCGGACTCGTCCACGATGTCGCCCTCCGCCCTGCCGAGGCGGCCGGCCAGGAAGCCCTGGGTGTCGCCGTCGGCGATGAAGCAGATGTCGTGCGAGTCCGGCTTCCTCGCGACCGCGAGGCCGCGGCGCTCGGCCTCCGCGCGGATCTCGTCCTTGGTCGTCACCGTGTCGCCCAGCGGGAACATCGCGTGGGCGAGCTGCTTGTCGTCGAGCACGCCGAGGACGTACGACTGGTCCTTGGCCATGTCGGAGGCGCGGTGCAGCTCACGCGTGCCGTCCTCGTTCACGATCACCTGGGCGTAGTGGCCCGTGCAGACCGCGTCGAAGCCGAGGGCCAGGGCCTTGTCCAGGAGCGCGGCGAACTTGATCTTCTCGTTGCAGCGCAGGCAGGGGTTCGGGGTGCGCCCGGCCTCGTACTCGGCGACGAAGTCCTCGACGACGTCCTCACGGAAGCGCTCGGCGAGGTCCCAGACGTAGAAGGGGATGCCGATGACGTCCGCGGCGCGCCGGGCGTCGCGCGAGTCCTCGATGGTGCAGCAGCCGCGCGCACCGGTGCGGAACGACTGGGGGTTCGCGGACAGCGCGAGGTGGACACCCGTCACGTCATGGCCGGCTTCCGCCGCCCGGGCTGCGGCGACGGCGGAGTCCACACCACCCGACATGGCGGCGAGGACGCGGAGGGGACGGGGGTTGCGCTGCGGAGTCTCAGTCATAACCCTTCAAGGGTAAGGGGCCCCGGGAACCGAAGCCCGCGAGTATCCGTTGACGATCTCGTGGGAACGAGAAAGGCGTCGAAGGACGCGGACAGGCGCATCGGGCGTCGTGCCCTGCTCATCGGCGGGGCGGCGGCCGCCGCGGGCACGGCCGCGCTCGCGCGCGACGAGCTGGGGCGCCTGTGGTGGCGGGTTCCCGGTGTGGAGAAGCCGCGCAAGGAAGGCGAGGTCGACTACACGGGAGCCCGGTGGGTGGCGGCGTCGGACGCCAACTGGCGGCGTGCGGACCGGCCCGACGACTACGGGATAGACATGGTGGTCATCCATGTCACCCAGGGCAGCTTCGACAGCGCGGTGAAGGTCTTCCAGGACCCGGAGCACGGCGCCGCCTCGCACTACATCGTGCGCAAGGACGGTCACATCACCCAGATGATCCGCGAGCTGGACGTCGCCTACCACGCGGGGAACCGCGACTACAACGAGCGGAGCATCGGCATCGAGCACGCCGGCTTCGTGGAGCGGGCCTCGTCCTTCACGGACGAGATGTACGAGGCGTCCGCGCGACTCACGGCCCGCATATGCGCGCGGTACGACATCCCGCTCGACCGCGAGCACATCATCGGCCATGTGGAGGTGCCGGGGACGGATCACACGGACCCCGGCACCCACTGGGACTGGGACCGGTACATGCGGCTCGTTCGGAAGGCGGGTACGGGCGCGGCCTGAGACCTACCGGGCACGGCCTGAGACGTCCCGGGCGCCGCCTGAGACCTCCCGGGCACGCCCGAGCCACGTCGCCCGGAGCCTGTGGCGCGGGCGATCGTATGGCCCGGATCGCCGGAACCGGGGTCACGCAGGGCGGAACCCGGGTCACGCACCGCCCTCGAGCAGAGTCTTCAGCGTCTGCTCGTTCCGCGGCATCTCCTTCCGCGCGTACGGGCGGAGGACCAGCGGGACGACCAGCCTGCCGATCCCGTGGCTCTCGAAGTCGAGGGACAGGGTCAGACGCGAGCGCTCCCCGTCGCCGAGCGGTTCGATGGTGCCCTTGACGTGCCCCCGGATCGGACCGTCGACGCCGTCGAGACGCCAGCTTCTCGGCGGATCCAGCTCGGTCACCTCCGTGGTCATCGGAATCTCACGGCGACCGATCCGCCGGGTCACCACGACTCTCGATCCCACCCCGAGGAGGGCGTCTCCCACGGGTCGGACCGACACGGCGCTCTCCTGCCACTCGGGGAGATGCGAGGGGTCGGTCACGTAGGAGAAGACGTCTTCGGGGCGCCGGGAGATGTCGACACTTTCCTTGATCGCAGGCATGCGATCCCCTTTGCGCTACCTTTGCGAGCTTTCGTCGGTTTACCCAAATCGTCTCATCAGAACAAAGTGGCGCAACTCGGATAAAAAATCATGAAATAGGGTCTTCCATCTGAAGATGGACGTCCTATCCTGATAACAGGCCTACGGGACGAGTGAGGGAGTTCGACCGGAGTAGCCGACTCTGGCGAGAAGTTTCGGCTTCCGCTGGTGCCGACGTCGACGGTCGAGCTGAGAGGCCGGAAGGCCGTGGATCGTAAGGTCCACGACTGGAAGGCGACCCCCAGTCACCTGATCCGGGTAATGCCGGCGAAGGGAACCCGTCTCGTAGGTCGTTTTCGTGTGCTCAGGAGCGGTTCAGGTGAGCCCCGCCGTACGCGCCCGCTCCACCGCCGGGCCGATCGCCTTCGCGACCGCCTCGACATCCGCCTCCGTGGAGGTGTGGCCGAGGGAGAAGCGGAGGGTGCCGCGCGCCAGGTCGGGGTCGGTACCCGTGGCGAGGAGCACATGGCTGGGCTGGGCGACGCCCGCCGTGCACGCGGACCCGGTCGAGCACTCGATGCCCTGGGCGTCCAGCAGCAGCAGGAGCGAGTCACCCTCGCACCCCGGGAACGTGAAGTGGGCGTTGGCCGGGAGCCGGCCACCGGGAGAGGGGTCCCCGCCGAGGATCGCGTCCGGGACGGCCTCACGGACCGCGACGACCAGGTCGTCGCGCAGGGCGCCGATCTCCCGCGCGAACCACTCGCGCTGCTCGGCGGCGAGACGCGCGGCGACGGCGAACGAGGCCACGGCCGGGACGTCGAGGGTGCCGGAGCGGACATGACGCTCCTGGCCACCGCCGTGCAGCACGGGCACGGGGCTGTACTCGCGGCCGAGGAGGAGCGCGCCGATACCGTACGGGCCGCCGATCTTGTGACCGGACACCGTCATCGCGGCAAGGCCGGAGGCACCGAAGTCGACGGGGACCTGACCGAACGCCTGGACCGCGTCGGCGTGCAGCGGAACGCCGAACTCCGCCGCCACATCGGCCAGGTCGCGGATCGGCATGATCGTGCCGATCTCGTTGTTGGCCCACATGACGGTGGCCAGGGCCACGTCGTCGGGGTTGCGGGCGATGGCCTCACGCAGGTCCTCCGGGCGGACCCGGCCGTACGCGTCGACCGGAAGGTACTCGATGGTGGCGCCTTCGTGCTCGCCCAGCCAGTGGACGGCGTCCAGGACCGCGTGATGCTCGACCGGGCTCGCGAGGACACGCGTACGGGCGGGGTCGGCGTCGCGGCGGGACCAGTACAGGCCCTTGACGGCGAGGTTGTCGGCCTCGGTGCCGCCGGAGGTGAAGACCACCTCGCTGGGGCGCGCGGTGAGGGCCTCGGCGATGGTCTCCCGGGCTTCCTCGATGGTGCGGCGGGCTCTGCGGCCGGCCGCGTGCAGCGAGGAGGCGTTGCCGGTGATGCCGAGTTGGGCGGTCAGGGCTTCTGCCGCCTCCGGGAGCATCGGTGTCGTCGCTGCGTGGTCGAGGTAAGCCATGGTGGCCCCGATTCTACGGGGGACGGATCGCCGACCTCGGCCTCCGGTCCCCAGGGCGGACGCGACTCGCCCCCAGCCGCCCGCCGGCACTTCCCCCGGGCGCCCGGACTCCCTCAGAAGCTCCAGGAAACCGTGTTGTCCAGCTGCATCAGCGTGACCAGGACGACGAGGTCTGCGACGCCGAGCCCGAGTCCCAGATAGGCGCGGCCCGGGCGGGTGGTACCGCGCCACAGGGCCACGGAGGCCAGGACGATGGCGATCGGCCCCAGGAAGAGGTTCAGCACGAGGAGGCCCAGGAGGCCGAGGATGAAGGACGCCACGGCCATGCCGTCGGCATCGCGGGCTCCGGTACGGCGGTGCGGTCGCTGTGCGGTGAGTTCCATGGTCGGTCAGCTCCCAGCAGGTGGGCGAGGACGGCCGGGGGTGTGGAGTCGGTCAGTGGGTGGGGTGGTGACGTCGGCGGCCGTGGCGCTCACGCACCGCGAAGACCGCGAGCCAGGCGCCGATGACGGCGGCGGCGACAAGGGTGACGGGCAGCGGCGCGTGGGCCACGGTGCCCAGCACGGTGCCCAGGAGCAAAAGGGCGGCGACGAGGAACAGCATGGTGTTGCGCCTCTCTGGACTCTCTACTCGCTGAGGTCTCGGGTTTCCGGATTCTGGATTCTGGATTGGATTCTCCGGATTTCTCCGGCTCCTCCGGCGTTCAGTGAACGATTGTGGTTACAGTTGTTCACTGACTGACAAGTCTAGCGCGCCTCGCGGCTTTCCCCTTACAGAGAACAGTTGTTAACTACATGTCATGAGTCACACTCTCGGCATCCGGCAGGCCCAGAAGCAGAAGACCCGGCAGGCGTTCCTGGACGCGGCACTGGGCCTGCTGGAGGAGCAGAGCCTGAGCAGCCTGGGCCTGCGCGAGGTCACCCGCGCCGTCGGGGTCGCCCCGACCGCGTTCTACCGGCACTTCCGCTCGACGGCGGATCTCGGCGTGGCGCTCGTCGAGGAGGCGCTGGGCAGCCTGCACCCGATGATCGGGACCACGGTGTCCCCGGCCGGCGACAGCGACCAACGCATCGGGCGCGCCGTCGACCTGATCGCCCGCCACGTCGACGCGTACCCCGCACATGTCCGCTTTATCGCCCGCGAGCGACATGGTGGAGTCCAGTCGGTACGGGAGGCGATCGGCGCCCAACTGGCCCGGTTCGCCGAGGAGGTGAAGGCCGAGCTGGCCAAGCACCCGGAGTCCGCGGGCTGGAGCGACGACGACCTGCTGATGCTGGCCGGTCTGTACGTCGACCAGATGCTGATGACCGCGTCGCTCTTCCTGGGGGCCCTGGACGCACCCGAGGAGGAGCGCGCCCGTGTGGCCGATGTGGCGGCCCGCCGTATGCGGCTCATCAGCATCGGGCGCCACCACTGGCTGGGATGACACAGGGCGGGCGCGGGGCGGCCTACGCGACGACGGCCGCTCACGCCCGTACGGCACGGCACACGTACGCGGTGGCGCCCCCGTCCACCGGGCGCGCCACCGCGTACGTACAGGCTCCCGAGAATCCCCAGGGCCTCGGGCCTTCGGGCTCAGCTCTCCTTCGCCGCCTCCTGCGTGGCCGACTGGCTGGGCGCCTGTCCCTGCTGACCCGGCTGGCCCTGCCCCTGCCCGCCGCCACCCGGGCCACCGC
>NZ_VJZE01000418.1 GCF_009377205.1 Streptomyces phyllanthi
GGGGTGGGGGCTGCCGAGGCAGTGGGGGGTATCGCGATCAACGCGGCCGCCGCGGCCGAGAGGAGGGCGGCGGCTTTCCTCAGGAGTGCCATGGCCTCAGTCTGGCGACGGTTGCCTCATGGGTCACAGCAGTCACACCCGAAGTTGGCTGATCCCGTTCCATGGCTGTCTTGAAGTCTCAAGTACCCGCTCCAGCCGGGGCTGGGAAAGCGGGCGGGCCCCGTTCCCGGCACACAGCCGGAAACGGGGCCCATCACGTCGTACCGCCAGGAAGATCAGAAGCGACGCGTGATCAGCGCGCGCTTCACCTCCTGGATGGCCTTGGTGACCTCGATACCGCGCGGGCAGGCGTCCGTGCAGTTGAAGGTCGTGCGGCAGCGCCACACGCCGTCCTTGTCGTTGAGGATCTCCAGGCGCTGCTCGCCCGCCTCGTCACGCGAGTCGAAGATGAAGCGGTGCGCGTTGACGATGGCGGCCGGGCCGAAGTACTGGCCGTCGTTCCAGAACACCGGGCACGAGGACGTGCAGGCGGCGCACAGGATGCACTTCGTCGTGTCGTCGAAGCGCTCGCGGTCCTCCGCGGTCTGGAAACGCTCGCGCGTCGGCTCGTTGGTGTCCTTCGTGATCAGGAAGGGCATCACGTCCCGGTACGCCTGGAAGAACGGCTCCATGTCCACGACCAGGTCCTTCAGGACCGTGAGGCCCTTTATGGCCTCGATCGTGATCGGCTTCTCGGGGTTGATGTCCTTGATCAGCGTCTTGCAGGCCAGACGGTTCTTGCCGTTGATCCGCATGGCGTCCGAGCCGCAGATGCCGTGCGCGCACGAGCGGCGGAACGTCAGCGTGCCGTCCAGGTCCCACTTGATCTTGTGGAGGCCGTCGAGGACGCGCTCCTTGGGGTCGATCTCCAGCTGGAAGTCTTCCCAGACCGCCTCGGCCGCGACCTCGGGGTTGAAGCGGCGCACGCGGAACGTGACCGTGATGTACGGGGAAGCCGCAGACGCCGACTCGGGGGTCTCGGCCTTGTCCAGAACGGGGGTAGCCATCAGTACTTACGCTCCATCGGCTGGTAGCGGGTCTGGACGACCGGCTTGTAGTCGAGGCGGACGGTTTCGGAGCCGTCGTCGCCGACCTCGCGGTACGCCATGGTGTGGCGCATGAAGTTGACGTCGTCGCGGTTCGGGTAGTCCTCGCGGTAGTGACCGCCGCGGGACTCCTTGCGGGCGAGGGCCGACACGGCCATGACCTCGGCCAGGTCGAGCAGGTTGCCCAGCTCGACGGCCTCCAGCAGGTCGGTGTTGAACCGCCTGCCCTTGTCCTGGATCGCCACGTTCTTGTAGCGCTCGCGCAGCTCGGCGATCTTCTCGACCGCGGTCTTGATCGTCTGCTCGGTGCGGAACACCATGACGTTCGCGTCCATGGTCTCCTGCAGCTCGCGCCGCAGCTCGGCCACGCGCTCGTTGCCCGTGGAGGCGCGCAGCCGCTCGATCTGCTCGACGACCAGGGACTCCGGGTTCTCCGGCAGCTCGACGAAGTCGGCCTTCTGGGAGTACTCGGCGGCGGCGATACCGGCGCGCTTGCCGAACACGTTGATGTCCAGCAGCGAGTTCGTGCCCAGACGGTTGGCGCCGTGCACCGACACGCAGGCGACCTCGCCGGCCGCGTACAGGCCCGGCACGACCGTGGTGTTGTCCGACAGAACCTCACCCTCGACGTTCGTCGGGATGCCGCCCATCGCGTAGTGCGCGGTCGGCTGGATCGGGATCGGGTCCGTGTAGGGCTCGATACCGAGGTAGGTGCGTGCGAACTCCGTGATGTCCGGGAGCTTGGCGTCCAGCTGCTCCGGCGGGAGGTGCGTGAGGTCCAGGAAGACGTGGTCGCCCTCGGGGCCGCAGCCGCGGCCCTCGCGGATCTCCGTGTAGATGGAGCGCGAGACGACGTCACGGGACGCGAGGTCCTTCATGACCGGCGCGTACTTCTCCATGAAGCGCTCGCCGTCCTTGTTGCGGAGGATGCCGCCCTCACCGCGGGCGCCCTCCGTCAGCAGGATGCCCATGCGCCAGATGCCGGTCGGGTGGAACTGGAAGAACTCCATGTCCTCCAGCGGCAGGCCACGGCGGTAGACCGCCGCCTGGCCGTCACCGGTCAGCGTGTGCGCGTTGGACGTCACCTTGAAGAACTTGCCGCAGCCGCCGGACGCGTAGATCACGGCCTTCGCCTGGAAGACGTGGATCTCGCCGGTCGCCAGCTCGTACGCCACGACACCGGCCGACTTCTTGACGCCGTCGACCTCGGTGATCAGCTGGTCCAGGACGTAGAACTCGTTGAAGAACTCCACGCCCTCCTTCACGCAGTTCTGGTACAGCGTCTGGAGGATCATGTGGCCGGTGCGGTCGGCCGCGTAGCAGGAGCGGCGGACCGGGGCCTCGCCGTGGTTCCGGCTGTGACCGCCGAAGCGGCGCTGGTCGATCGTGCCGTTCGGGGTGCGGTTGAACGGCAGGCCCATCTTCTCCAGGTCGAGGACCGAGTCGATGGCCTCCTTCGCCAGGATCTCGGCGGCGTCCTGGTCGACCAGGTAGTCACCGCCCTTGACCGTGTCGAAGGTGTGCCACTCCCAGTTGTCCTCCTCCACGTTGGCGAGCGCGGCGGCCATACCGCCCTGCGCGGCGCCCGTGTGGGAGCGGGTGGGGTAGAGCTTGGTCAGCACGGCGGTGCGGCTGCGCTTCGTCGACTCGATGGCGGCGCGCATGCCGGCGCCGCCCGCGCCGACGATGACGGTGTCGTACTTGTGGATCTTCATGAGTGGATACCTCAGCCCCGTGCCTAGCGGATGTTCGGGTCGAAGGTGAAGATCACCAGCGTGCCCAGCAGGATGGTGAACACCGTGGCGGTGTACAGCAGGCCCTTCAGCCACAGACGCGTGTTCGGGCGCTCCGCGTAGTCGTTGATGACCGTGCGCAGGCCGTTCGCGCCGTGCAGCATCGCCAGCCACAGCATCAGCAGGTCCCAGGTCTGCCACCAGGGCGAGGCCCAGCGGCCCGCGACGAACGCGAAGCCGATCTTGGAGACACCGCCGTCGAGGACGAGCTGGATGAGCAGGTGGCCGATGACCAGGACGACCAGCACGATGCCGGACAGGCGCATGAACAGCCAGCCGTACATCTCGAAGTTGCCGCGGGTCGACTTCGGGGTCTTCTTGGTGCGCTTGCGCGGGGCCTCGATCACGGGCGCCGGGTTGTCGGGGCTGTAGCCCGACAGGTTGCCCGTGCCCTCTACCGGGCCGATTCCGGATTCGGTGGTCTCAGTGGTGGACATGTGTCTCAGCTCCCGAAGACTTCACGAGCGGCGTGGCCGAGGACGGGGTAGATCGCCCCGAGCATCAGCACGAGCCAGAGGCCGACCACGGTCCAGAGCATCTGCTTCTGGTAGCGCGGTCCCTGGGACCAGAAGTCGACGGCGATGACGCGCAGGCCGTTGAGCGCGTGGAAGAGGATGGCGGCGACGAGGCCGTACTCCAGCAGCGCGACGATCGGCGTCTTGTACGTGGCCACGACCTTGTCGTAGGCCTCGGGGGAGACACGGACGAGAGCGGTGTCCAGCACGTGAACGAACAGGAAGAAGAAGATGAGGACGCCGGTGACTCGGTGAGCCACCCAGGACCACATTCCTTCCCGGCCGCGGTACAGCGTTCCAGCCGGCACGGAAGAACCCTCCGGGAGCGGGGACTGGGGCCTGCCGGCTTTCAGTGTCGGTCTGGCCCGGCCGGGTACGGTCCACCGGCCCCCAGCATCGTAGCGGTGTGCCTGCGGCGCTGAGCGGGCGGCCTCGGTGTGATCGAAAGTGGCAGGCGACCGTGCACGTACGGGGGAGTGGGCTGCGGCTACTGGGGTGGGTATCCATCCGTTTGGCCGGGTGCGGGTCCTTTGTGGCTGGGTGCGCAGTTCCCCGCGCCCCTGACGGGCGCTCCGCGCCCCCTAATGGCCGGCTTGGCCGGAAAAGTGCTGTACGACCCGGGTCAGCCTTCCTTTTGCCAGGCGGCGTAGTTCCTCCGCGGCCAGGGGGCGCTCCTCCTCCGGATCGTTCGTCAAACGTGACCGGATGCCCGTGAGTACCCGGTCGAGGGTCTCCTCGGGGGCCACGTCATCCAGACAGATGACGAACACGTGTCCGAATCGACTCTCGTATGCGGCGTGTGCGGCGCTCAGTGCCGTGTGGGCGGCGGAGTACGCGCCGTCCGGAAGCAGTGTGAGCGACTCGCCGGCCAGCGCCTCGGCCAGCTCGGCGGGCGTCAGGTCGTACGCTGCCTCGTCCGCCGCGGCGAGCAGGGCCTCCAGGTCCGGGTAGGGCCTGTGCTCGGTGACGCGACGTGCCCAGCGGAGGCTCCGGCAGCAGCCGAGGAGGGCGCGCTCGAGCTCGGCGGCGGGGGCTGTGTTGAACCGCTCCATGGCCGCGGGGCCGACGGCGGCGCGGAGCTGCTCCGGGATGGCGACCTGGCCGGGGAGGTGGGGAAGACGGTGCGGGGGCAGCGTGGGTCCTCGGCGGTGTGTGGCGACGTCTTGTGGATGTCGCGTACGGGTCGACTGGGAAGGGTGTGCGAGATGTGCCGTCACGTTATCGAGGGGGGTCAACGACTGTCCGAACGAAGCCCGAATTTCACCCGGACGGAAGAGTTTCGGGGCCGGTTGTGGACGGTCGGGCTGGTGGGACGTCGTACGTTCGAAGTGGAGGTGTGTGACATGGGACGACATGACACGGGGCGAAATGACAAGGGGCGAATACGGACCGGAGGAGCACCGTGAACCGCGGCCGGCGCAGGGCACCCCGCAGGAAGACGTACGTGGCGCCGAAGGGGTTGCTTCTCGGCGTGGGTGTCGCTGTGACGGGTGGTGCGATCGCGGTGGCCGCGACCGTCTGGCCGGGCGGCGACACGGGGTCGCCGAGCGGGGCGCAGCCGACGCGCGCGGGCACGGTGACGGCCTCCAGCGTCTCCCCGGCCCCCTCGCCGACACCCTCACGCTCGTACCCCCTGTCCCAGGAGCCGCAGACGATCCCGGCCGTACGGGATCACGAGCCCGCCCGCGGCCCCGGCTGGCGCCCCTCGGGCGGCGCCCGGCTCGTGGTCTCCGACGGCAAACTCGCCGACGAGGGACGGCTGACCGCCGGGGAGCTGGGCCTGACGTACGCCGGAGAGGCCGAGCCCCGTGACGGGGACGTGGAGCTGAACCTCACCGGTCAGAACCAGCCGGACTCGGAGGCGTACACGCTGACCGTGAGCAACCGGCGCGTGACGATATCCGCGCCCGCGGAGGCGGGCGTCTTCTACGGCACACGCACCCTGAAGCAGGAGGTGCGCGGCGGCGGTACGGCGCCCGAGGGCGTCGTACGGGACCAGCCGGCCAAGCCCCAGCGCGGGTTCATGCTCGACATCGCGCGCAAGTACTTCACGGCGGGCTGGATCGAGGACCGCATACGGGAGCTGGGCGATCTGAAGTACAACCAGCTCGGGCTGCACTTCTCCGACGACCAGGGCTTCCGCATCGAGTCGGACAAGCATCCCGAGGTGGTGTCGCAGCAGCACCTCACCAAGGCGCAGGTACGGCGCATCGTGGACCTCGCGGAGAGCCGCCACATCAAGGTCGTCCCCGAGATCGACTCGCCCGGCCACCTCGGCGCGGTGATCGACGCCCATCCGGATCTCCAGCTGCGCAACGTGGGCGGCGCGCCGACGCGCGGCGCGGTGGACATCTCCAAGCCCGCGGCGGCGGCCCTCGTCGACGACCTGCTGAACGAGTACGCGGACCTCTTCCCCGGCCCCTACTGGCACCTCGGCGCCGACGAGTACCTGGCGCTGACGGCCTCGAACCCCGAGGCCTCGTACCCGCAGCTGGCCGCCGCGGCACGGGAGCGGTACGGGGCGGGGGCGACCGTGGCCGACCTGGCGACCGGCTGGATGGACGACCGGGCCGCCACGGTACGCAGGCACGACCGGCAGATGCGGGCCTGGAACGACGGGTTCTTCAGCGGCGGGAAGGTGCAGCCGTCGCGCGACATCCAGGTCGCGTACTGGACCGGCAAGGAGATCGGGGCCCGGCAGCCGGCCGAGTATCTGGCAGACGGGCGCCGGGTGATCAACTACAACGACGAGTATCTGTACTACGTCCTCGGTGAGCCCAACCAGTTCTTCTACCCGACCGGGCAGCGGATCTACGAGCAGTGGACCCCGCGGGTGCTCCGCGGTACGACCGCGGTGCCCGAGCGGTACGACGGCCAGATCCTCGGCGGGTCCTTCGCGGTCTGGTGCGATCTGGCGAACTCCCAGACAGAGGCGCAGGTGGCGGCGGGCGTACGGATGCCGCTGCGGGCGCTGACCCAGAAGCTGTGGGATCCGGGGACACCGGCGCTGTCGTGGGCGGAGTTCGGGAGGCTGGCGGACCGGGTCAGCTGAACCCGGTGAGCCGTAGGCGAAACACGGTGGACCTGCGGGGCGGGGGAGCCGTATGTTCCGCCTGCCGCCTTGTGTGAGGTTCTGGGGAGAGCCTCGGGCGGTTCTGTTCGATCGGGATCCGGGATACGGGGGGACCACTTCGCCATGCTCTGCACGAGATGCCGGCACTTCGAAGCCACGGACGACGGGGTGGTCTGCGAGCACTGCGCCGCGGCCGGCGCCCCGCCCATGGCCCCGCCGCACGGCAGCCACGCCTCCGCCTGGCTCAGCTCGCCGGTCGGCCTCGGCCGGACCGTGGCCGGGCTGCTCGGGCTGGTCGTCGCCGCCGATCTGTTCGCGATCCGGGCGGACGCCATGTCGTACGGCGTCCTGGGCGCCCTCGTGGACGGCGACACCGGTGCGGACGTGGAGCGCAGGGCCGAGCGGGCGGACTCGCTCTACGCGTTCGCCGGCTCCCTGCAGACGGCCGCCCTGGTCATCACCGGCGTGGTCTTCCTCGTCTGGTTCCACCGGGTACGGGTCAACGCCGAGGTGTTCGACCCCTTCGGGCACCGCAGGAAGCGCGGCTGGGCGGTGGGCGGCTGGTTCGTGCCGTTCGTGAACCTGTGGTTTCCGCGGAGGGTCGCGGCGGACATCTGGGACGCGAGCAGCCCCTCGGGCACGCGCCGGTCGCACCTGCTCCTCAACGGCTGGTGGGCCGCCTGGGTGATCAGCCTGCTCGCGGGCCGGGCCGCCTCCACCGCGTACCGCAGGGCCGAGACGGCTCCGGAGATCAAGCGGGCCCTGGGGCAGATGCTGTTCGCGGACGCGGTCGACGTCGTCGCCGCGGTCCTCGCGATCCTCTTCGTCCTCACGCTGACGCGGATGCAGGACACGAAGGCGCGCAGCGGCCCGGGGGCTGCCGTGCCCGTCTCCGGCTGACCTCGGCCGATCTCGCCTCCCGGTGGGACGGATTGCCCGATTCCGGGGGCGAACTGCAGTACGGCTGTGGTGGTATTCGGCGCGAGTGTGCCGAGATGCCGGGGGGAGCCGGAATGGGCTACTGGGGCTACTACGTCGTGGGCAGAAGCGAGGGGCCGCTCGCGGAGCTCGACGCGCTGGCGGGAGCGAGGGGCATGTCGCCGCTCACGACGGCGGACGACGGATGGCAGGTGTGGGAGTACCCGAACCAGGACGGCTCCGGTGACGTCGGCAGCATGCACGCGCTCGCCCGCGAGACCGGGGCACCCGCGCTCTTCGGGTACGTCATGGGCGGCGACTGCGTGGTGATCGAGGCCGCCGGCCCGGAGAGCGGCGGCTGGACCACGTGTCTGGCGCGGGAGGCCATGGCCGGGTACCTGGACGGCAACGACGACGGGCTCACCGTCGAGGACTACTTCCTGGAGCCGGGCGACGCGGCCGAGCGCGCCGTCGCCTGGGCCGCGGAGGCCGGGCACACCGTGGCCGCCGAGCGGCTGGCCGACCTTCTGGCCCTGGAACCGGATCCGTCGGCGCCGTTGGCCGAAAACATGTTTTTCCAGTTACTCGACCGGCTCGGAGTGGTGCCTCTGTGACACTGGTGCTCTGTCGCACGCAGTAAGGGGAAGTGCGGGCTCCGTTAGAAAAGGCGCCCAGTCGAACGAGTTCGAGGGAGGCGTGATGAGTCTGGTGGAACTGATCGCACAGGCCGACGAACGCGGGCTGGCCGCCGGCGGACTGGCTTGTTTGGACCGGTGCGTTCCGCTGCTCGGCGGCGACGACGAGGCGCTGCGCCCCCTGTGGGCGAGCCTCGCGGCCGGGGAGGACTGGGACGACTGGGGGGAGCGG